>DBNV01000091.1:864-3391 GCA_002299865.1 Desulfonatronaceae bacterium UBA663 | reverse complement strand
GGCCCTGACCAGCCCCTTCATGATCTGCAACAAGACTCTGGCCGTATTCTTGGGCCAAACCGTGCCCGAAGAGGAAAAAACTTCATCGCGCAAGGCCCGCAACGTGCTCAGACGATCAGCCGCGTTGTTTCGCTCCAAGGACCTGAACAGCTTGATCACGGCATACGCGATGCGCAGGCCCGTGGAAGCGGCCATTTCCTTGATCCCGTGCGGGTGCAAATAGGGAATGAGCAGCAGCCTTGCGGCCGCTGCTCGCGTCGTGAACCGTCTAGTCTCCACGCATCAGAGCCGGCGGACCGTGATAAAATGCTCCTGCATGGCAATGGCCCCGCCGGCGGGATCCCATTTCTCGATACCGCCGGGCATGAGCATCTGGTCGGCTACGCCCTTGCCCAAGGCCCGGCTTTCCACGGGCAGGGTGTGGCCAAAACCGTGGACCATGAACACAGCCTCCGGATGGATGAATTCGGTTAAAAACGCCCTGATCTTCCCGGAATAGCCGTTGGAGGAGACCTCCACCAGATCCCCGTCGGCAATGCCCATGGCCTGGGCCGCTTTCTCGTTGATCCAGAGCGTGTTTTCGGGCATCCGGCCGGCCAGAAGGGGATTGTTCACCGTATGACCTTGGGTATGCACGCCGCAACGGCCGAAGGTGATCCTGAACATGCCTTCGCCGGGCTTTTGAGGGCTGGCGTAGGGTTTAAGCGAAGGCAAGCCCTGTTTTTCCCACTTCTGGGAAACAATCTCAATCTTTCCGGACGGCGTCTTAAAGACGTATTCCGGAGGGGTGAAGTATTTCGGCTTGTCCGCCAGGGAAACCGAACCCTTGGCCTTGAAATCGTCCAGGCTCACCCCGGTCCCGTCCAATTGATAGGCCCAGATGTCCTGGATGGAGTCAAAGGCCAGTTTGTCCAAACCCAGCCTCTTCGCCAACCCGCAGATAATCTCCCAGTCGGCCTTGGTTTCAAAGCGCGGCGAAACCGCCCTGTTGCGGATGAAAAATGATGGTTTGAGTCCACTCTTGCCGGCCAGAATGGACTCGCGCTCCAGATACGTGGACATCGGCAGGACCACGTCCGCAAACCAGGCCGTGTCCGACCAACTGAACGTCGTTGCAACCAAGAGATCCAGCTTGTCAAAAACCTTTTTCAGGGCCTCCGGATCCGGATAGGCCATCAGCGGATCATGGCGATGACAGATGTAGGCCTTGACCGGATAGGGATCCGCTGACTCAATGGCCTTGTACGCCAGGTGCAGCAGGCCGGGACCGGCATCGAACTGGGGATGCTTCCAGCCCACGCCGTCGGCTCGTTTTTCCTCGGGCTTGGGATACAGATTCACAAGTTTCTTCAGTCCCTTGCGTCCAACATCCTTGGGCGTCGCGGCCAGCGGCAGGCCGCCTTTGGCCCCCACGGCTCCCAGCAAGGCGTTGATGATGTAAATCGTCCGGGACATGTAAAAGGAATCCGAGTACCGAGCGTTCATCCAGCCGGGATGCCAGATCACGGATGGGGCCGCGGCGGCCAGTTCCCGAACAAAGTCGCGCAGTTCCTTTGCGGACACACCCGTCTCCGCGGCGACACGTTCCGGCGTGTACGGGGCCACGAAGGCCCGCAGAGTCTCCAGGTCCTGGATGAACCGCGCGGCATATTCCGTATTGTAGAGCTGCTCAGCCAGGAGTTCATTGATCACCGCAAGATTGAAGGCATAATCCGTTCCCGGGCGGACCATGAAAAAGCGGCTGGCCTTGCTTGCCGAGACGTTGGCCCGGATATCGATGACCGTCAGTTTGCAACCCGCGTCCAGGGCGTCCAGGGTATCGTTGACTTCCTTGACGTTGATGGACTCGAACAGATTGCGGGTCTGCAGGACGATGTGCTTGGCGTTTTTGTAGTCGTAGACGAGGCTTTGCCGGCCGAAGCCGAACATGGACAAGGCCGCGTGCTGTACGTTGCGTGCGCAGGCCGAATCGTGGTCGCAGTAGTTGGGCGAGCCCAGACCACGCATGAACGCCTGGTGCAGGTCAATGAACGGCCCGCTCCGGTCCGACCAGAGCACGCTGCGCCCCCCATGTTCCCGGATGAGGTGCTGAAGCTTCCCGGCCACATAGTCCAGGGCTTCATCCCAGTCGACCCTCCGCCACTTGCCCGCGCCGCGGGCGCCTTCACGGATCATGGGATATTGAGGCCGTTCCGGGTCGTTCAGCAGGCCGATTCCGGCACCGCCGCGGGCGCAGAGCGCCCCCTTGATCCCGGGAGCATGAGGGTTGCCTTGCACGAAGATAATATCGTCGTTCTCCACTTCAACCTCAATCGGGCACCGCACCGTACACATCCCGCAGACACTGAACACTTTTTCTCGGGCCATGGTTCCTCCAGCAATACAATCTGGGCTTATCGGACAAACGGCAAAAAAATCTTTTATCCGGCGACGGGTAACTAGCCGTTCCCCAAAGACTAGTGTAATTGCTACCTCCATCACACTGTTTTTACAAGAGGTCACTGCGCGTTCGCCGCGTTCGCCGCGT
>DBNV01000091.1:0-466 GCA_002299865.1 Desulfonatronaceae bacterium UBA663 | reverse complement strand
CCCCAGCCAACCGTCACCAAGGAGGGGGCTTTGGGTAAATACTTCATCAAGACAAACCAGGATCGATGCATCAGCTGCAAGGCATGTGAAGTCCACTGTCAGACGAAGAACACTCTGCCGCCCGACGTTCGGTTCGGCAAGCTGGTCACGTCCGAACCCGTCAACAAAAAAGGGCTGCCTCGCATTTTCAACTTGTTCGTCCCCTGTTTCCACTGCGATCCGGCGTGGTGCGTCTTTTCCTGTCCCACCGGCGCCATGACCAAACGCGCCGAGGATGGAATCGTCTTTGTTGAGACGAAACTGTGCGTGGGATGCAAAGCCTGTATTCAGGCCTGTCCATGGAACGTCCCGGTCATGAACGAGGCCACGAAAAAGGCGTTCAAATGCGACTACTGCAAGGATCGCCTGGACCAGGGCCTGAAGCCCGCATGCGTCAACGGATGCACGGCCCAGGCACTGGAATTGC
>DBNV01000051.1:3963-16240 GCA_002299865.1 Desulfonatronaceae bacterium UBA663 | reverse complement strand
TCCAACTTAAATCTTGAACTCATCGGATAAAGCGCATAGAAAAGCCTCTGGGGAAAAACCTTTGGCTAAACCCTTTCAGTTTCCTCTTGAGCACGTTCTGCAGCACCGAAAACACCTGGAACAGGAGGCCCGCTTGGAACTGGCTGCAGCCCAGAACGCCTACCAGGCCGAATATCGCCTGGTGGAAGGACTGCGTCAAAAAGTTCGCGAGACGGAGACTCATTTGAAGAGCCAAGGAGACCTGCCCAGCGACGAGCTTTGGCTGTGGACCTCTTTCAAGGAACGTCTTTTGCAAGAAATCTCCAGGGGTGAACTGAAGCTACAAAAACTCGCGACCAGGGTTACGATCTGCCGAACCGCCCTGGTGCAACGTTCCAAGGAGATGAAAATTCTGGAACGCCTGAAAACCAAACAAGCCATGGAATATTATGCACAGCAAAAACGCAAGGAACAAAAAGAACTGGATGAAATCGCCTCTCTTCGGCATCAATATAAGGGTTTCTAATTTGCTTGCGGCCGTGGCCGTGCTCAGCCTGTGTAAGCTGTTTGTTTTGGCGGCCTGGAGCGTGCTCCAACCGTTTGATCGTTCCAATCCCGTCGTAGTCGAGACGATTTTCGCCGCGCCCTCGCCAGCCTACGCCCAGGTTCCGGAACCGGAAGCGCGCGTTGCCGAGCCGAATCTGTCCGAAGAATGGCAGACTTTGCGTCAACGCCAAGAGGAAGTTCAGCGGCGAGAACAGACCCTTCAGGCCCTGGAACGAGAACTGGACGCCAAGCTGAACCGCCTTCAGGAATTAGAAAAACGAATCCAGGCCATGCTGGAAAAAGCCGATGTCCTAAAGGACGAAAAAACCAAACACCTTGTGGACGTCTATTCTAACATGAAGCCCAAGAGGGCGGCCGAGGCCCTGGAAGCCCTGGAAGAACCCGTTGCCGTCAAAATTTTGTCCGGAATGCGCGGAAGAAACGCCGGTGAGATCCTCTCGTTCGTGGATGCCGAAAAGGCCGCCCGGCTGACCGAGGCATTGACACGGATGCAACTGTCCTTCCCATAAATAAGGCTAACAGGATGCCGGCGTCGGTCCGCCTGAAGCTGATCCTGGCCTATCTGGGCGCGGATTTCCACGGTTGGCAGCTCCAGACCGGCGCGCGCACCGTCCAGGGATGCCTGGAACACGCCCTGACCCAATTGGCTGGGCAAAACGTGCGCGTGCACGGCGCCGGGCGGACCGACGCCGGAGTGCACGCCTTGGGCCAGGTGGCCCATGTGGACATCCCGGCGTCCCGGGCCGACCTCCCCTGGCAGCGGGCCTTGAACGCCCTGCTGCCGCCCGACCTGACCGCAGTCCATGTCGCTCGGGCATCACCCACGTTTCACGCCCGCTTTGACGCCGTCCAGAAAACCTATCGCTACACCCTCTGGACCGAGCCCGGCTATCTTCTTCCTCACCGCAGGGCCTTTGTCTGGTCCACCGGCCCCCTGAATCAAGAGGCAATGACCACTGCCGCCCAAAAACTTGTGGGGCGCCGGAGCTGGTCGGCCTTTCAGAACAGGGGGACGCCGGTGCGCAGCCCGGTGCGCACGGTTTTCGACATCCACTGCGAAATGGGCTCCGGACCGGAAGAGATGGTCTGGCTGATCAGCGCGGACGGCTTCCTAAGGCAGATGGTCAGAAACATCATGGGGGGCTTGGTCATGGTCGGCAAAGGAAGACTTTCGGTTGAGCAAATGCTGGACCTGGCTGAACAAGGACAGCGCGAGTCAGCCCTGGCCACGGCGCCCGCCTGCGGACTGTGCCTGGAGCGGGTAGACTATCCCCAATGATCTGGACAAAACAGCGTTTATCTTTTATCATCTAAAACTTGCCTTTCTGGAACAGCAATGTCCCGACGCATAATGATCAGGCGTCTGAAAAAAATGAGCCGGGCCGCGAGAAAACCCCATGCAGATCATCAATGAACCGAAAGAAATTCAAGAGTGGAGCGCCCTGGAGCGATGCCGGGGCAAAACTCTGGCCCTGGTGCCCACCATGGGTTTCTTTCATGAAGGACACCTCGCCTTGATGCGCTGGGCCAGGGAGCATTGTGATGTGTTGATGGTCAGTCTCTTCGTCAACCCAACCCAGTTCGCGCCCCACGAAGACCTCAAACTCTATCCAAGGGACCTGCAGCGTGACACCAGACTGGCCCGGGAACAGCGCGTGGACGTCCTGTTCACTCCGACGCCCGAAAATATGTTTGCCAAGGATCATGCCGCATGGGTGGAAACGCCGTCACTGTGCCGAGGACTTTGCGCAGTCAGCCGCCCGGCTCATTTCCGGGGGGTAGCCACAGTGGTCGCGAAGCTTTTCCTGCTGACCAATCCGAGCCTTGCCGTTTTCGGTGAAAAGGACTGGCAGCAGTTGGCCGTGACCCGGCGGATGACGCGGGACCTGAACATCCCCGTGGAAATCGTTGGCAGACCGACGGTCCGGGAAACCGACGGCCTGGCCATGAGTTCCCGCAACGTCTACTTGTCTTTGGAGGAAAGAAAACAGGCCCCGGCCATACGCAAGGGATTGCTGCACATCAAGGAAAAGGCGAAACAGGGGGCAACCGACGCCGGCGCATTGCTCGCCGACCTCGGAGACATATACGTGCGTGAGATGCCCTTGGCCGAAGTGGAATACATGGCCTTGGTGGACCCGGACCAACTTTTCCCGGTGGAAGAAATCAGCGGCCCCACGCTGTTGGCCGTGGCCGTGAAATTCGGCAAGACCAGGCTGATCGACAATATTCTGGTCTCCTCGCCGGGCGGGATGTAGGGCGGCATGGCTCTGCGTTGCTTCATGCTCGGCAAGATTCACAGGGCGACAATCACCGCGGCCCGTGTGGATTACGAAGGCAGCCTCTCCATCTGCCCCGACCTGCTGGCGGCCTCCGGCATCCTGCCCCATGAACGGGTGGATGTGTACAACCTGGAGAATGGGGAACGATTGCAAACCTATGCCATTGTCGGCAACCACGGAGAGGTTTGTCTCAATGGAGCCGCCGCCCTCAAAGGCTCTCCGGGACATAAGGTGATCATCGTGGCCTATGCCTGGCTTTCACAAGAGGAATACTCTTCACTGCGACCAAGGGTCGTAATGGTGGACGAAAACAATAAGCCCGCTAGACAAAGCGAATAGGACGTGAATAACGTGTCTGACGAACTGCATTCCAAAAGCTTCTGGTTCCGCCTGAAACATTTTATCCGGGTCAACCTCCTGGCCGGGCTTCTCTTTCTGACCCCGGTCATGGCCACCTTTTTCTTTTTGCACATGTTCCTCACTTGGGTGGATGGGTTGTTTAACTTTCTTCCGGCCCGGTTCAGGCCGGAAAGCTTTCTCCCCTTTCCCATCCCCGGCTTGGGCCTGATCCTGCTCTTCGGCACGCTTCTTCTGACCGGCTTTTTCGTTCGCAATTACTTGGGACGCAAACTGGTGAACATCTGGGACCGAATCATCGCGACCATTCCCCTGGTGAACAAACTGTATCTCGCGTTCAAGCATGTTATGGAAACAATCTTCAACCGTCCCGCCCAGGATTTCAAGCGGGTCGTATTGGTTGAATTCCCCAAGAAAGAATGTTATGCGGTGGGGTTTGTAACCGGCGTGGCCGTCGGTGAGGTCCAGGACAAGACGCACAAAAAAGTGATCAACGTATTCGTTCCCACGACTCCCAATCCCACGTCCGGCTATTTCCTGATGATCCCTGAGGAGACGGTCATCTCTTTGGACATGTCCGTGGAGGAGGCCCTCAAACTGATGATGTCCGGAGGGATTCTCAGCCCGGACATCAAGAAAACAAATCCAGAAGGATATAAATAATGCACGGCAATACCAATTCCTATTTCTTCACCTCGGAATCCGTGACCGAAGGCCATCCGGACAAGGTCGCCGACCAGATCTCCGATGCGGTCCTGGACTGCATCATCGGTCAAGACCCCACCGCCCGCGTGGCTTGCGAAACCCTGGTCACTACGGGCCTGGCCTTCATCGCGGGCGAAATATCCACCAATGCCTACGCCGACTTTCCAAGCATTGTCCGGCAGACGGTGCGGGATATCGGCTACATTAATTCCGATATGGGCTTTGACGCGGACACTTGCGCGGTGATTTCTTCCATCGACAAGCAGTCAGTGGACATCGCCATGGGCGTGAACCGTACCAAGCCCGAAGAACAGGGCGCTGGGGACCAGGGCATGATGTTTGGTTTTGCTGTCAACGAAACGTCGCCCCTGATGCCTGCACCGATCTATTATTCCCATAAACTTTCTCGCCGCCTGGCCTATGTACGCAAGCACAAGATCCTCGACTTCCTGCGCCCGGACGGCAAGACCGAGGTGTGCATCCAGTACGAAAACGGCAAACCCAAACGCATTGACAACGTTGTCATCGCCTGCCAGCACAACGAAAACATTGCCTACGCCGATCTCGTGGAGGCGGTGAAACAGGAGGTCATTTTCAAGACCTTGCCCGAGGACATGGTAGATAAGCAGATGCGCATCTACATCAATACCACGGGCCGGTTCGTGCTCGGCGGCCCCCTGGCTGACTGCGGCCTCACCGGGCGCAAAATCATCCAGGACACATACGGAGGCATGGGCAATCACGGCGGCGGCGCCTTTTCCGGCAAAGATCCCTCCAAGGTCGATCGCTCCGGTGCCTACATGGCCCGCTACATTGCCAAGAATGTCGTGGCCGCCGGATTAGCGGATCGTTGCGAGGTCCAGGTGGCCTACGCCATCGGCGTGGCCGAGCCCATCTCCACCCTGGTCACATCCTGGGGCACCGGTGTTGTTCCGGATAACGTTCTGACCAAAGCGGTCCGCGAAGTTTTTGATCTCCGGCCTTTCTTCATCACCAAGCGATTGGATCTGCAGCGGCCGATCTATAAAAAAGCTTCGGTATATGGTCACTTCGGCCGCGAAGACGTGGACTTCACCTGGGAGGCCACCGACGCAGTGGCTGACTTGCGCACCGCAGCCAAGGTCTAGTTGAACGGATCGCCGTTAAACGGATCGCCGGGCAGGCAGACATCCATCGCAACCACGTCGGTTTTTGCGTATTCGGGTCCAGGACATCGGAAACAGTGTTGTGTTCGAGGCCATGGCAACGCCGCTTTTAGGGGAGATGGAACACACCGGTAGATTCCTCCAACGCTTCTGGAGCAGTCCGGAGCACAAACGCGAATTGCGTTTGGCGGCGATGTGGAAATACTGGGCTGATATTGTTGGCGCTGATGTGGCCGAACTGGCCAAACCCCTGGGCCGCAATAAGTCAACCCTATTTCTTGGAGTGGAAGACGCGGTGGCCATGCAGGAAGTAAGTTTTCATGCCCCGCATATCCTCCGGGCGGTCAATGCCTCCCTGGGAGAAACTTTTTTTGACAAGGTCCGTCTTGATCTGATAGGTGCACAAACTTCCCTTGACGCTGTTGCGGAGACTTTGCCAAGCTGTTGCGGTGCTGTCTCCTGTTTGTCGTCGGAGATTGTTGCAAAACCTGATAATCTTGGCAAAGTGCGGAACGGATTTTTCGGGATCCCGGCCCTAGAACGTTGTTACAGGGCGTATGTGCGCTTTTTTGATCAACCGAAAGACAATCTAAAGAAATAAAGCCGATACCGACAAAACGCTGCGGGTGCCGGACGATTTTTTGAGGAGGAAACCATGGGAGAGTCAACCGACATTGTTCTGAAAAAACCCTTGGACAAGATGACGGCCAAGGAACTTCGGGAATTGTGCATCAACAATATCCCGCAAATTACCGGAGCCAGCGGCATGGACAAGGAGACCCTGGTCGCCGCTGTCAAGGGAGCCCTTGGCTTCAGCACGGACAAAGACAATAAAAGCCCCTCGCCCTACAAGGAACAGATCTGGGCTCTGAAGCGCCAAGTGCGTACACTGCGCCAGGAAAAAAACGCAATTTCCACTGAACAGCGCCAGGAACGTAATCGCCTGCGCCGTAAAATCAATCATCTGAAGAAGCGGACCCGACGCCTGGCTGCCGCGACCTAATCTCTCTCCGTATGGATTCTAAAAAGAGCATGCCTGGCCTGAATACGCTGCAAAAACATTGACATTTCTGCCGCTAGAATCTAAAAAGAAAAGCTTTGCGTTGGGGGATCGTCTAGCGGCAGGACTACGGACTCTGACTCCGTCAACCTAGGTTCAAATCCTAGTCCCCCAGCCAAACAAATCCTAAGTCCCCATCGTCTAGCCTGGTCCAGGACATCGGCCTTTCACGTCGGTAACAGGGGTTCGAATCCCCTTGGGGACGCCAAAAAAACGAGGTTTTCCTCATTAGTCAGCCCCTTAAAGCCATTAGCCTTCAGGGGCCTTTTTGTCTTCGATATATAAAGGGCCGCCCCGCTTAAGACCTCGGACAACTTCCTTTATCTGCTGATCAATTCCAAGAAATGCAGGATTCCGGTGCGTTTGATCCGCGCCCCCCTCATAATTCATGGTGCGCCAGGAAGGAATCGAACCCTCGACCCACGGCTTAGAAGGCCGTTGCTCTATCCGACTGAGCTACTGGCGCAAAAAGCCATCTTTACGGCAAGCCGCTGACTACGGTCAAGGTTCGCGCTCCTGCCTCCCGGACCAAACCATCATCAAGACCGCAATTCTATGGCCCTTAAGTGTCTCACTTTCATTGACACATTCCGCTTTGACGCAGCCCTGTTAGCGTTCAAGAGTCGTTGCACCATTGTCGGGTCGATGGTACATACATTGACGGCATTAGCTTAAAGAAGTGCCCGATCGGGCAAGGATCGCCATAGTGGCATGCAAACGAAACCGCAAGGGAATGGGTCGGTGGTGGCAGACGGCGGTCGTGCTGCTGCCGCCGCTACTGCTGCTGCTGGTCGGCACCGCCGTCGGCGGTGCCGGGCGGCAAACCGTTGTCGATCCCACAGGCCGTGTCCTGGACGTGCCCGTCCATCCCCGCCGGATCGTCTCCCTGGCCCCCAGCATCACCGAAATCCTCTATGCCCTCGGACAGGCGCACCGCCTGGTGGGGGTCTGTCGCTTCAGCAACTACCCGCTGGCCGCCCAGGCCCTGCCCAAGGTGGGCTCTTTTGTGCAATTGGACGTGGAACGCATCGCCGCCCTTCGGCCCGACCTGTGCATCGGCATCAAGGACGGCAACCCCCTGGCAGCGGTGGAGCGGTTGCAAGCCCTGAGCATCCCGGTTTTCGCGGTGAACCCTGTGGACATAGAAACGGTGATGGAGGGTATCCTAGCCATCGGCGGGTTGTTGGACGCTCATTCCCAGGCCGCAACCATTGTGGCCGACATGCGCCGGCGCATCGACCGCATTGAGCGCCGGGTGGCCACCATTGACCAGCATCCACGGGTGTTTGTGCAAATCGGCGCCTCCCCCATCATCGCGGCAGGCAGCGGCACTTTCCTCGACGACCTGATCCACATGGCCGGCGGCACTAACGTGGCCGCAGGCAGCACCCCTTACCCCCGCTTCACTCAGGAGCAGGTCATCCTGATGGCCCCTGAGGTGATCGTCATCTTGTCCAAGGAGCAGACCACCGCCTCCGAACAGGTCAGGACCGGCTGGATGCAGTGGCCTTCCATCCCGGCTGTGGAACGCAATGCGGTCCATGTCATCGCGCCTCCCGACCTGTTTGTCCGCCCCTCACCGCGCCTGGTGGATGCCCTGGAGGTGCTGACCACCCTCATCCATCCCGGACTGTTCGAAGTCGGCCCATGATCCCGACAGTCTCCCGGCTGGGACCGCGACTGGCGGCCGTGTTACTGGTGTTGACGGCTGCCCTGATCCTGGCGTGCTATGTCGGCCTGGCAGCCGGTCCTGCGGGAGGCGGCTTCCGGATGATCGTTCAAAGCCTCACCGGCCATCCCGAAAATCAACTGCTCCACGACATCATCTGGCATTTGCGCCTGCCCCGGGTGCTGTTGGCCGCCCTGTTGGGGGCCACTCTGAGCCTGGGCGGCCTGGTGTTCCAGGCCCTGCTGCGCAACCCCCTAGCCGAGCCGTACATCCTCGGCGTGTCCGGCGGTGCTGCCATCGGCGCCATCATCGGCATCCTGCTCGGCCTGGCTCACTTTCCCGGCATCTGGGTCATGGCCTTTGCCGGCAGCCTGGCCACCTTAGGCGTGCTGTTTTTCGTGGCAGCGGACCGGTCCATGTTGCGGGCCGAGTCCCTGCTGCTTTCCGGCGTCATGATCAACGCCTTTTGCGGCGCAGTGATCATGTTTCTGATCTCCATGGCCCACGACAGCCGGCTGCACAACATCATCTTCTGGCTGATGGGCGATCTGAGCAACGCCACCTTAAGCAACGTGGCGGCCCTGGCGGCCACCGTGGCGCCCTGTTTCGTGTTGATTTTCGCCCGCTCCCACGCCATGAACCTTTTGGCCCTTGGCAGCGATATGGCCCGCAGCATGGGGGTCGACGTCCGGGCCGTGACCGTGCTGTTGCTCATCGTCACTTCCCTAATGGTCAGCGCCGCGGTAAGCTACTGCGGCCTGGTGGGCTTCGTGGGCCTGGTGATACCCCACCTGCTGCGTCTGGTGCTGGGGCCGGACCACCGGGTGCTCGTCCCGGCCTGCATCCTGGGGGGTGCTAGCTTCATGGTGCTGTGTGACGTGCTGGCCCGCACCTTGCCGCCCCAGGGGGAGATCCCCGTGGGGGTCATCTCGGCCATGATCGGCGCGCCGCTGTTCATCTACCTCTTGCGCCGGACCCGCAAGGTTTAGAAACGCGTCATGGCCCCCCCTCCCGCCACAACGCCCGCCATCACCGCCGAGGGAATCGGCCATGCCTACGCCGACGGACGCAAAGTGCTGGACCGGCTGAGCATAGAGGTGCCCGCAGGCCGCTTTTTCATCATCATTGGTCCCAACGGCTCGGGCAAAACCACACTGCTCAAGCTGATGGCCCGCCTGCTGACCCTTCAAGAGGGCCGCATCGCGATCATGGGCCGGGCGGTCAGCCGATACGGGGCGCGCCGGCTGGCCCGTGCCATCGCCTACGTCCCCCAGAGCGTGCCCACCACCTTTGCCTTCACCGTGGCCCAGGTGGTGATGATGGGCCGGGCGCCCCATCTGGGCATGTTGGGCATTGAAGGTGCTGCTGATCTGGAAATAGGCCGGGAGGCCATGGCCATGGCCGGAGTTGCCCATCTGGCCGATCGCCGCCTGGACCGGCTCAGCGGCGGCGAACGGCAGCGGGTCTCCATCGCCCGGGCCATCTGCCAGCAGCCCAGGATCATGCTGCTGGACGAGCCCACCGCCACACTGGACCCGGCCCATCAGGTGCGGGTGATGGACCTGATGGAACGGCTGGGACGCGAACAGGGCCTCACCGTGGTAATGGTCTCCCACGATCTGAATCTGGCGGCCATGTATGCCGACCAGGTGCTGCTATTAAACCAAGGTCGGACCGCCGGGCTGGGACCACCCTCGGAAGTGCTCGACTGCGCCCGCCTGGAAACCGTTTACGGCTGCCCCCTGCTAGTGGACCAAAGCCCCCTGGGCAATTACCCCCGCGTCCACCTGGTGCCGGGGCGTCATTTGAAACCTTGACCTTTCATGCCCAGGCGCTTCCACGAAAAGGGCAGGGATCATCCATGGACGCGGGGGACGCGGGGGACGCGGGTTTAGAAATGAGCTCGTGCATGGGATCAGAACCGGACCTCGATGCCGGCCAACACGGCGCGACCGGGCATGACGAAATATCTTTCGCTGTAGGCCGCGGTGCTGTAGAGTTCGTCAAACACGTTGCTCGCCGCCAGAGTCAGGGTGAATCGGTCGCTGACCGTCCAAGCGCCTTTCATATCCACCACGGTGTAGGGGGCGATTTTGGCAAATCTGGTGTTACACATGTCGTTGCCGTCATGTTTGCTGGAGGAGTGGCGGGCGATAATGGATAGCAAGAGGGGCTCCAGCGCCTGCCAATCCGCGCCAAGACTGAATTGATGCTCCGCCACCAGAGGCACGGTCGCCTTTGTGTCCTCGAAGCGGGCGCGCGTCCAGGCATAACCGCCGCGTAGGGTCAGCCGCTCCATTATTCTGTACGCCGCTCCCAGTTCCAGCCCGTTGCGGATGGTGACCTCGGCATAGTTCGCGTTCCGGAAGCGGACAGGGTCGAAATAGATCTCGTCCTTGGTGCGCAGATGATACACGGCCGCATTCACTTCCAAGGCCTCCCCCGGTGTTAAGGCCACACCCAACTCGTAATTTCTGGAGATCTGCGGCTTGATGTCCGGCACGGCCAAACCCATTTCATCAATAGTCGGCGTACGAAAGCCCGTGGCCAAGGAGGCGTAGACCCGTCCCCAGAAACCGAGATCATGGGTCGCGCCAACGTCAAACACGGTCTTGTCCCATAGCACATCGTCGCCAACCTCATGGTCGATATCATGACGCATGGCGCGTCCGCCGAGGATCACGCCCAGGGCTTCCGTCAAGGACAGGCCCAGGGTGGCATAGAGTCCCGTACTGGTGACGATGCCCCTCGTCATCCTATCTCCGAACAAGGAGGTCCTGGCGAAGGCATAGTCCGACCGAAACCCGTCCGTGCCGATGACGAGCTGTTGCCGCAGCCCGCCTACGTCCAGGTGCTTGTTCCAGGCCAGGTGCCAATCCCCCGCGGTTTCCTGGATCTGGCCGTCCATCCAGTTGACAAAGGTAAAGGAACTGTCGCGATCGCGCAGGCCCACGGCGGCCCGCACCGCGCCCAATGTGTGCAGGTCATAGGTCAGGGCGCTCTGGATCCGGAAATCGGTCCTTTTGCCATGGTTATCGGGGCGAGATGTTCTTCGGCGGGCGTCGCGGTCGTATATATCGGCCAGAGGAACTCCGCCAGGCAGACCGTAAGCTTGCTTATGCACGGCCAAGATCATGTCCAGATCAAGGTCCGGATGCGGCGCAAATCCGAAACGAACCTGGCCGTCCCTGCGTCTCAGATGGCCGTTGTCCCGGTATCCGTCAGAATCCGCAACCTGGGCCGTTGCACTCAGGCTGAAAAATTCCCTGCTGACCGCAAAGTCCGCCCAACCCGTGGTGGTATTGAAGCTGCCGTGGGTCAGGGCTGCGTTCAGGGAGGGGGGTTTGTCCCTAGCACTCTTGGTGATGATGTTGATCACCCCGCCTACGGCATTGTTGCCATAGAGTACGCTCCCAGGACCGCGCAAAATCTCAATCCGTTCGATCTGGGCCAGGGACAGGCCGCCCAGATTGGGACCGGACATGTCCACGGAGTTGAGCCTCATCCCGTCCACCAGCACCAAAACATTGGTTGCCGTAGCCCCGCCTTGCCCGCGGATGTCGATCAGGCCGCGCCCTTCGACTCCGGTATTATTGAAGAGCTGCAACCCAGGGAACTGCGCCAGCAGATCCGGCACGGTCGTGGCCGCGGAGCGAGCGATGTCCTCGCTGTCGATGACGGTCACATTGCGCGGAATAGTCCGCAGGGGTTTGGGCAGGGCTGAACCCGTGACCACGATCTTGTCGAGTTTGTGCGGGGATCGATCCGCAACAGTCGGGATGTCGCTGTCGGACCAACAAGGCCGAGCACTGACGACCAGGACCAGAAGCACGCCGAGCAGAACAAAAAACGCAATACGCATGAAAAAACCTCCTTCTTCATGCTGTTGAAGAGGAGGCTTCGAGGGAATGAGGCCGCACCCCGGGCAGGGGGCGGCGCAAATCCGGCTTGTGCCTCGAAGCCGCGACATAAAACGGCTCCATCAGGCTGGTCTCCCGGCTTTAAGGATCATCCTACTTGCCACGCCTTCCCATCCGGCGACAGTCAGCCGAACAGTGGCATATTGTGGCGTTCGTCCCCTTTCACGGTTGCGGGCCAGCGCCGGACTTGCACCGGACTTCCCATTTCATCCTTGCGGAACCTGGCGGAGTGAAACGCACGGTTCGCACGACACGAACCGCTTTTTTGACATAAAACACAGACAGTGCTATTTGTCAAGCACTATTTTTCGCGCCTGCCACCGCTTCAGATCAGCGTTCAAACCGGACTCGCACGGTTCGCTGGGCCGCTGGGCTATCATTCCCCGGCTCCAAGGACCCCTATGACCCCCGACTTCACCCCCGTCACCCTGCACGGCCAGGAACGCTACCTGTCCCTGCTTGCGCAATGCCCTCAAAAAACATCGGATTACAGCTTCGCCAACATCTTTGGCTGGGCCGAGGAGTACGGTCTGGAATGGCGCTTTGACGAGGATCTGGTCTGGATCAGACAGGGCCAAGCCCGGGGCCAAGCC
>DBNV01000051.1:0-3632 GCA_002299865.1 Desulfonatronaceae bacterium UBA663 | reverse complement strand
AGCCCGGGGCCAAGCCCGGGGCTGGCCCGAGCATGTGGCCTGGGCACCCGTAGGCCCCTGGGAACGCATCACCTGGGGGGCACATCTTTCGAAGCTACAGGCCATTCCGTTCCAGCGCGTGCCCGAGGAACTGACGCGCATCTGGCGCGCACACTTCGCCGAACAGATGGTAATCACCGAGGCCCGTGGACAATGGGATTACGTCTATTCGGTCCGGGAACTCATCGACCTGAAAGGCAACCGTTTTCACAAGAAAAAAAACCTGCTCCACCAGTTCCAGCGCAACTACAAGGCCGTTTATCACGTCCTGGACATGGACTGCGTGGAGCGGGTTTTGGAAATGCAACACAACTGGTGCACCTGGAAGGAGTGCGCGGACTCCCATGCCCTGGAAGCCGAAAACACGGCCATCGGCCGTGTGCTCCAGCACTGGGACGCAATCCCCGGACTCATGGGCGGGGCCCTGGAGGTGAACGAGGAAATCGTGGCCTACACCGTGGCCGAAGCCCTGACCGAAAACACCGTGCTCATCCACTTCGAGAAGGGGCACGCCGGCTACAAAGGGGTGTACCAGGCCATCAACAACATGTTTTTGGCCAACGCAGCCGAAGGCTTCGAATCCGTCAACCGTGAGCAGGATCTGGACGACGAAGGCCTGCGCAAGGCCAAGATGTCGTATCATCCAGTGCGTTTTCTGAAGAAGAACAATGTCCGCTTTTTGGGGTGAGGAAAAAGCCTGTGTGGTTCATAAGGACACTATCAGACCCCGTGAAGATCGTCTTCCCTGATCTTTGGCCAATTTGAGCAGCCTGCTACGCCACGTCCCAGACCTGGCCCGCCGGGGTGTCCCGCGCCTCAATCCCCATGTCCAGCAAAGATTGCCGCACCGCGTCGGCCTGCTCGAAATCCTTGGCCTGACGGGCCTGCTGCCGGACCGCGAGCAACTCCTCAACGCGCACCACATCCAGCCCCTTGCGCCGCACCCGGCTATCCTTGAGTCCGGTCAGCCAGGCCTGGGGCTCCGCCTGGAACAAGCCCAGGGCTTGGCCCCAGTAGTGCAGGTCAGCCAGAATACGCGCGCCCAGGTCCCGGCTGGGCGTGCTTTTTTGCCAGCCCTTGTTCTCCAGCATCCGATTGGCCAAACGCACCGCGCCGAACACATGCCCTAAGGCCCCGGCCGTGTTTAAGTCATCCTCCATGGCCCTGGTCCAGTCGTTTTCCAGGCCGCTCAATTCCTCCTCCAACTCAGGCGGCAAGGCTGAATTGGACCATTTGGTCCGAGCGCCGTGCTCCCGCAGCAGGGCCATGGTCTGGTAGATGCGTTGCAGAGCCTTTTCAGTTTCCTCCATGGAGTCGAAGGAAAAATCCAGCGGACTGCGGTAATGCTTGGTCAACAGAAAAAAGCGCAGCACCTCGGGCAAAAAATTGGCCAGGATGTCCCGGATGGTCGTGAAATTGCCCAAGGACTTGGACATCTTTTCGGCATTGACCTGGACAAAGCCGTTGTGCACCCAGAATCGGGCAAATTCCCCGCCCGTGGCGGCCATGGACTGGGTCATCTCGTTCTCGTGGTGCGGGAAGGCCAGATCCTGCCCGCCGCCGTGGATATCCAGAGGCAGGCCCAACAATTCTTCGCTCATCACCGAGCATTCCAAATGCCATCCCGGCCGGCCCTCTCCCCAGGGACTGGGCCAGAAAGGCTCGCCCGGCTTGGCCGCCTTCCACAAGGCGAAATCAAGCGGGTCTTCCTTCTGCTCGCCGGGCTCCACCCTGGTGCCGGAACGCAGTTCTTCGATGTTCCGGCCGGACAACCGGCCATAGCCTTCGAAGGTCCGCACCCGGAAATATACATCGCCCTGGGCCGTGGCGTAGGCGTAGCCCTTTTCAATCAGCCTTTGGGAAAGCCGGATCATGCCGGGGATGTGCTCCGTGGCCCGGGGCTCATGATCTGCCCGGAGAATCCCAAGAAGGTCCATGTCCTCGTAAAAGGCCGCGATGTATTTTTCCGCTACCTCTGCGGCGCTCAGCCCCTCGGCGGCGGCGCGCTTGATGATCTTGTCGTCGATGTCCGTGAAGTTGCGCACGAACGTGACTTTCCAGCCCTTGAAACACAGATAGCGGACCAAGACGTCGAAAACCACGGCGGAGCGGGCGTGGCCAACATGGCAATAGTCGTAGGCCGTGATCCCGCAGACGTAGAGACGGACATGGTCCTTTCCCAGCGGAAAAAATTCTTCCTTTTTTCCTCGCAAGCTATTGTACAACAGCATATCGACTCGCTTTCATCTTCATCATCAACAATTTTTCATCGCCGTGACCACGGCCATGGCCTTGATGCCCTGCTTGGCCCCCGTGAATCCCAGGCCCTCCTCGGTGCCGGCCTTAACGTTCACCTGTCCGCAGTTCAGTTGGAGCAGTCTGGCCACGTTGCGTCGGATTTCCTCGCGCCGAGGCGCGATCTTCGGCACCTGGGCCACAATGTTCAAGTCCACATGGGTTAACCGCAGACCGGCTTGGTGGGCCAGTTCCAGCACCTCGGCCACCAACACCGCGCTGTCGATTCCTTCGAGCTTCGGGTCGGTGTCCGGAAAGAGTTCTCCGATGTCGCCCCGGCAAAGGCAGCCCAGAATCGCGTCGGCCAGGGCATGCAGCAGTACGTCTCCGTCGGAATGGGCGATCACTTCGGGTCCGCCGGGAAAAGACACCCCGCCCAGCTTCAGGGGACGGCCCGGACCGAAGCGGTGCACGTCGTAGCCTAGACCTACGCAAGGCAGGCGTTTCTCCATGGCTGACGCCTCCTTCAAATGTTCCATATCCTCAGGCGCAGTGATTTTGATGTTCCCGGGTTCGCCGGGCACGACCCGCACGATGTGGCCCAACCGCTCCAGCAGAGAGGCGTCGTCCGTGACCGACCAACCTTCCTCGTGACAGCGCCGATGCGCCTCTTGCAGGACGTCACGGACAAAAATCTGGGGCGTCTGCACGGTTTGCAGGGTTTGTCGGTCAACAGTCGACTGGATCACGTCGCCGGCCACCTGCTTGACCGTGTCCGTAACCGGCAGGCCGGGCACGGCCCCCGCAGTTTCACCGGTCACGGCCGCCATGAGGCGGACGGCCAGGCCCGCGCTGAGAAACGGGCGGGCCGCGTCATGGACCATCACCACCGCGCACCGCTGAGGCAAGACCTCCAGCCCCCGGCGCACCGAGTCCTGACGCAGGCGGCCGCCGCTGACCACTTCCACCGGTACGCCGGGGGACTCCTCGGCGCACAGAACCACAACCCACCGGGAAGCGCGAGCCATGTCGGCCTCTGGAAAGACCAGGACCAAGCCGTCCATGGCCGGGATCCGGGCCAGAACGCGCACGCTGTGCCAGAACAGAGGAACCCCCCGCCACAGCAAGAATTGTTTTTTGGTCCCCGCCCCGGCCTGTTCTAAACGCGTGCTTTGCCCGGCGGCCAGGATAATTGCCCAGGGATGGGTGTAAGTGTTTGTGGTTGGAATAGAAGGGTTCATATCATGAAGTGATAAAAAGCGGGAGCCGGACTGTAAGCCGGGTTCTGTGTCCCCGCACCTGCTTGGCCGTGTCATGATGGCTGTCTTAGCCAAGTTGACACGGCCAAGCAGGTGCGG
>DBNV01000038.1:8270-20188 GCA_002299865.1 Desulfonatronaceae bacterium UBA663 | reverse complement strand
CCTCCAGACGATCTCGTATGCATAAGGCACGACTTCCGTGTTGTTGACTACCCCCCAACGAGTGGAATAGGTATGAATAATTCCGTGCGGAACAGACATTAACCCCAAGTCCTCTAAAAATCAAAACACTATGCGCAGCACACTTTTCCTTCCGGCCAAGTCTTTGGCGGTCCTGTTGACAATGCTCGTCCTATTTTCCGCGCAACCGGTTCAGGCCCAGGCCCAGGATATTCCAGCCAGCCTGACCATGGGCCAAGCCGTGGCCCGTGCACTCCAGGCCAATCCGCAGATGGCGGCACTCCGGGCCCAGATCCTGGGCGCGAAGTTCGGAGAAAAGTCCGCCAGGGCCGCCTTCGGACCAGCCCTTTCCGCCAGCTACGGCATGCGCTACGACGACAAGCCTGTTGCCGGCCAAGACAAGGACATCTGGACCTTGAACCTCAATGTGCGCCAGCCCCTGTTCACGGGCTGGCGCCTGTTGAGCACCCGCCAGAGGGCCGCGTTAATCCGGGAACAGGCGGAAACCCGGCTCACGGCCACGGAGTTGCAACTGATCTTGACCGTCCAGGAGCAGTTCCTGATCCTGCTCAAGGCCCGCGAGCAGGTCCGCAGCGCGCAAGACTCCGTGGCCCGCCTCCGGTCCCACCTGCAACGCGCCCAGGCCTTTTACGACGTGGGGTTGCAACCCAGGGTCGACGTGCTCTCGGCCGAAGTCGAATTGGCTCAGGCCGAGCTGGAACTCCTCTCCGCTAATAATGCCGTCCTGACCCAGATCGCCAGGCTGAATACGCTGCTGAACCTGGAGTTGGAAACCCCGGTGGATTACGTAGGGGAACTAATTTATCTGCCTTATGAACCCAACCTGCAAGACTGCCTGGACCGGGCCTTTGCCGACCGCCCGGACATTCTTCTATCCCGGAAGGCCGAGGAAATCGCGGACAAGGAATCAAAAATCACGGCCAGCGCCTTTTATCCTCAAGTCAAGGCCGACCTGGACTATTACCGCAGAGGCAATGATCCCGGCGTTTCCGGCGACGGCACCCGTCCTGATCCCTGGTGGACGGCCAGCGTGGGCATGCAGTGGCAGGTTTTTGAGTGGGGCAAGACCAGGTATGCCTATGAACAGGCGCGGCAGAATCTCGTCGCGCTGCGTCAGGAGACCGCCAAGCTGCGCCTGGACGTGTCCTACGAAGTCAAGGCCCTGCATCTCAAACTGCAGGAGGCGTCCACGCGCATCGCCGTGACCCGCAAGGCACTGGAAGAGGCCCGGGAGGCCTTTCGCATCGCCCAGGCTCGCTATCAGGCCCAGGTGGGCACCAACACCCAGGTGCTGGACGAGCAGGCCCGGCTGACCCGCGCCGAGACCGGGCTGACCGACGCCCTGGCCGATTATCAGCTCGCCATGGCCAGACTGTTCGTGGCCATGGGCCAACAAAACCCGAACTTGACGTTACCTTGAGGCCTGATCAAAATTATCCCGGGAGTCCGGGTTCAATAGGGCAGCACAGGAAAGACCTCCTCTTGAGATTTCCTCTTGCGATCGCGGGCTTGGGAGCATGGATCGTTATACTAGTTCCCCAGGCTTTGCAGCGGCGCGGGGATGCGCCCTCCCATGTTGACGAAGCCGGCCGAACCGCCGGTTCCGGGGACCGGAATGATGGTCGCCTCGCCCAGCAAGCCTCCGAAATAGGCCCGGTCCCCGGCCTTCTTGCCGGGCACCGGAATCAGCCGGGCCGCCGTGGTCTTGCGGTTGATCACGCCGATGGCCATCTCGTCGGCAATGATCGCGGCCAGAGTTTCTGCCGAAGTATCGCCAGGCAGAGCGACCATGTCCAGGCCCACGGAACAGACGCTGGTCAAGGCCTCCAACTTGTGCAGGGTCAGATTCCCGGTCGCGACGGCCTCGGCGATGTTCAAGTCCTCGCTCACCGGAATGAACGCCCCGCTGAACCCGCCCACCGAAGAACTGGCAAAGGCCCCGCCCTTTTTCACGGCGTCGTTGAGCAGGGCCAGGGCCGCTGTGGAGCCCGGCACGCCGATGTGGGACAAACCAAGGATCTGAAAGATCTCGCCCACGGAATCCCCCACGTTGGGGGTCGGCGCCAGGGACAGGTCCACCACGCCGAAAGGCACGTTCAGCCGCCTAGCCACTTCCCGGCCGATCAGCTCCCCGACCCGCGTCACCTTGAAGGCCGTGCGCTTGATGATCTCGGACACCTCGTCCAAGGACAAATGCGCATCCGCAAGCCTGGCCCGCTCCAGAGCCTTCTTGACCACGCCCGGCCCGCTCACGCCCACGTTGATCACGGCATTGGGCTCGCCCACGCCGTGATAGGCCCCGGCCATGAACGGCACGTCCTGGGGGAGGTTCGCGAACACGCCCAGCTTGGCGCAGGCCAGGCCGTCCCTGTCCGCCGTGGCCGCCGCCGCAGCCTTGATGGTTTTGGCCAGAAGCAGCACCGCGTCCATGTTCACCCCTGCGGCGGTGGTGGCCACGTTGAAGGAGGCGCACAGTCGGGATGTAGACATGAGCGCCTCGGGCACGGCCTCGATCAGGCTTAAGTCACCCCGGGCCAGACCTTTTTCCACCAGAGCGCTGAAGCCGCCGATAAAGTCGACGTTTACCTCCCGGGCCGCCTCATCCAGGGACTGGGCCGCCTGGACCATTTCCCGCGGGGCAAAGGGCGCGCCGACCACAGCCATGGGGCTGACCGAAATGCGCTTGTTCACCACGGGGATGCCGTAGATGTCGCCCACCTCGTCGCACACCTCCACCAGGGACGCGGCCATGCCCGTAATGCGAGCCTTGAGCCGGTCCCGGAAACGGGCGCCGTCATGGGTGGCCAGATCAAAAAGACTGATGCCCAGGGTTACGGTGCGCACGTCAAGATGCTCGTTGCGCAGCATTTCCAGGGTTGCAAGGACTTCCTTTTCCGTCAGCATGATTCACACCTTTACATTGTTCATAGCCGAACAAATCGAACGCCGATCAGTCTTCTCGCAAAACCGTTGAAGGAGACCATCCCATCACTGCTATACCCTGTGGATGGCCTCGAAAACGTCCCGGTGCTGCAAACTGAGCTGCTGGTCCAGGGCCTCGGCCCGGGCGTACAAAGCCTCCCGGAACCGTCCCCGGTCGATGCTTTCCGGCACGTCCACCTCGTAGATCATCACCCATTGGGACATGTCATCGGTCTTCACGTTGGCCCGCAAGGCGTTGATGTTCACCCCGAACCGGGCCAAGACCTCCGTGATTCCGGCCACCAGTCCCACCTGATCCGGCCCGATGGTGGTGACCACGAACGGCGCGGTGTTCTCCGCAACCGGGGCAGCGGTTTCTTTCTCAACCGACGACGTCCAGAAAACCAACTCCTGGCCGTGAAAATCTTCAGCCAGCCGCTGCTGCAAGTCGCCCAAGGCCAAAGGTTGCAAGGGGCGGACAACGAACATCCCGGCGAAACGCCCGTACAGAATTGTTTGGCTGGCGTCCTCGATGTTGCAGTTCATTCGAGCCAGCAGGCCGGACACCCGGGCCACGATCCCCGGCCGGTCCCGGCCAAACACCGCGAGCACTATTTTTTCCGCATGGTTTGGCATTGTATTCTCCCGCACGGCTGTGCGCCTGGAAACAGGCTGTTTATGCACGACATTAAAAATCAGTCCCACGTTTTCGACGTTTCTCCTCGTCGGCGGCCTGCTAGCCACTCGTCTTCCTGCGCAATCGGCTCGTCTAAGCAGGTCCAGATAGCCCTGCATAGGCCTGGGCCGTAGGTCTGGGCCGTAGGCCTAGGCCTCCTTTTGCGACTGACGGTCAACCCTTTTCTTCCTTAAGGCCGTTCGTCCTTAAGACATGGAGGACGTGGAGAACATGGACATTTCCCGGTGCAATGCCCAGAGCCGCTGCTCCAGTTTTTCCAGACCAAACCCGGACAAGGCGCTGATAAAGTGCACCTCCATGCCGTTTTCCGCAGCCAGGGCGCGCAACCGGGCCAAATTGTCCTCAGGCCAGAGGTCGATCTTGTTCACCGCAAGCAATTGCCTTTTCGCGGCCAGGACCGGATCAAAGCGACCCAGCTCCTCGCTCAGCAGGGCGAATCCGGCCCAGGGGTCCGCCTCAAGGGAGATTTCCTCCACGCTGAGCAGGTGCAACAGGAACCGGGTGCGCTCAGCGTGTTTCAAGAACCTGTGCCCCAGGCCGCGCCCCTCGTGCGCACCGGTCACCAGCCCAGGGATGTCCGCCAGGATCATGGTTTGGCCGGTTTCCTGACGGATCACGCCCAGATTCGGGCTTAAGGTGGTGAAGGGATAAGCCGCGATTTTCGGACGGGCTGCGGACAGGGCCGCGATGAGCGTGGACTTGCCGGCGTTGGGCAGGCCGATGATGCCTACGTCGGCCAGAATTTTCAGTTCCAGACAAAGGCGTTTTTTCTGGCCCTCCTCGCCCGGCTGGGCAAAACGGGGCGTGCGCATGGTGGCGGATTTGAAATGGGTGTTGCCCTTGCCCCCGCGGCCGCCCTTGGCCACGCAGACGGTTTGACCGTCCTTGGTCAGATCAGCCACAAGACGCCTCTCGCCGTCCTCGGTCAGTTCATACAGCAGGGTGCCCACGGGTACGTCCACGACTAAATCCTCGCCCGCCGCCCCGGTCTTTTCCCGGCCCTGACCACCCTGGCCGTTGCGGGCCTCGTAGGTGCGCTTCATGCGGAAGTCGTAGAGCGAAACAAGCTTCGCGCTGGCCCGGAAGATTACGTCCCCGCCCCGTCCGCCGTCCCCGCCATCCGGGCCGCCCCTAGGAATGTATTTCTCCCTGCGGAAGGAGACGCAGCCGTTGCCGCCGCGTCCCGACCGAACAACGATCTTCGCCTCGTCGACGAATCGCATGATGGCCCTTTACGGCGCGGCACAAGCCGCATCCATGAGTTGATGAATATCCAAAAGGCAGATTTAAGCCGTAAAGACAGGTCCGAAAGTAACGACAAGAAGGAAGGACGAAAGATCGCTTATCCCCACAGAACTAAAATCCAGATCACGCCTGCATTGAACAGGGCCAGGAATGTGGCGGCCGACCCCAGATCCTTGGCCAGCTTGGAAATATCGTGGTACTCCGTTCCGATCCGGTCGACCACGGCCTCCACAGCGCTGTTGAGCAGTTCCACGATGAGCACCAGCACCAGACTCCCGACGAGCAGGGCCTTTTGGACCCCGTCCGCTCCCAGCCAGAGACCCAGCGGAAAAAGAATCAGCAGGAGCAGGACTAGCAGGCGAAAGCCATCTTCGTTGCGATAGGCCGCGACAAGCCCGACCAGGGAGACCCGGAACGACCGTCTCATCCGGGGGGGGATGCCGCGCAGCCCGCTTTTGCCTTTACCGTTGGAGTAGACCTTGGACATGGAGATTTTTCGTTAAAACAAAAACAACATGGCGTGCGGGGACGACTTGGGGCGTTCAGCCCGTCCTTAGCCTGTCAGCTCGTAGCGAACTCGACCGATACGTGAAAACGCGGTCGCGTGACAAGGCAACCTGTTCAGGCTTGGGCAACGATGTTCACTCTGGTTCTGACCTTGCGCCTGCGGGTGTACCGTTCAAACTGAACCACCCCGTCGGCCAGGGCGAACAGAGTATAGTCCTTGCCCAGACCGACATTCTCCCCGGGATGAAACTTCGTGCCCAATTGCCGCACTAAAATATTTCCGGCCAAAACCTGCTGGCCTCCGAAACGCTTGACGCCGCGGCGCTGACCGGCGCTGTCCCGACCGTTGCGGGAGCTGCCGCCCGCTTTTTTATGTGCCATGATGATCCTCCGATGCTAGGCCCAGATGTTAGGCCTGGATGGATTTGACCTTGATTCGGGTGAATTCCTGCCGATGTCCCTGCTTCTTTCTGGAATCCTTGCGTCGCCAGAAGCGAAAAACCACGATTTTCTTGTCCCGGCCATGCTCCAGGACTTCACAGGCCACCTTGGCCTCGGGCAGGTAGGGGGAGCCGGCCTTGACATCGCTTTCGCCGCCGACCAGCAAAACCTTGTCCAGCAGAACGTCGATTCCGAGTTCGGCGTAAATTCTGTCAACCTTGAGGCTCAAGCCCTCTTCCATGCGGTACTGTTTGCCGCCTGATTCCACGATTGCATATCTCATTGTCTGCCTCCCAAATGCGAAAGTGCATCCTGTATGCGAAAAGACGCAATGCCGTCAAGGAACCTGCTCGATTTTTATCCCCCTTCCCGCTTCAGGCTCTGGCCAGAACCGCCAGGCAAACCTCCCGTGCCCCGGCCTTAAGCAGCGCCTCGGTCGCGGCCTTGGCTGTGGCACCTGTAGTCAGGATATCGTCCACGAGCAATACAGACTTGTCGCACACAAGTGCGGAATCCGCCAAAAAAACCCCCTTCAGATTTCGAATCCGTTCAGCGCGCACCAGGGCGTGCTGGTCAGGAGCACTCCGAATCCTGATAATCGCCTTGGGTACAACTGTTCCCTGGCCTTTACGGTCCAGCCCCCTGACCAGTTCCAGACTTTGATTGAAGCCTCTGCGGCGTAATTTCTCGGGGTGCAGAGGAACCGGGGTCACGATGTCGAAAACTCGACCATTGCCCCGGGACAGCGCATGCTGGAGCAGACCCCGCAAAAACAGACTCAACCCGAGCTGTCCGTGAAATTTGTACCGCAACACCAAATCCTTGAGCAAGCCTTCATAAGGGCCGAAGAAAAAGGTTTCCTGCCAGGGCGGTGGGGAAAGTCGACAATTCAGGCAGAGGGAGACAGGCTCCTCGGGCGAGGGGAAGATCAGGCCGCAACGCGGACAAAAAGCGCCGGTCCTCGGCTGGAGAAGGGTCCGACAGGGGGCGCAGACCCCTGCGGGGATAAGTTTGATTCCTTGTTGATCATCCCAGGGCAAGACCACGCCGCAAACAACGCAACGTTGCTGAAGGGCCGGGAAAAAACGCCCCGCGCATTGAACCAAGGACCGAGAAAGAAGGGACATAAGCTTTAAGGCTCTCAACGCTCCTTGAGCTTGCACATAGGCTCGCTACTGCGCTTGCGCTTGCAGATCCGTCCAGGCCCGGGCTCCCGCAGCGATCAAAGAGTCCATAGCCTCCTGGTCCGCCTGCAAGTCCTCGGAAGCTTCCACGCCCTTGAAAACAAAATGTTCCTGGATCTCAAAGTTGAAGGTCCTTAGGAAGTATTTCAGCGTGAGCATGGCGCCGTCAAAGAGCTTCTCCCCTGTTCGTCTTCCGGCAACGAGGTTGATGACGGCCGGACGCTTGGGAAGATTTAAGAGCACACTGTCCCCCTGTTCACGGCGCAAATAATAGCTCTGGCTGCGGTCGATCCAGATCTTGAACTGGGCCGGGAGGTGATAAAAATAGATGGGCGCGGAGAGGAACAGCAAGGGCGTCGAAAGCAGGAGTTGGAACAACGGGGCGCTCTGATCCATATCCATGAGGAAACAGTCTCCATGCGGATCTCGGGAGCAGCGCAGACAGCCCATGCAGGGATGAACGTTGAATTGGCGCAGATAAAAGACACGGCACCTGCCTTTGGCCTGACGGATGCCCGCGCTGAAGCACTCCGCCGAGTGATCGCTGTTGCCCCCGGCCCGGGGGCTGCACGAAAACACCGCCGGCAGGTCGTACATTCCGGTCGTGTTCAGGGCCTGCTCTTGCATGAATGGTTCGGAATCCGTGATCATCTTGGCCGTTTCTGATCATGTTGTCTATTCGAAAAAAGGATTGTCGCGTTGCTCCTCGGCAATGGTCGTGGTCGGGCCGTGACCGGGATAGACCACGGTCTGCGGAGGCAAAGTGAACAGTTGCGAGCGCACGGCATCAAGCAGGATCTCCAGGTCTCCGCCAAAAAAATCCGTCCTGCCGATGGACCCGGCGAAGAGCACATCCCCCACGAAGACCGCTCCCAGCTCCGGAAAATGAAAAGACAGGCTCCCGGGGCTGTGCCCGGGCGTGGCGAGCACGCTGCATTCCAATCCAATAAACGACTGCCGGCCTGCGTGCAGGGTTTCGTAGGCAAAAACATCCACCTTGGGCATGCCCATGTAGTTGCCGCTGCCCAGGCCGCTGGCTAAAAGAGGCACGTCTTTTTCCGGAACCAGAATGGGTGCGCCCGTGGCCTCGTGCAAGGCTTGATTGCCGTACAGGTGGTCGAAATGCAGGTGCGTGTTCAGGATGGTCCTGATGGAGACCCGCAGCGTCTCGGCCCGGCGGAGCACGGGTTCGGGCGGCCCGCCCGGATCAACGACCAAGGCCTGCCCGTCATTGACCACCAGGCAGCAATTGGTCTGCAACGGCCCCAAAGGAAAGGTGTAGATCTCCGGCACGTCAGAAATCCTCCAGCAAAAGTTCCGATAATTCTCGACGAGTCGACGACCCCGGCCGTGCCGGATGCCCCAAGGCGATGAAGGCCATCAGGCGGAGCCGGCCCGGAGGGAGCTTCAGGATATCGAACACCGCGGCTTCCTGGTTGATGATCTCACCCAGCCAGACGCCGCCGAGCCCCAGGCCGTGGATGGCCAACAGCATGTTCTGAATGCAGGCCCCGGCGGTCTGATGGTCCTTGCCCTCGTGATACATCGCCGATTTCCACAGAAATACGCCGATCAGGACCTTGGCCCGGCGCACGACATGGGCGTACTTGGTGCATTCTTCAAGGACCCGCTTGCGCGGATCGCCCTCCCGAAGGACCAGAAAGCGCCACGGTTGATTGTTCAGACCGCTGGGGGCCCAGCGTCCGGCGTCCAAAATGTGCCGGACATCCTCGGACGCCACGTCCTGGTCCGTGAACTCGCGAATGCTGCGACGCCCGAAAAGCGCTTGGAAGACTGAGGGTTCCGGCCGGGACATGGATGCTCGCAAACCTATTTTTTTCGTCTCTGCTGAATGCGCTGGGCCGTATATGCGCCCAGCAGGCCGCAAAAAATGCCGACAAAAAACGCCCTGACCGGATCAAACCCGAACCAAACAGCCATCAGCCCGATGGACCCGCCGATAATGGCACCGCGAACCAGCGGATGCAGGCCCTTGGGAGTGTCGTTGCTCATCCGTTTTTCCTTTGTTGCCTCGCCTCTTAGGATTTTTTCCCGTCAGCTTAAGCCAATGGCCGGCCTTGTTTTAAGCTTTGTCGCACCTCCATCGCCGGCCTTAGGAACGTCAAATCGTTTGCCTCTTGTTTTTGGAGACCACCCTACAATCACAGCCGGTGCGTGGCAAGGCCGAAGTGACAACACGGCGTCAGGGGGCGCGTCCCCGGCAGGAGATATTAAATGGGAGCACTTTATAATTTACAGCATTAGTCAATTTTCCCTGGAACTGTCTGTGTTTCTTACATTGATGATTGGTGCTGTGTCAAGAATTTTATGGCCTGAGTAATAATACGCTTCCAGGTTGCGATATTCCTGCTTTTCCGGCAGAAAAATTTTTGGGATCTGATTATCGCCTCCCCTTAAAACCAATATTCCGGGTACCGCCTGTTTTTTGAAAGGTTGTTGACAGCCAGAGCAACAATCAGAAGAATCAGGGCACCAAGAGTTGCCGGAATAAATACATACATAAAGCCAAGGTTGTGTATTTTTTCTCCCCCTATTACGGCTATCATAGCAGTCGCTCCCGCGGGTGGATGGACAGTTCCTGTAGCAAGCATGGCAGCGGTGGCGAAAGCCGCGCTAAGCGCAGCTGCTAGCCAGACAGTTTCCCCAAACAACTGAAAACAAACAACACCAACTACCGCCGAGACCAGGTGGCCGCCAACCAGATTCCTCGGTTGCGCGAAAGGACTTTTTATCGCGCCATAGACAAGTACAGCAGATGAGCCAAAAGAACCTATTAACAGTGTCGAATCAACCGGTTCAAAATACTTAACTGAAAGATAGCCGCAAATTCCTACTCCCAATAGCGCTCCAATCCATGACCACAGCATCTCAGGAATATTATCCCGCCGAGGGCTTTTTGCTCCCCCTTTCATCTTTGAAAAATAATCGCTTATCTTCATTTCTTCCCCAGTCCCCAAAGGATGTTATTAATGGGAGCATTTTATAATTTACAGCATTAGTCAGTTCTGGACTGGTATAGGACACTGAATTGGGGGTAAGGCAAAGCCCCTAGGAGGTGTCCAATGAGCAAAGGTTGTTTTGTGCAGACAGGTCGACACCGTGGAAGAGTTCCGCCAGGCACTGCTGGATTTTAAGGATACATACAACCAACGATGGATTGTGGCCCGACATGGCTATCAAACACCTTCATCTGTTCGCGAACAACAGGCCATGTACGCACGGGCGGCGTGATTAATTAAGTATAAATTGTGTCCAAAAAAACCTAGACCGCTACACCCGGACATTATTTCTCACTGAGAATGCTTTGGAGGGAGCCGGTTTTCAACGCCGGCTCCCTCAGTACCAGACACTGATACAATAGCAACGCGAGCCACTAATACCCTATGATATCTTATACTTGAGCCTGTAAGCAAACAGGCAAATGCACCATCCCACCAGGGAAAGTATCCCAGCGAGAGCAAACGGCAGGACATACGATCCGTATAAGTCATAAGCCCAAGCCGCCGCCATCGGGCCGAAAAAGGCAGCGGCGCCAAAGGCGGTAAACACGGCTCCGTAAACAGCGCCAAGGTTCTTAGCCCCAAAGGCAATGGTGGCCAAAGACGGAAATAGCCCCAGCGTAACTGCAAAGCCCCAGCCAAAAATGAAGGCGAACAGATACAGGGTCGACGGCGTTGTGGCCAGAGAATTAAACAACAGGAAAGCTGTACCGGTCACAATGTAAGTTCCCAGCATCACTTTTACAGGTCCGATCTTTTGAGCTATCAGGCCGGCAATCGGCCTGCCAAATCCGTTGGCAAGACCGAAATAAACCGCAGCAATGGCGGCAGCCGGCCTTTCCATGCCCAGAACTGTGACTCCGTATGGCACCACATGGACCATCGCCATCAACCCGCCAAATATGACACTAAAAAACCCCGCCCACAGCAAATAAAACAGCGGCATCTTAAGCGCCTCAGCCAGTGTCGACTCAGTCTTGGCGGCGAATTTGTCGGAGGATGCCTCAGTCCGGCGGCTTTCCCAACCCGCTGGAACCCACCCCGCTGGCGGGTTTCTGATAACCCAAGCTCCAATCAATGTTACTGTAGCTGTCACTGCCCCCAGAACAAGAAAAGTGCTCTCAATACCAACTGTACGAATCAGTCTGGTAATCCAGGGAGCAAAGATGGTCGCTGCCAATCCAAAGCCGGTTACAGCCAAAGAAATAGCAAAGCCTGTTTTGTCCGGAAACCATTTCCTGGCAGTAGGAACGGCAACGCAATAGGCGGCCGCACAACCAAGACCGCCGATGATACCGTACGACAAAATCAGCCACCAGACATATGGGAAGTGATTAACTTGCGCCGCCATCAGATAAGCCAGGAAGAACAATATCCCACCGGCAGCAGCAATTTTTCGCGGTCCAAATTTGTCCTGTAGAGTTCCGCCGTAAATCATGCCCACCGTAGCAAAGACAACCAGATAGACAGAGAGCGGCAACACCGCCTCAGCCCTGCTCCAACCGAACGCTTCCGTTAGAGGAACGACAAAAACACCCCAGGCGTAGGAAATGCCGCCCATTAAGGTGAATAAGAGTCCTGTAATTGGAATGCTCCACCTTGAGATAAAAGGCTCACTCCCTGTTGGGACAGCCGTCGTTGTTTTCACAGCTTGCATTTTTAGGCCTCCTTTGCTTTTTTTATACTTTTCCGGAAACTCGTAATCGAACCTCCATGCCGCTTTTCGGCCTGCAGGCCTTTTCGTCCGGAATCCCCCACGACAATGAGCTCTGATTTCGTCAAAATTTATGGTGTACGCAGCGTTCCGGCAGGAGCCGGAACAAGGGAACAAGCATTGAAACCACCTCCTTCTCCTTGATCTAT
>DBNV01000038.1:2868-7866 GCA_002299865.1 Desulfonatronaceae bacterium UBA663 | reverse complement strand
CAAAAGACGATCTTGAACGACCAGCGGAAGAAACGGAGGGCTCTCCGGCAAAATAGGACAAACGAGGCTTCTTGAGCAACCCGATACGGACCGTTCACCCCCAAAAACGACCACTGGCGTTCGAAATGTGCTTGAGGTCGGACTCCGCACCCTTAAGTACACTTGGGGTCAGGTCTTGTCCACCCTACTCCACGTTCAAAATCACGGAATAGGCCCCGAACAGCGTCCAGGCGGGGTCATTCACCTTCAACCCCAAACGTCGCAAACCGGACGCGGTGATCACCGCGCAGATCTCCGTGCCCTCGGACAGGCGCACCAGGACTTCCGCGTTCACTCGCCCCGTGTTGACCGCCGCCACCGTCCCTTGCAGCCGGTTTTCCGCGCTGTTCTCGGCCGCGTCCGCAGACCCCGCGATGAGCACCCAGGGCGCCTTGATCTCCGCGGTCACAAACGTGCCGATCTTCAAGCGCATCCGCTTCAGGCTGGTATTGGTGATGACCGAGGAGATGCGCAGGCCGCCCAGGGTGCGCAGGACCACCTCGGACTGGATGTCGCCCTTGGCGATCTCGACGATCTTGCCGAAAAAGGCGTTCCTGGCGCTGGTCCTGCGCTTGTTCTCTCGGTCGATATGCCGACGCACCGCATGCTGCATGTCTTCCTCGGACACGTCCAGCAGGGCCGCTGTCAGGTTGGGCGTGGAATGACCGAGCAGTTTCTGGACCACGAGCAGGGGCAGGTTGCCGCGCAGCAGCTCCACGGAACGCGACCGGCGCAGCGCGCTGGGATTGCCGTAATCCCTGGGCAGGCCGCAGGCCTCGGCGCGCTCGTAAAACTTGCGCCGGACATGACCGGGATCGACCCGGAACAATGCCTCCTCCAAAGGCATGGCCTGGGCCTCCAGGAAAGCTCGGAGTTCTCCGGCCAAATCGTCCGGGATCTCCACGGCCCGTGAGACGCCGCCCTGGCCGATCCTGACGACCCGCCCCTCAGGGTCAAAGTCCTGGGGGCGGAGTTCCAAGACCTCGTGCAGCTTGGCCCCTGTATGGCGGATCAAAAGAAAAATGAGCAGGATGCGCTGCCTGGACCTGCAGACGTCCAGTCTTGGCGAATCCTCGGCCCAGGCGCGGCAGGAGCGTTCCATTTCCGCAAGTTGCACGGTGTCCAAAAGTTTCGCGTTGGGTGGGATGGAAAAATGGCTGCCTTCGGGCTGACCTCCGACTGGAATATGGTCGTCATGGGGAGCGGTCATTGGCGACCTCCTGGAGTTGAACGTGGTTCAGCAATGAAAATGAGAAATTACGGAATCCCCTGGGCCGCGACAAGACCAATATCCTTATCACAACGCCCTTGATCACATCTTGACAAATCTTGCTTCTTGACATGCCCATCTTCACCGGTGTAGTCATTAACTGACACGCAATAAATATTTTTCGTGTCCATGATTCGAGTGGCACAGATGCCAAAAGCCTTCCCAAGGCTTAAGAGGCATGTCCGGACTTAACCCTCAAGCAAGGAGGCGCCCCATGCTGTTTCCCGTCGCCGGCATCGAAGTGGCCCCGTGGATTCCCTTTGTGGCCGGGTTTGCCGTGGCCTTTGTCTGCTCCATGGGCGGCGTGTCCGGAGCCTTCCTGCTTTTGCCCTTTCAGATGAGCGTGCTGGGCTTCGTCACTCCGGCAGTCAGCGCCACCAATCATCTGTACAACATCGTGGCCATCCCCAGCGGGGTGTACCGTTTCATCCAAGAAGGCCGCATGGTCTGGCCCCTGGCCTGGGTGATCATCGCCGGGACCGTGCCCGGGGTCCTGCTGGGCGCGATCCTGCGGGTCAAATACCTTCCGGACCCGACCCACTTCAAGGTCTTTGCCGGGCTTGTGCTGCTCTATATCGGTTCTGTCATGGCCCACTCCCTGATCAAGAAGCCGGCCCCTGGGTCAGGCAAGGCGTCCTCGGAACAACGCTTCCAAGAACTGGTCAGCAATTTCCGCAAGCAAGAGACCCAGTCCAAAGAACCGCTGCCCCGCATTACAACCACCAGTTTCAGCCTAAAAAGCATTGACTATTCATTTTACGGGGAAAACATCAGCGCGCCGACCATGGGCATCTTCATCCTCAGCCTCGTGGTCGGCCTGGTGGGCGGGGTGTACGGCATCGGCGGCGGGGCGATCATCGCCCCGTTCTTCGTGACCATGTTCCGACTGCCGGTGTACACCATCGCCGGGGCCTGCCTGATGGGCACGTTCACCACCTCCGTGGCGGCCGCCGGCATCTACCAGGCCATTGCCCCGCTCTACCCGCACATGGCCATAGCCCCGGACTGGATCCTGGGCATCCTCATGGGTGTGGGCGGGGCGATCGGCATGTACGCCGGGGCAAGGATGCAGAAATTCGTCCCGGCCCAGGCCATCAAATGGCTGCTGGCCTTCATCCTGATGTTCACCGGCGGAAGTTACGTGATCGGATTCTTCCTGTAATTATTTGGATTAAAACGACCGTGTCCGGCACAATGGTCACCCGGACCCGGTCCCCCACCATGATGCCGGACTGCCTGGCCTCCTACCTGGACAAAACCACCTTTGCTCATTGAACACCTCCTAGGGGTTTTGCCTTACCCCCACTTCAGTGTCCAAGGAAACCTTCATACCAGTCCCCACTTCCTTGAGTAAACGAAAAACATCCACTAACCGCACGAAAAATACTCTCCGGCTCTCATTTCTATAACCGGTGGATATTGATTTTCCAACATTTCACCGTCAGGAGTGCACCCCATGGAATTCCAACGCTCCGTCTACCTGACCACCATTCCCATCGCCGAGGCTGTGGATCGGGCCAAGCAGGCCCTGGATCGCGAGCAATTGATCCTTCGAGAAATCATTGCTTCCCAAGAGGCCGCCGGCCGGGTCACTGCCGCGCCAGTCTTTGCCCGCTACTCCAGCCCCACATTTCACAGCGCGGCCATGGACGGCGTGGCTGTGAACGCGCAAGCCACCTTCACGGCCAGGGAGGGGCGTGCTCTGGAACTCAAGAAAGACAAGGACTACCACCCGGTGAATACCGGCGATGCTCTGCCTGCGGGCGCCAACGCCGTGATCATGATCGAACATGTGGTGCAAGTGGACGAGGATGCCATCGCCATAGAAACGCCGACCTTTCCCTGGCAGCATGTGCGTCGCATCGGCGAGGACATCGTGGCCACGGAACTGCTCTTGCCCCAAAATCACTGCGTCACGCCCTATGACATAGGCGCCCTGCTCAGCGCCGGGATCTGGGAGATCCAGGTCTGGGAGCGGGTGCGCCTGACCATCATCCCCACGGGTGACGAGATCCTGGATTTCACGACGCGGCCAGAGCCGCAGGCCGGTCAGGTGGTGGAGAGCAACTCCCAAGTCTTCAAGGCCCTGGGTCAATCCTGGGGCTGCGAGGTGGAATGCGTGCCTCCGGTGCGCGACGACCTGGACTTGCTGTCCCAGGCCGTGCACAAGGCCCTGCAACGCTCCCACATTGTGATCATCGGAGCGGGGTCGTCTGCGGGTGCCAAGGATTTCACCCGCACGGTCATGAAACGCGCCGGCCTGGTGCTGGTGCACGGCATCGCGGCCATGCCGGGCAAGCCTTCCCTGCTGGGCACGGCCCAGGGCAGACTGCTGGTGGGTGCGCCGGGCTACCCGGTCAGCGCGGTGATCTGTTTCGAGGAATTGGTTCGGCCTCTAGCCGCCTGGCTGGGCCGGCGCATTGCCGAAGACAGGCTAAAGATCCAGGTGGAGCTGACCCGCAAGACCCCGTCCAAGCTGGGTGTGCAGGAATTTATACGCCTGGCCGTGGGCCGGGTCGGAACCAAATGGGTGGCCACGCCCCTGGCCCGGGGCGCGGGCATGATCACCACCCTGACCAGGGCCCAAGCCCTGGCCCGCATTCCGGTGCACAGCGAAGGCGTTGAAGCCGGGGCCGAACTGGAGGCTGAGCTGCTGGTCCCCCGCGCCGAACTGGAGCGAACCATCGTCAGCGTGGGCAGCCACGACAATACTCTGGACCTCTTGACCAACGAACTCATGGGCCTGGCCCAGCCCTATCGTCTGGCCTCCACCCATGTGGGCAGCATGGGCGGCCTGACCGCCCTGCGCAACCAGGCCGCGCACTTGGCCGGGTGCCATTTATTCGACCCCGAGACTGCGGACTACAATTTCCCGTTCCTGGCCAAATACCTGCCCGGCATGGATGTCTTGGTGATCAACCTGGCCATCAGACACCAGGGCCTGATCGTGGCCAAGGGCAATCCCAAGGGCCTCCGGGGCGTGGAGGATCTGGCCCGGCCAGAGGTGATCTTCATCAACCGCCAGCGCGGCGCGGGCACCCGCATCCTGCTGGACCATCATCTCAAGCAGGCCGGCATTGCCCCGGATGCGGTGCGAGGCTACGACAAGGAGGAATACACGCACATGGCCGTGGCCGTGAACGTACTCAGCGGCGCGGCAGACTGCGGGCTGGGCATTTTCGCCGCAGCCAAGGCTCTGGGGCTTGACTTCGTGCCCCTGGCCCGGGAACGCTACGACCTGATCATTCCCAGGCAATGGGCTGACGATCCCAAGATCACCACGGTGCTGGACCTGATCCGCTCCAAGGGATTGCAGGAGCGCATCAAAGAATTGGGCGGGTACGATACGGATTTAGCGGGCCAAGAGATGAAGCCGGGGCTGGGGTTGGGGTGGTTGGAAGGCCGGAATTCCGGAGTGATCACTCGCCAGGCCGCTAAAGATCGAAAGCCTGCCGAACATCGAAAATAGAGCCGAGATTTTTGTTCTTCGGGTTGCCTTGACAAAAAGCAGCTTGGGGTTGTAATAATTTTCACGAAGACTGTTCAGACAGGGCTTAGTGGTCATCAGGATTCATGTGCGCATAGCGGGAGCATCATCCGGTCCAGACCCCGGCAGTGGATTGCCGGCCGTGATCCGGATTGAGGTGTTCTTCATTTTGGCATGAACCCAAAAAAACCAAAAAAACCAA
>DBNV01000038.1:0-2503 GCA_002299865.1 Desulfonatronaceae bacterium UBA663 | reverse complement strand
AACCAAAAAAACCAAAAAAACCTTGAGGAGGTAGAGCAATGGCGAAACACAAAACCCCGTTGTTGGACGAGCTGGAAAGTGGACCGTGGCCCAGCTTCGTTTCCGACATCAAACGGGAAGCGGCGTCTAGGGCGAAGAACGAGAAAGGAATTGCATACCAAATCCCCGTAGATGTCTGTGACGATCTCCTTGGCGTGTTGGAGCTTTCCTTCACCGACGGCGAGACCCACTGGAAACACGGCGGCATCGTCGGCGTGTTCGGCTACGGCGGCGGCGTCATCGGCCGGTACTGCGACCAGCCTGAGATGTTCCCCGGCGTGGCGCACTTCCACACCATGCGCATCAACCAGCCTTCCGGTCTTTACTATCACACGAAGTTTCTGAAAGATCTCTGTGACTTGTGGGAATTCCGCGGCAGCGGCATCACCAACATGCACGGCTCCACCGGCGACATCATACTCCTGGGGACGACCACCCCCCAGTTGGAAGAAATCTTCTGGACCCTGACCCACGATATGAATGCCGACCTGGGCGGTTCCGGCTCCAACCTGCGCACTCCGGGCTGCTGTCTGGGCAAATCCCGTTGTGAATTCGCCTGCATCGACACCCAGGCCATTTGCCACGCGCTCACCAATGAATATCAGGACTTCCTGCATCGGCCGGCCTTCCCCTACAAGTTCAAGTTCAAGTTCGACGGCTGTCCCAACGGCTGCGTGGCCTCTATCGCCCGCTCCGACCTGGCCTTCATCGGCCTTTGGAAAGACAATATCCGCATCGATCAGAAAGCCGTGGAAGCTTACATCGGCGGGGAAATCAAGCCCAACGGCGGCGCCCATTCCGGTCGCGACTGGGGCAAGTTCGACATCCAGAAGGAAATCATCGACCTCTGTCCCACCAAGTGCATGTGGATGGAAGGCAAGACCCTGAAGATCAACGACAAAGAGTGCAGCCACTGCATGCACTGCATCAATGCCATGCCGCGCGCCCTGCGCATCGGCGTGGACACCGGCTGCGCCATGCTCCTGGGCGGCAAGGCCCCGATCCTGGACGGCGCGCAGATGGGCACCCTGATCGTTCCCTTCATCAATTGCGAACCGCCGTACACGGAAATCAAGAATCTGATCGAAAAAATCTTCGAATTCTGGATGGAAGAAGGAAAGAACCGCGAGCGCGTCGGTGAAACCATGAAGCGCCTGGGCCTGGCCAAGTTCCTGGAAGTCCTGGAACTGAAGCCCGACCCGCGGATGGTCCAGGAACCCCGGACCAACCCCTACATCTTCTGGAAGGAAGAGGAAGTCACCGGCGGTTGGGACAGAAAGATCGAAGACTACAGAAGCCGTCACAAAATGTAACGAGCCCAGGAGGTTATAAAAATGGCATTCATTTCTGCAGGATATGACCCGAAACAGCCCATGAAGGGCCGGATCACGGATATCGGCCCGAAGCACTATGAGCAGTTTCTGCCGCCGGTGATCAAGAAGAACTTCGGCAAGTGGCTGTACCACGAGATCCTGGAACCCGGCGTGCTGATGCACAAGGCCGAGAGCGGCGACGAAGTGTACACCGTTCGCGTGGGTTCCCCCCGCATTATGGGCGTCCAGACCCTTAGGGAAGTTTGCGAAATCGCCGACAAGCACTGCGACGGCCATGTCCGCTGGACCACCCGGAACAACATCGAGTTCATGGTGGACAGCAAGGCCAAGGTCGAGCCCTTGAAGAAGGATCTGGCCAGCCGCAAGTACGAAGGCGGCAGCTTCAAATTCCCGGTCGGCGGCACCGGTGCCGGCATAACCAACATCATCCACACCCAGGGCTGGATTCATTGCCACACCGCCGCCACGGACGCTTCCGGCACGGTCAAGGCGGTCATGGACGACCTGTTCGAAGAATTCCAGAACATGCGTTTGCCCGCGCAACTGCGCGTGTCCATGGCCTGCTGCGTGAACATGTGCGGCGCGGTGCACTGCTCAGACATCGGCTTTGTGGGCTACCACCGCAAGCCTCCCCTCATCGACCACAAGATTCTGGACCAGATCTGTGAAATACCCCTGGCCGTGGCCTCCTGCCCCACCGCCGCCGTCCGCCCGATCAAGGTGGATCTGCCCGACGGCACCAAGGTCAATTCCGTGGCCATCAAAAACGAACGGTGCATGTTCTGCGGCAACTGCTACACCATGTGTCCGGCCCTGCCCCTGTCCGACGGCCAGGGCGACTGTCTAATCATCATGGTCGGCGGCAAGGTGTCCAACCGCATCAGCAACCCGAAATTCTCCAAAGTCGTCGTGGCCTTTGTGCCCAATGAGCCGCCCCGCTGGCCCATACTGACCAAGACGGTGCGCCAGATCGTGGATGTCTATGCCAAGGACGCCAAGAAGTACGAGCGCCTGGGTGAATGGGCCGAACGCATCGGTTGGGAGCGTTTCTTCGAGAAGTGCGACCTGGAATTCACCTGGCATCTGATCGACGATTTCCGCGATCCCGCCTACAATACTTGGCGTCAGAG
>DBNV01000020.1 GCA_002299865.1 Desulfonatronaceae bacterium UBA663 | reverse complement strand
GGCCAAGAGATCGTCGATTTTATACTTGCTTCGGGATGCATCCGGGGTTCAACACCCATTTTCATAATTGCATTGTCATTTTTCCCTCTGTGTCATTGGAGGTGAGACACTCGCCTTTTGAAAAGCCCGAGCTGCCGGCCACGGCTCCCAATCAAATCTGGTCCTGGGCTATCACTAAACTCAAAGGGCTGCGGAAGTGGAACTATAATTCTATGGCCCTGAGTGTCTCATTTTCATTGACATATTCCGAAACCCTCATTCCCTGACTTAGTTGTTGTTTTCGCCGAGCAGCTCCTTAGCGATGTGCGCATTGCCAAAAACAGGAAATATTTTTTCCTGTTTTTGGCAATGCGGCAAACCCGCTTCTTCTCCTTCCTGGCCATATTTCCGGCCAAATAAGCATTTCTCAGCACTTACCCGGACTCTCCGCAAAAACAGGAAGCGCTACTTCCTTTTTTGTGCGATGCCGTCAAAATTTGTCTTTTTATTTCAGAATGTTATCGTATGGCCCGATGATTGCGTTGGTGTCCATGGGTCTTCAGTGGACCTTTATGGTCTTCGCGGTGCGCAGCTTGCGGCGCGCCGCTGGACGCACCATGCACCATCAACCTTCCCGGCCGAGTTCCGGGGATAACCGAGGGCAATCATGGACGAAATCCTGGAATTGGACGTTGAGCCTCCTGCTCGGACACAGTCCGATACGGAGGCGTTTCACTTTCCGGTCCCCGGCCTGTCTGGCCTGTCCGACCTGGGGTCCGGCTTCCTTACTCCCGCCTTGACCGGCTTGCATCGCAAAAAAAGCGCCAAGCCGACCTTTCCCTTAAGTCCTCAACCTGCCGCGTTCCTGGCCAAGCATTATCCCCAGGCCAAGCCCCATCAGTGGAACGAATGGCGCTGGCAGCTCAAGCACCGGATCACCTCCCTTTCAGTCCTGGAAACCATGCTCGACCTGACCCGCGAGGAACGCGAGGCCTTGCGGCCCGGCCGGGACATGCTGCCCATGGCCGTCACCCCCTATTATGCTAGCCTGTTGGACCCTCACGACCCCATGCAGCCTTTGCGGCGCTGCGTCATTCCCACCACGGCCGAGCATTGCATCCTGCCCTGCGAGGAAGGCGATCCCCTGGGCGAAGAACACGACAGCCCCGCGCCCGGCCTGGTGCATCGCTACCCGGACCGGGTGCTGTTTCTGGCCACGGATTTCTGCTCCACGTACTGCCGCTACTGCACCCGTTCGCGCCGGGTGGGCAGACAGGAGGCGGCCCAAGGGCCCACGGCCCAAGGGCCCCGCCGGTGGGAGCCGGCCTTGCGGTATATCGAGCAAACGCCGAGAGTTCAGGATGTGCTCATTTCCGGCGGCGACCCGTTGACTATGGCCGACCATGCCCTGGAATATCTGCTCCAGCGTATGCGGGCCATTCCCCACGTGGAAATCATCCGCATCGGCACCAAGGCGCCTATGGTCCTGCCCCAGCGCATTACCATCGGGCTAACCCAGATGCTCAAGCGCTACCACCCCCTGTTCATCAGCATTCACAGCGCCCATGCCCATGAGCTGACCACTGAGGCGGCTCTGGCTTGCTCCCGGCTGGCCGACGCCGGCATTCCCCTGGGCGGACAGACCGTGCTGCTGAAGGGCGTCAACGACTCGGTTGCGGAACTCACGGCCCTGTTCCAGGGCCAGTTACGCAACAGGATCAGGCCTTACTACCTCTACCAGTGCGATCAGGTTCGCGGCACCGGCCATTTCCGGACCAGCGTATCCAAGGGGTTGGGACTGATCCAGGATCTGCGCGGCCACATCTCGGGTTACGCCGTGCCGCACTATGTTGTAGACCTGCCCGGCGGGGGCGGCAAGACGCCCCTGTGCCCGGAATACTTGCGGTCCAGGGACGGGGATGACTTGATCTTCAAGAACTACGAGGGGCGATTATTTCGGGTCCATGATCCGGTGGTCCGTGCCGCCGGCCATGGCACCGGAGGTGTGGCGTGAAGATCGGACTGGCCTACGACCTGCGTTGCGACTATCTGGACCAGGGCTACAGCCTGGAGCAGACCGCAGAGTTCGACAGCCCCGCGACCATTGAAGCCATTGAGGCCGGGATTCAGGCCATAGGTCTGGCCACAGAGCGGATCGGCAACCTGCATGCCCTGCTCCCCGCCCTGGCGGCCGGGCGGCGCTGGGACGTGGTGTTCAACATCGCCGAGGGCCTGCACGGTTTGAGCCGTGAATCCCAGATCCCAGCACTTTTGGAGGCGCATCAAATCCCCTGCGCCTTTTCCGACGCCACGGTCCTGGCTGTCTGTCTGCACAAGGGCCTGACCAAGCGGATCATCCGCGACCTGGGTCTGCCCACCCCGGACTTCGCCGTTATCCAGGATTTACAAGATCTGGAGGGCGTTGCCCTGCCTTTTCCGCTGTTCGCCAAGCCCGTGGCCGAGGGATCAAGCAAGGGCATCACCGGTGCCAGCCTGGTGCAAGACCGGCGGGAACTGGAGCACGTCTGCGCGGATCTGCTGACCCGCTTTCAGCAACCGGTGCTGGTGGAACGGTTCCTGTCGGGTCGGGAATTCACCGTGGGCATCGTGGGCACGGGCCCGCGGGCCCGCTGCCTGGGAGCCATGGAAGTGCTGCTTTTGGAAAACGCGGAGCAGGGCGTCTACTCCCTAGACAACAAGGAAGAATACGAGGATCGGGTCTGCTACCACCTGGTGAACGGTCCCATGGCCGAAGGCCTGGCCCGTTTGGCTGTGGACGCCTGGCGCGGACTCGGCGCACGGGACGCGGGCCGGGTGGACATCCGCCTGGACGACCGGGGTGTGGCGCACTTTCTGGAGGTCAATCCCTTGCCGGGGCTGCATCCGATCCGCTCCGACCTGTCCATCCTCTGCCGGTTGCAAGGTATCAGCCATGGCGACCTGATCCGGATGATCATGACATCGGCACTGGAGCGTGTTAACGGACGATCACAGCCGCCCTTCACGGCCAAGGTCCCCCCGGCCAAGGAAGATCTGGTCTAAAGCCGCATGAATGTCCTGATCGTCCACAATCCATTGACGGACCTGGACTCCCTGGACAATGCCGACGTGCTGGTTCAGGTCCAAGCTGTGGAGGGAGCCCTGCGAACCCTGGGGCACGAGTGCGCAATTCTGGCCTGGCCCGAGGACATGCGCCAAGCCGGCGAAAGCCTTGGGGCGGGGATCTGGGACGAGGTCTTCAACCTTGTGGAGTCCATTGGCGGATCGGCCAAAACCGTTCACCTAGTCCCGGCCATGCTGGAGGAGTTCGGCATGGCCTTTACCGGCGCATCCTCATGGTCCCTGCGCCACTCCACGAGCAAGCTTCTGGCCAAGGCCGTTCTGGCTCAACACGGTCTGCCCACGCCGGCCTGGTTGGACATACAGGGCCGGGGCAACATCCAGACGCCCGGACGGTTCATCGTCAAATCCGTGTGGGAGCACGCTTCCTTCGGGCTGGACGAGGACAACGTGGTCCACGTCTCCAGCCGGGCCAGGCTGCTTGCGGAAATAAAGGCCCGACGGGAACGTCTGGGCGGAGAGTGCTTTGCCGAGGAGTATGTTTCCGGCCGGGAGTTCAATCTGGCCGTGGTGGAGCAGGAGGGGGCGCCTCGGGTCCTGGCACCGGCGGAAATACTGTTTGCGGGTTACGCAAAGAACAAACACCGGGTCGTGGGCTTCCGGGCCAAATGGCAGGAGCAGAGTTTCGAATATCAAAACACCAAGCGTCGTCTGGACTTTCCGGAATCCGACGCGCTCTTGCTGCGCAGGCTGAGTCTGACGGCCGAGCAGTGTTGGAAGACCTTTGCCTTGTCCGGATACGCCCGGATCGATCTGCGCGTGGACGCCAAGGGACGCCCCTGGATCATCGACGTCAACGCCAATCCGTGTTTGTCACCGGATGCCGGCTTCCAGGCCTCGTGCGTCGCGTCCGGACTGACCTTTCCGGATGTCGTCGGCTTGTTGTTGCAGTCTGCCGCGAGGCAACAACATGGTCCTGCTTAAAAAATTGCGGACAGCATTCCTTTGCAGTAGCAGGGGCGACCG
>DBNV01000079.1 GCA_002299865.1 Desulfonatronaceae bacterium UBA663 | reverse complement strand
CCGCTTTCTTTTTTGGAGCGGTGTTGCAAGAATCAATCAGGAAGTGTAGCTTCTGGTTTTCATACGCGTCAAGGCGCGTTGCAAGGCAGCCTGGGCTCGGACGAAATCAATCTGGGCCCTCTGCTCCACAAGCCGCTTTTCCGCGCGCTCCCTGGCCTTCCGTGCGCGTTCGATATCGATCTCCTCGGCCCGCTCGGCGACCTCGGCCAACACGCTCATTTTATTGGCCGACACCTCGGCAAACCCGCCGGAAATGAATATCCAGTATGTTTTTCCGCCTTGGTTGTAGTGCAGGCTGCCGACTCCAAGCGCTGAAAGAAAAGGAGCGTGATCCGGAAGGATGCCGAACTCGCCGTTGTAGCCGGGAGCACCCACGAAATCCACGTCTTCGCTGAGCAGTTTCCGGTCGGGAGTGACGATTTCCAAATGTATGGTCTTAGCCATGATCTGCCGCCTTCAAGCTTAGAGTTTCTTCGCGTTTTCCAGGGCTTCCTCAATGGTGCCGACCATGTAGAAGGCCTGCTCGGGGATATCGTCGTGCTTGCCGTCAATGATTTCCTGGAAGCCGCGCACCGTGTCTTCCGACTTCACATAACGGCCTTCCTTACCGGTAAACTGGGCGGCGACAAAGAAGGGCTGGGACAAAAAGCGTTGGATCTTTCTGGCCCGGGACACGGTCAGTTTGTCTTCGTCGGAGAGTTCGTCTATGCCCAGAATGGCGATGATGTCTTGAAGATCCTTGTATTTCTGGAGAATCATCTGCAGTTGCCGGGCCACATTGTAGTGTTCCACACCCAGGATGTTGGGGTCCAAAATGCTGGAGGTGGAGTCCAGGGGATCCACGGCCGGATAGATGCCCAATTCAGCGATCTGCCGGGACAGGACGATGGTGCCGTTCAAATGGGCGAAGGTCGTGGCCGGAGCGGGGTCGGTCAGGTCGTCGGCGGGCACGTACACGGCCTGCACTGAAGTGATGGACCCCTTGGTGGTGGAGGTGATGCGCTCCTGCAACTCACCGAGGTCCGTGCCCAGGGTCGGCTGGTAGCCCACGGCGGAGGGCATGCGTCCGAGAAGCGCGGACACTTCTGAGCCAGCCTGGGTGAAGCGGAAAATGTTGTCAATGAAAAGCAGCACGTCCTGGCCTTCCTCGTCGCGGAAGTACTCGGCGGAAGTCAAGGCGCTCAGGGCAACGCGGGCGCGGGCCCCTGGAGGCTCGTTCATCTGGCCGTAGATCAACGCAGCCTTTTCCAGAACCCCGGCATCCTTCATTTCATGGTAAAGATCGTTGCCCTCGCGGGAACGCTCACCCACGCCGGCGAACACCGAGATCCCACCGTGCTGCTTAGCGATATTGTTGATCATCTCCATCAAGATAACGGTCTTACCCACGCCGGCACCGCCGAACATGCCGATCTTTCCGCCCTTGGGGAAAGGGATGAGCAGATCAATGACCTTCACGCCGGTTTCCAGCAGTTCCACCTTGGTGCTCTGCTCGGTAAAGCTAGGCGCGCTGCGGTGAATGGGCATCATCTTGGTGGACTTCACTTCTCCCAATTCGTCCACAGGACGCCCCACAACGTTCAAGATGCGGCCCAGGGCCGGTTGACCAACGGGCATCATGATCGGTTTGCCGGTGGCCTTGGCCACGGTTCCCCGAACCAGACCGTCGGTTGCGTCCATGGCGATGCACCGGACCAGATTGTTGCCCAGATGCTGAGCCACCTCGACCACCAAGTCGGGTGCATCCTCATTGTTGGGATTATAAATATGCAACGCACTCAAAATGTTGGGCAGCTTTCCTTCCGGAAAGGCTACGTCCACAACGGGTCCAATGACTTGCGCCACCTTTCCTTCCATAAGTTCACTCATGTACAACGCCCCCTTCTTTAGGCAGATTTCAGTGCTTCAGCGCCGCCGACGATATCCATCAGCTCTTTGGTAATGGCGCTTTGCCTGGCCTTGTTATAGACCAACGTCAATGATTTTGCCAAGTCATCACAGTTCTTGGTCGCATTATCCATGGCCCGCATCCGCGAGGCGTGCTCGCTGGCGTTCGTATCCAGCAGGCCCCTGTAGATTTGCACATTCACGAAGCGGGGCAGCAACTCAGCGAGGATGCCTTCCACCGAAGGTTCGTAAATATACTCGCTGGGGGCCGCCGCAGGCGCTTCCTTTGCCGCGGTTTCGGAAACGATGGGCAGGACGCGCAATGAGACCGTTTCCTGCTTGGCAATGCTTTTGAACTGTCCAAAAACAATAATCACTTCATCTATCTCATGGTTGAGATAGCTGTTCATCAGTTTGGCGCCGAGTTCAACGCCGAGCGTGAAGTCAAACGTGTTCATGACGTTTACGTGGTCGGAAATGATCGGCCAAGGCTGCTTGCGCAGCACGTCCCGTCCTTTTTTCCCGACACAGACGAACTCGACCACCTTGCCGGCAGCTTCCTTTTCTTTGGCGAGCTTGCGGGCCTTGTTGGTCAGGTTGACGTTAAAGCTGCCGCACAATCCCCTGTCCGCAGTGACCAGGACAATGGCCACCTTCTTGATCTCCTCACGCACTTCCAGCAGGGGATGGACTGAGGCGTCGGTGCGGCTGCTCAAATCCGTGAGCATTTCATAAAACTTGTCGGCGTAGGGCCTGAAGCGTTCAATCCGCTGCTGAGCCTTGCGCAACTTGGCCGACGCCACCATGTTCATGGCCTTGGTGATCTGCTTGGTCTTCTTGACCCCGCCGATCTTGCGCTTAATGTCCTTCAAAGTAGCCATGGTTCTCTCCTGTTGTTCTCTCCTGGCGGTTATTTGGCCTGGAAGGTCTTCTTCACCGCTTCGATGGCCTCGCGCAGTCTTGCTTCAAGATTCGCGTCCAAAGCCTGTTTGGTTTTTATGTCGTTCAGGATTTCGGGACGCTGGTTACGCATATGCTCCAGCAATTCATTTTCAAACTTGGAGACCGCTGACACGGGCAGATCGTCCATGAGGCCGCGCGTGCCGGCAAACAAGGAGACCACCTGCTCGGCCACGGTCATGGGCTTGTACTGGGGCTGCTTTAAGAGTTCCACCAGACGCATGCCGCGGTTCAAACGCTGCTGCGTGGCCTTGTCCAGGTCCGAGCCGAACGAGGCAAATGCGGCCAGTTCGCGGTACTGGGCCAAGTCCAGACGCAGGGTCCCGGCCACTTGCTTCATGGCCTTGATCTGGGCCGCGCCGCCCACCCGGGATACGGACAGACCGACGTTGATGGCCGGGCGCACGCCGGCGTAGAACAGGCTGGGTTCGAGGTACACCTGACCATCGGTAATGGAGATGACGTTGGTCGGGATGTACGCGGACACGTCGCCGGCCTGGGTTTCAATGATGGGCAGGGCGGTCAATGATCCGGCGCCCAGATTGTCGTTGAGCTTGGAGGCGCGTTCCAGCAAGCGGGAGTGGTTGTAGAAAATGTCGCCGGGGAAGGCTTCGCGTCCCGGAGGACGGCGCAGGAGCAGGGACATCTGGCGGTAAGCCACGGCCTGTTTGGACAGGTCGTCGTAGATGATCAGGGCATGCTTGCCGCTGTCGCGGTAGTACTCAGCCATGGTGCAACCGGCATAGGCCGCGATGTACTGCAGGGACGCCGGCTCGGACGCCGTGGCCGAAATGACCGTAGTGTATTCCATGGCGCCGTACTTGCGCAGGGTGTCCACCACCAGGGCCACGGTGGACTTCTTCTGGCCGATGGCCACATAGAAGCAATAGATGTCGCTTTCCTTCTGGGCCAGGATGGCGTCCAGGCACAGGGCGGTCTTGCCGATCTGCCGGTCGCCGAGGATCAGCTCGCGCTGACCGCGGCCGATGGGCGTCATGGCGTCAACCGCCTTCAGGCCGGTGTACATGGGCTCATGGACGGATTTGCGGGCCACGACGCCGGGGGCCTTGATTTCCACTCTCCGGAATTCATTGGCCTCAATGGGGCCCCTGCCGTCCAGCGGTCTACCCAAGGGATCAATGACCCGGCCGACAACGGCCTTGCCCACGGGAACCTGGAAGATGCGCCCGGTCCGTTTGACCGTGTCGCCTTCCTTGATGTGCCTGTCCTCGCCCAGCAGAGCGACACCCACGTTGTCCTCTTCCAGGTTCAGAACCATGCCGTAGACGCCGCCGGTAAACTCAAGCAACTCCATGGCCATGACGTTTTCCACGCCGTAAACGCGGGCAATGCCGTCGCCGACGGACAGGACAACGCCCGTCTCGCTCATCTCCACGCGTTGTTCATAGTTCTGAATCTGGCTTTCAATGATTTTGCTGATTTCATCTGCTTTGATTTGCATGGCCGTTACTCACCCCTCTTGATGGTTTCTTTCATCGCGACCAGTTGCGCCCGAAGGCTGGCGTCCATAACCCTGTCGCCGACCTTCAACACAAGTCCGCCCAATATACTTGGATCAACCGCATACTCCAGCACCAGCTGACGGCTGACTTTTTCCTCCAGGGAACTTTTCAGTTTGTCCTTCAGATCCTTGTCCAGCTTGATGGCGGTGACCACCTCTCCGCGGGACACGCCCTGATGTTCGTCCAGCAGCTGCGCGTAAAACGCCTCTATCTCCGCAAGAAAGCTCAGCCTGTTGTTATCCGCCAGGAGATGACAGAAATTGATGACCATCTGCTTGGGTTCGATTTTTGAAAGAATCGCGTCCAGCACCGCTTTTTTCTCTTCCGCCTTGAAAACAGGATTGCGAAATATGCGGTCCAACTGTGGCGACTCTTTCAGGGCCTCAACCAACCCGGAGAGATTATTGCCGTAGGCGATGAGTTCGGCATCTCCCTGCTCCTTCCCCAAGGAAAAAAGCGCCCGGGCGTATCTGCGCGCCACGATGTTTCCAATCAATTCATCACCACCCTTGTTAAGGATTGTTGGATCAATTGCTCATGGTTTTCCTTGGTCAACTGGCTTTGGATCATCTTCTCGGCAGCCTCAACGACCATCCCGGAAAGTTCGTCGCGCAGCTTTTCCGTGGCCAGCTTGTATTCCTGGGCAGCGGCGGTTTGAGCCTGGGCCTTGATCTGCTTGGCCTTCTCCTCAGCCTGGGTGATGATCGCCTTTTTCAGGTTCTCGCCCTGGGCCTGGAAGTCTGCCAGGATCTTTTCGCGCTGAGCGTCAAGATCCTTGATTTGAGCCTCCACATGGCGCAGCTTTTTGTCCGCTTCCTCGCGGCGGCGGTCCAGATTCTCGAGATCGTCGCGGATCTGTTGCCGACGGGAGGTCAACATCTGACCGATACGTTTCCCAGCCACAAGATAAAGGATGCCGATGAAGATGACGAAATTGATTATTCGCCACATGAAATCCTTCCACTTGGCCATGTCGCCGCCATCGGAGGCCGCAAAGGCCAGTCCGGCTCCCGCGAGCACCATGAGCACCGTCATCCAGTAAACCGTGATGCGTTTCAACTTCATGCCCTCCTTCGAGACGATTTCTGATTACGCGGCCAAGCCGACCACTTTTTCGGTCACTTTCTTCGCGTACCCGTTCACCCTTGACTTCAAGGAATCCAGAGCGGCGCGAACCTGCGCCGCAGCGTCCTCGCGGGCGCTCTTCAACTCGCGGGCGGCCTGCTTGTTGATATCTTCAAGCAGGGCTGCCTCTTCCTGGTAGCCTTCAGCCTTCAATTGCGTCCGGATTTCCGTTCCCTTTTGTTGGGCTACGGACAAAGCCTCCGAATAAGACGCCATCTTTTGCTCCGCCTGGGCCGAGAAGTTTTCGATATCGAGAAGCTGGGCTTCCATGCGTTGGGCGCGCTTGCGGATCACGGCACGGATGGGCCGGTAAAGAATCGCATTCAGGATCGCCAGGACGATAAGAAAATTAATAACCTGGATGATCGCGGAAATGTTGAGATCAATCATACTGTCCTCCGGGGGGTATGTGAATTTTAGCGCAAGCCAGAAGGGCTGTAGCGGATTTTATCCCCTCTGTCAAAACTTTTTTATTTTTTCCCAGAAGATTTCGCGTCGAAGAACTCTTTCGTCGGAGTGTTGAGGGCATACGCGTTGCGGTGGGCCATCATGTCCGGATGTCTGGGGGCAAATTGAAAGCACTTCAAAAACAAGATGCTTAAGCCCCGCCGTGTCGAGCGTTGACAACGGCCTCGCCTCCCGCCGCAACGACGTCGGTTGTGCATTATCAACTCATGTACCATCCGGAGACGAGAACGACCCTTCGGCGTCTGCCCGCACGACTTGTTCATCGAGGTCATGGCGATTTTTACTCATGATTAGTTCGCCGTCCAGCAGGGCCCCTTCTTCCATAACGAGGCAAGGTGTGCGTAGAGAGCCTTGCAGACGGGCCGTTTTATGCATGATCACCTTGGTGGCGGCCATGATGTGCCCTTGAATGAAACCGCTAAGGATCAGACTCGCCACGGAAACTTGTCCGTCGATCTTGGCCTCTTGCCCGACGATAAGGGTCCCGTCGGAATTAATCTGTCCCAAAAAATCGCCGTCAATGCGAACGGAGCCCTGGAACTGGAGTTTGCCCTCGTATGAGGTGCCGACACCCAGAAATGCGCTGATCACATCCTTGGCCATGACTTGATTTCCTCTTGATTTGCGAAAGAACAAGGCGCTCATATCCTTCGGTGGTTAATGTTTTTGAAGAAAAATCGGCGCATGGAGACGTTTAAGGCCAGGCCTATCAGGCAAAAGTTGGTGACCGTTGCAGTTCCCCCGTAGCTGATGAACGGGAGAGGAAGGCCCACCACCGGCAGAAGCCCCAGAACCATGCCCATGTTGATGAAAATCTGCCAAAAAAAATAGAAAAAAATGCCCGCCGCCAGGAAACTTCCGAACCCGTCCTTGGCTTCCGCCGCGATCCTGACGATTCCAAGCAGAAATACGCAGAACAGAAACAAAAGCAGAAGACACCCGGCAAATCCCCATTCTTCGCCAAAAACAGCTAATGCAAAGTCCGTATGCTTTTCCGGTAAAAAGCGCAATTGGCTCTGCGTGCCTTCTAGGAAGCCCCGACCCCAAAGTTGCCCCGACCCTACGGCGATCTGGGACTGGATAATTTGGTAGCCCGCACCAAGGGGGTCACCGTGAGGGTTCAGAAACCCAACAATGCGCTGACGTTGATAATCATGCAGGAAAAACCAGCCCAGAGGCAGTAAAGCAGGCGTTGCCACGGCCAGAACCTTGAGCACCGGCCCTTGAACACCGCGAAAAAGAACCATGCCTCCCATGAGCAGTAGCAGGCTCAGCGCGGTCCCCAGATGGGGCTGCTTGACGACTAGGGCTACGGGTACGATGCCGATGCCGCCCAGAAAAAGCAGTTTCGACCAGCCCAGTTTGCCATGCTCCAGAGCCAGCAGTTTAGCTGTCAGGATGAGCAAGGAAATTTTCGCAAATTCGCTGGGTTGGAAGTGGAAAAGCCCCAAGTCCAACCACCTTTGAGCGCCCATAATGGTTTTGCCCCAGATCAGGGTGGCCGCAAGGGCAAGCAGGGTCGCCAGGAAAAAAGGCCAGGCCAGGATGCGCAGATGACGGTAGTCGAACAGCAGGAAGGCGATCATTCCCCCCAGGCCGATGCCCCCCCAGTAAAGTTGCTTGCGATAGAAGGAGGTCCGGGCCAGCCCTTCCTCCATGCGAAATCCGCTGGCGGAGTAGAGATTGAGTATGCCGAAAGCGAACAGCGCCAGGGTCAAGCCGATGAGGAGCCAATCGAAATGAAAGATCAGACGACGATCAATTGGCGTCATTCCAGTTCATCCGCGAAAAGGTGTTGGAATACGGCCCGGACGATCGGGCCGGCCGTGGCTCCCCCGCCTCCACCGTGTTCCACCATGGCCACCACGACGTAGCGACGTGCCCCTTTTTCTCCGAAGGCGTTCATCCAGGCGTGGTGGCGAAACTGGTAGGGGATCTCGGACGTGGGCCTCCCTTCGTGTTCGGCCATGAGCCTGACCACCTGGGCTGTGCCGGTCTTCGCGCCCAGACGAATGTCCTGCAAGGCAATGCGGCGAGCCGTGCCCCGACCGTCTTCCACGGTGTCGACCATGGTTTGGACGAGGAATTCCCGATGGCTGTCGCTCAAAGGAAGGCGGGCCTGCTCTTCCGGAGGAACACCGACCAGGAGCTGCGGCTTGAGCAGCCGGCCTCCGTTGACCAGGGCTGCGGTGTATCTGGCCACCTGGAGCGGAGTAGTGAGCATGTAGCCTTGGCCGATGGCCATGTTCAGGTTCCCTCCCCGGTGCCAGACGTCGCCAAAGCGCTGCATCCTCCACTCCCGGCTTGGAACGAGCCCCGACGACTCGTGGGGCAGATCAATACCGGTGGGTTCGCCAAAACCGCTTTGTATGGCGCAGGAATGCATCCTGTCGACGCCTAGTTTGTCTCCGATGACGTAAAAAAAGGTATCGCAGGATTCCACAAGGGCCCTGGTCATGTCCACCACCCCATGTCCGCGCCGCTCCCAGCAACGGAACAATCTGTTGCCGAGCTGGAAACCTCCGGGACAGAACACGCGGTCGCTGGGGACCGCAACCCCTTTGGTCAACGCGCATCCCGCGACGACATGCTTGAAGACCGATCCGGGGGGGTAGGCGCTCTGAACGGCTCTGTTCTGCAGGGGATGAGCCGGATTGTCCCGCAGCACGGCCCAGTCCGCGTGGCTTAAGCCGGACACGAAGAGGTTGTTGTCAAAAGAGGGCTTGCTGACCAGAGCCAGCACTTGGCCGGTATCCGCCTCCAGGACGACCACCGAGCCGGCATGCTCTCCCATCTGTTCATCAGCGAAGCGTTGCAATTCCAGGTCGATGCTCAGCCAAACATCAGCACCGGCCTGGGGTTGGGCGAGCACCTTGGAACTCAACTGCCGACCGGCGACGTCCACGTCCACTTGGCGCAAACCTTTTTTGCCGCGCAACGTTCTCTCCATGGTGAATTCCATGCCTTTCTTGCCGACGTAGTCGCCCAGGCTCAGTTCCGGATCAATGTTCATCTCGTCTTCATTGGCTTCCGTCACATACCCGATCACGTGGGCCATGAGCGGCCCCTGGAGATAGACCCGCTTGGGTCTGACCACGATCTTCAGTTCCGGCCAGTCAAGGGTATTGGCCTCGATGACGGCCACTTGCGCAAAGGTCAAGGAAGGGATGAGGATCTGGGGTTCAAAACGCTTGACCCTGACACGGCCCTTGTCGAAGGTCTCACGAAGGCGCTCCAGGTCTAGGTCGAGCAACTGGCTGACGTACGACAGCGCACTGGCGATGTCTTGGGAATCCTCACGGACAATGGCCAAGGCATAGGTCGGTTCGTTCACCGCCAACAGTGCACTGTGACGATCCCGGATCAATCCTCTGGGGGCGCAGACCTGGTGCTGACGGATGCGGTTGTTGTCGGCCTGGTTGGCGAACTCCTGTCCCTTGTGAATCTGAAGATACCAGAACCGGAGCACGAAAACCAGAAAAAGCCCCAACACGAAAAGCTGCAGCAGCAACAAGCCGCCGCGCGGAGCCTGTTGTGTTTCCGTTTCAAGACCTTGACGCATGAGGGACGATCATCCGGTAGATCCTGGAGAGCACAAGCCATTCGACCAGGAAGACGAAAAAAAGCAGCACGCTGTCCACGAAAATACGCTGGTCTAAAACGACCAGGGATTGCAGCCCGGCCATGGTTTTCAGGCTCAGGTAATGCGCCACGGAAAAAAAGCCTGCCACAAGCAAAATGAACGCGGGACTGCCGGCCTCGAACAGCTTTCGTCCAAGCAGGAAAAAAACAACCAGGGTGCCGTAACGCAGAGCGCTCGCGCCGAAAGCCAACGGTCCCGCCCCCTCCTGAATCACAACACAGACAAGGGTCAGCAACAGTACCTTGCCCGGTCGTTCCTGCTGCATACACAACACAATCCCCGCAGCCAAAAAATCCATCCCGGGGAAAACAAGCTGCATCCACACGGCCAGGACGACGAAAAGCGGCCAGAAAAGCCACACCGCGAGGGCAGTGGGAAAAGCCAAAGTTATTCGACAACGGGTTGCGAAACGTTTGAAACGAGCAGGACTTCTTCCAGGTTTCTCAGATCCGCCAGAGGGACGGCATAAACCGTTTGAAACAGGGAAACGCTGGAGCGGATGATCCGTTCGACCCGGGCCAGCGGAAGGCCCTTCGGAAAAATGCCGTCTAGCCCTGAGGTGACCAACACTTCGCCTTCTTCCAGAATATCGTTCAAGGGCACATACAGCATGTGCAGAAAATCCCCTGGGCCTTGCCCGACAAGGATGCCCTGGGTGCGATTATCGCGCCCTATGGCCGAAATCCTGCTGTTCGGGTCGGTGATCATCAGGACCTGGGAGAGGTTCGCGGAACTGCGCAACACCCGCCCTACGACGCCCTGCGAGGTGATCACGGGCGTATTCGTGTGCACGTTAGCGGCAATGCCTTTATCCACCAGCATGGATTCCACCACGGCATGGGGACCGAACCTGTAGGAGACGACCCGGCCGCCTTCAATCCGCCACTCTTCAGGAGGTTGAAACGAATGGAGCGCCCGCAGACGGGACACCTCGGCAGCGTCCTCGTGCAACCTGGACAACTGTAGATGCAGGTCCGTCACCTTGGCCCTCAGCCTGTCGTTCTCCTGGCGCAGAGCCACCAAATAAATATATCTTTTCCAGACGCCCTGGATTTTTTCCCGTGCCCAGAGCAAGGGAGTCCCTGTCCAGATCACGATCTCCATGCCGGACCGCTCGGCAAAGGTGTCCAGAGCGCCGGTTCGCCAGTTCCAGGTGTACACGCCAAGGAAGCAAAAAACAGCCAGCAGCAGGAAAATGATGAGCCGTTTGGAACGGCGAGGAAAGAGGCTAATCGATGGCAACCTCCCTCAGGATGTCCAGACTGTCCAGGGCCTTGCCCGAACCGAGCACCACGGCGGAAAGCGGGTCGTCGACAACGGTGATGGGCAGGGAGGTTTCCTCGCGCAACAACTGATCCAGGCCGCGCAGCAAGGCGCCTCCGCCGGTGAGGACGATGCCCCGATCCACGATGTCTGCGGCCAGTTCCGGCGGGGTTTGCTCCAAGGCGCTGCGCACGGCTTGAAGGATGACGTCCACCTGATCCGCTAGGGCCTTGCGGACTTCTTCGGAGGTGATCGTGAGATTCTGGGGGATCCCCGTAACCAGGTCGCGTCCCTTGACCTCCATTTCCTCTTCGGGCTCCAGGGGAAAGGCCGAGCCCAGCCGCATCTTGATGATCTCCGCCGAACTCTCCCCGATGAGCATGTTATATTTGCGCTTGAGGTGCTGCATGATGGATTCGTCCATCTTGTCTCCGCCCACACGCACGGATTTGCTGTACACCACCCCGGAAAGCGAAATCACGGCCACCTCGGTGGTCCCCCCTCCGATGTCCACGACCATGTTCGCGGTGGGTTCGGTTACGGGCAGGTTCGCGCCGATGGCCGCAGCCATGGGCTCTTCGATGAGATACACTTCCCTGGCTCCGGCGCTTTGCGCGGATTCCCGCACGGCCCGTTTCTCCACCTGGGTGATGCCCGTGGGCACGCAGATGATGATTCGCGGCCGCACCAGATGTCTGCGGTTGTGGACCTTGGAGATGAAATGACGGAGCATGGCCTCGGTGATGTCAAAGTCCGCGATCACACCGTCCTTCATAGGCCTGATGGCTTGGATGTTGCTCGGAGTGCGGCCCAGCATGCGCTTAGCCTCGGACCCCACGGCCAGAACCTTGTTCTGGCCGTGAGCATCTTTTTTCACGGCGACCACTGACGGCTCGCGCAGGACAATGCCCTTGCCTTTGACGTAGACACAGGTGTTGGCCGTTCCCAGGTCAATGGCCAGATCGCTGGAAAATGGTGCCAGAAGTAAGTCTAGAATTCTCGACATGATGCCTCGCTTAAATAACATGCGTTCATTACCGGTTTGTTTCCGAAATCTTGCTCTTCGTCTTCGGTATACGGGTCAGGTCTTTTTCTTGTTTTGCCCAAGCAGAAAACTGCGCCAAAAGATCCACCAGGAGGACCGCCGGAAGGC
>DBNV01000125.1 GCA_002299865.1 Desulfonatronaceae bacterium UBA663 | reverse complement strand
TCGCCGACAATGTGCCCGATGCAGCCGCGCAGCCAGCCGTGACGCTTCAGGGTCACAAAGGCGCCGCAATGTTTTTCCAGGGTCTCGGAAATCGGGGCAGGCAGACGCACGCCCGGATCGAACCGGCTGCGGATGCTCAGCCGGACCAGTTCGATCAGGTAATCCTTTTCCACTTGGGTCAAAGCAAATTGAAAAGCCATTGTGGACGCCAAAAGTTGAAAAGCCATGCCTGTGCGGTTCAACCGGTTCCGGTTCAACCGTCCGCTAAAAACCCTCTTCCAGCATCGGATGAACCAGGCAGGGCGGCAGGGTGGCCGGATCAGCCTGAGGGCGTTGCGAAGGCCGCAGTATCACCTGGCGGCCTTGGACCTCTAAACGGCCTTCGGCCAGCCACTGCACGGCCTGGGGATAGATGCGGTGCTCCAGGGCCAGGATGCGACTCCCCAGGCTGTCGGCGTCATCCCAGACCAAGGCTGGGACCGCGGCCTGGATGATGATCGGTCCGTGGTCCACCTGTTCGTCTACGAAATGCACGGTGCAGCCGGCCAGGCGCACGCCGTAGGCCGCGGCCTTGGCCTGGGCATGCAGTCCGGGAAAAGAGGGCAGCAGGGCCGGATGGATGTTCAGCACCCGCTGGGGAAAGGCGGCTAGCAGGTCCGGACCGACGAGGCGCATGAACCCGGCCAGGATCACGGCTTTGACTTCAGCCTGTTTTAGGGCTTGGACCAGGGCCTGGTCGTAGGCCCGGCGGTCGGGGTAATCTTCGTGGGGCAGGACCAGGGCGGCAATGCCGTGCCTATTGGCCCGCTCCAGTCCCTTGGCCGCGGGATTATTAGAGATTACGGTCCTGATGCGCACGTTTAGGACCCCGGCCTCCATGCAGTCGATGAGGGACTGGAGGTTGGAGCCGCCCCCGGAGATGAGCACGCCGATGGACAGGGTCATGCCCGGCCTGCCTTGCGGCTTAGCGCGTCTTGCACAACGGCCTGCACCAGGGCCGGGATGGTATAGTCCTCTGGTTGGACGTCCCCCGCAAACCCATGGTCGGCCAGGGTGCGTTTGGTGATCGGACCGATGCAGGCCAAGCGTACCTTGTCCCGGTGGCGTTGCAACACTTCCGGTGGAATGGCGGCGAAGAAATTAGCCACCGTGGAGGAACTGGCAAAGGTGACATAGTGGATCTCGCCGGCATCCAGGGCGGCCAACAGCTCTTCGGCACCCGCCCTCGCCGGGATGGTCCGGTAGACCGGCAGGACATCCACCTGTGCTCCGGCCTTGCGCAGCTCCTCAGGCAAGACATCCCGGGCCTGTTCGGCCCTGGGGATCAGGATGCGTTTGCCGCCCGCCCCCCTGGTCAGAAGCCCTTGGAGCACGTCTTCGGCCACATATTTTTCCGGGACGAAATCCGCAATAATGCCGTGCTGCTCCATGGCCTGAGCAGTGGCCGGGCCGATGGCCGCGACCTGGATGCCGGCCAGGACCCTGGCGTCCAGGCCCAGTTCGCGCAGGACCACCCAGAAGCGGCTCACCCCATTGACCGAGGTGAATACCAGCCAGTCGTACTCGGGCAGGCGGGATACCGCGGCCCGGATAGGGCCGCGGTCCGGCATGGGACTGACCTTGATGGTCGGAAATTCGTGGCAGCAGGCCCCCAGGTTTTCCAGGGCGGCCACCATGTCGCTGGCCTGTTCCCGGGAGCGGGTGACCACCACGCCCTTGCCCAGAAGCGGCTGTTTTTCAAACCAGTTCAGCTTGTCATGCAGGCTGACCACCTCGCCCACCACCAGCAGGGACGGTGGCGTGAAGCCCTGCTTCTTGGATTCCTCGGCAATGTCGGCCAGCGTTGAAACCAGGGAGCGCTGACGGCAGGTGGCGCCCCAGCGGACCAGGGCCGCGGGGGTCTTGGCCAGCCGCCCGGCCCTGATCAGATTGGCCGTGATTTCCGGCAGGTTCTTCACGCCCATGAAAAAAACCAGAGTGCTGGCGCTTCGGGCCAGGGCCTCCCAGTCATGAGCGCTTTCAGGCTTTGTCGGATCCTCATGGCCGGTGATGAAGGACACGGATGAGGCGAAGCGGCGATGGGTCAGCGGGATGCCGGCATAGGCCGGGGCAGCCACGGCCGAGGTCACGCCGGGCACCACCTCGAATTCGATGCCGTGCTCCAGCAGTTCCAGTGCCTCTTCCGCGCCCCGTCCAAAGACGTACGGATCACCACCCTTGAGCCTGGCCACCACCTTGCCGGCCTTGGCCTGTTCCACCAGCAGATCGTTGATCTGGTCTTGGGGCAGGGCATGGTCACCACCCTTCTTGCCCACGTAAAATATTTCGGCGTCCGGCCGGCACCAGGCCAGAAACCGCGGGTTTGCCAGATAATCGTAGACCACGGTGTCCGCTGTTGCCAGCAGCCGCTTGGCCTTGAGGGTGATCAGCTCCGGATCGCCGGGACCGGCGCCGAGCAGGTAAACTTTGGGCATGTGTGCTCCTCAAAACCGTATCGTGACTATGATCCGCAACGTTGCAAGACTTTGCGGATCATAGGTGACAGGACGTCGCCCCGACGATCGTGAGATCGCCTAGAAGCCAGTAGAGGCCAGCGGAAAACTACGCTTTTTGCGCTGGCTGAAACGTCGAAAATACAGGACGCATTGCCGACGTCAAGTCTAGAAATCCTGACGGCAGTGCGGCAACTCATGGATAAATTGTTGAGCAATCACTGTGGATGGCTCCTACTCCATCAGGCTTTGCAACCTGGCCCGCAGGGTCAGCAGCTTGGACTGCTTTTCCGCAAGGTCTCTGGCCTTGCCCCGCTCCTTTTCCACTACCTCTGCCGGGGCTTTAGCCTTGAAGTCGGCATTGGCCGCCTTGCGGTTGACGATGTCCAGCTCCTTGGCGGTCTTGGCCAGTTCCTTGGCCAGGCGGTCCAGTTCGGTCTGGAAGTCCACGGCTCCGGTCAAGGGAACAAAGATTTCCAGACCCTGGACCACGGCGCTGGCCGAGGCCTTGGGCGGCGAGGTCTTTGGCGCGAGCTGGAAGGCGTCCAGCCTCGCGAGGTAGACGATAGTTTCCCGATTCGCGGACAGGATTTCGTGTTGAGCCTTTTCCCCGCCCCGGATCAGCAGCATTAATTTCTGGGACGGCCCGATGCCCAGTTCGGCGCGAATGTTGCGCACGGCGGTGACCACATCCTGGATCATGGACATTTTCTGCAAGGCCCCTTGGTCCAGATACTCCGGACGCGCCGCTGGCACCGGGGCCTCGGCCAGGTTGGTTCCGGTCAGGCCGGGCAGACAGTCCCAAATTTCCTGGGTGACGAAGGGCATGATCGGATGCAGCAAGACCAGGGTTTCGGTGAGGACCGTGTAGAGGCAGGTCCGGGCCGCGGATTTGGCCGCCGCGTTCTCGCCGTAGAGGTCCGGCTTGAGCATCTCCAGGTACCAGTCGCAGAACTCGTGCCAGATGAATTGGTAAAGATCCTGGGCCGCGTCGTTGAAGCGGTATTCAAAGATGGCCGCCGCCGTGCTATCTTTGAGTTCCTCCAGGCGGTGCAGAATCCAGCGGTGGCGCAAGTCCATCTGAGCCGGCGCGGGCAGGGCGCCGGCCGTAGCTTCAGGGAGATTGATCAGGGCGAACCGGGCCGCGTTCCAGAGCTTGTTCACGAAAAAACGGTAGCCCTGGATACGCTCCTCGGAGAGCTTGATGTCCCGGCCCATGGCCGCCATGGCCGTCAGGGTCAGGCGCAGGGCGTCGGTGCCGTATTTGTCCACCATGATCAGGGGGTCAATGGCGTTGCCCTTGGACTTGCTTATTTTTTGGCCCTCGGCGTCGCGGACCAGGGCATGGATGTAGACCTCGCGGAAGGGCACGTCCTCCCGGAAGTGCAGCCCCATCATCATCATCCGGGCCACCCAGAAAAAGAGGATGTCAAAACCCGTGACCAGGATCGAGGTAGGGTAGTAGCTCTTCAACTCCGGGGTTTCGTCGGGCCAGCCCAGGGTGGAGAAGGGCCACAGGGCCGAGGAGAACCACGTGTCCAGGACGTCGCTTTCCTGGACCGGCTTGCCCGAGCACTTGGCGCATTTTTTCGGAGTCTCACGGGAGACGATCATTTCCCCGCACGCTTCGCAGATCCAGGCCGGGATGCGGTGGCCCCACCAGATCTGTCTGGAGATGCACCAGTCCCGGATGTTGTCCAGCCAGTCGAAATAGGTGCGCTCCCACTGCCGGGGGAAAATTTTCGTCCGCCCGTCCTCCACGGCCTTGCGGGCCTTGGCGGCCAGCGGCCCCACGGACACGAACCACTGCTTGGATACATTGGGCTCGATCACTGTCCGGCAGCGATAGCAATGCCCGACATTGTGCGGGTGATCCTTGACGCCCACGAGAAACCCCCTCTCCTGCAGGTCGGCCACGATGCGCTTGCGGCACTCCAGACGCTCCAGGCCGGCGTAATCCGGTCCGGCCTCTGCGGTCATCCGGCCCTGGTCGTCGAGAACCTTGACCACGGGCAGGCCGTGCTTGCGGCCCAGTTCAAAGTCGTTCATGTCGTGGGCCGGGGTGACTTTCAGGCAGCCGGTGCCGAATTCGCGGTCCACGTAGGCGTCGGCGATGATGGGCAGCTTGCGGCCCACCAAAGGCAGGATCACTTCCTTGCCCACCAGGTGCACGAAGCGCTCGTCCTCAGGATGCACGGCCACGGCCGTGTCGCCGAGCATGGTTTCGGGGCGGGTGGTCATTACCGTGAGATCTCCCGAGCCGTCGGCCAGGGGATAGCGAATGGCGTATAGCTTGCCGTCGGCCTGGGCGTGTTCCACTTCCAGGTCGGCCAGGGCCGTGCGGCAGCGCGGGCACCAATGGATGATGTAGTCGCCTTTGTAGATCAGGCCTTCTTCATACAGCCGGACAAAGACTTCCCGGATGGCCCGGGAGAGACCCTCGTCCATGGTGAAGCGCAACCTGGACCAGTCCACCGAGGCCCCAAGTCGGCGGACCTGGTTGAGGATTTTGCCGCCATACTCCTCCTTCCAGGCCCAGACCCGCTCCACGAAGGCCTCCCGGCCCAGCTCTTCCCGGCTTTTGCCCTGGGCGGCCAGGGACCGCTCCACCACGTTCTGGGTGGCGATGCCGGCGTGGTCCGTACCCGGTACCCAGAGCACGTCGCGGCCCTGCTGGCGGTAAAAACGGCAGAGGATGTCCTGCAGGGTGATGTTCAAGGCATGCCCCATATGCAGCGACCCGGTGACGTTGGGTGGCGGGATGACCAGAGAATAGGGCTGTTTTGCAGCTGTTTCCGGTGCCTTGAAGGTTTGCCGGTTTTCCCAGAATTCGATCCATTTGGCTTCCACGTTCCGGGGTTCGTATCCCTTGGGGAGCTTGGCGTTGTTCATGATTTTGCTTCTCCGTGACAGGCGATGATTTTACAATGACCCGGAGCCCTGGCGGCGACTTTACGGCACCAATCTCAATCCGGGCCTGCTCGCGGGCGAACTCTCGCATTATTTCCGGGACGTAACAGCTTAGGGCCGCTATATCCTAAAGCTACGCTCATCTGGAAAGCCCGGCCGCTTCGGCGGCGAATTCTTGGCTGGGCCATATTCTTTCTTTGCTTTTGGGGCAACCCCTAAATAATCACCCAGGCAATCCCTCGGACAATCCTTAGGTCATGCGCCGAGCCGCTGACCGTTCCGGAGTGGGACTTGCGGAACATGCCGGTACGCTGGGCTAAACCGCGGCTGGACCGGATGGCGGCGGACCAGGACGAGGTGAACTGCTCTGGCAGTTGCCCGGCCAGTGATCACGGGGTATGGCTTCCTGGTCCGGCCAAACGTCTAAATCCGGAAAGCCAATGCATCATGTGCACGGATACGTTGCCCGGATGGGTTTTTTGATGACGGAACTTAAGGCATGCGGGGACAGAAATACTTAAGGATGGATCATGGAGACGGCGGACACATACGAGTCATTCGAGGCCAAGGCGTTTCACACGGGCTGGGCCGCCCTTCTGGGACCGCCCAATTCCGGGAAGTCCACACTGCTGAATCAGATCCTGGGACAGAAGGTGAGCATTGTCAGTCCTAAGCCCCAGACCACCCGCAATCAGGTCACCGGTATCCTGACCAGAGAGGACATGCAGGTCATTTTCCTGGACACCCCCGGCCTGCATCGCCTGCGCGGCAAAATGAACGCCTTTCTGCTCAAGGCCGTCTGGCAGGCCCTGGCCCGGGCGGACATGACCGTGATCGTCCTGGACGCGGCATTGTATCGCGAGCGTCCACATTTGCTCAAGAAAGACGTGCAGCCTCTGCTCTCCTCCAGGGCGGCCTTGCCTCGACCGTTGCTCATCGCGCTGAACAAGATCGACAGGTTAAGGGACCGCAAGGCATTGCTCCCGTTAATGGAAGAGGTCGCCCGAATCTGGCCGGACGCGGAAGTCTATCCTGTTTCCGCAGCCACGGGCGAGGCCGTGGCGCCCTTGGTCCAGGGAATTGCCCGGTCCCTGCCCGCCGGGCCTCCGCTGTTCCCGGAGGATCAGCTGTCCACGGTACCGCTGCGCTTCATGGCCTCGGAAATCATTCGGGAGAAGCTGTTTTTGAGTCTGCACGAGGAATTGCCCTACCGTACGGCCGTAGACATTGAGCATTGGGACGACGCAAGCCGGCCCGGCCTGACCCGGATCAACGCCGTGATTTTCGTGGAGCGGGACACGCACAAGGGCATGGTCATCGGCAAGCAGGGCGGGAACCTGAAAAGGATCGGCCAAGCCGCGCGCCTGGAACTGGAGGAGCTTTTGGGCGAAAAAGTCTATCTGGAACTGTGGGTCAAGATCCGTCCAAGATGGAGCGAGGACGAGCGGTTTCTGCTCTCCCTGGGCTTTGGCCAGGCCCCGGACTTGAACGGGTGATGCGGAGGTAACCGTGCGCGAGTCCGGCAAGGGCAGCTTATGTGAGCGTCACTGCTCGGGTGATCATGCCTCCAGCATAAAGAGCCTAACCTGCCAAAACGGCCAGGCTTGCAGGCGGGGCAGTGGTATCCCAGGGCGAAGAGGCCAGGATCATCTTCTCCAGCTTGATTGCATCCGCAGCGAACAGCCGGATGCCTTCGGCCAGTTTTTCCGTGGCCATCTGGTCCTCGTTGAGCATCCAGCGGAACGCCTTTTCGTCCAGGGATATTTTCTCCTCGGGTGCGACTTTGGCCTTTTCCGGGCTGAGCTTGCGTTCCAGGGCGCCCTGGGCATCGTGCAGTTCCTGAAGCAGCCCGGGACTGATGGTCAGCAGGTCGCAGCCGGTCAGTTCCAGGATTTCGCCGGAATTGCGAAAGCTAGCACCCATGATCTCCGTGGCATGGCCGTGGTTCTTGTAGTAGTTGTAAATTCTGGCCACGGAAAGCACGCCCGGGTCCTCGTGGGCCGGGTAGGACTCCTTGCCGGTGTGCTTTTTGTACCAGTCCAGAATCCGGCCGACGAACGGCGAGATGAGTTGCACCCCGGCCTCGGCGCAGGCCACGGCCTGGGCAAAGGAGAAGAGCAGGGTCATGTTGCATCTGATACCGTCCTTGGCCAGGATCTTCGCGGCCAGGACCCCCTCCCAGGTAGTGGCCAGTTTGATCAGCACCCGTTCCCGGGGCTGCCCCGCCTTTTCATACAGGCTGATCAAGATCCTGGCCTTGTCCACGGAGCCTTGCACGTCGAAGCTGAGCCGGGCGTCCACCTCCGTGGACACGCGGCCGGGCACGATTTTGAGAATCTCCACACCAAAGGCCACAAACAGCCTATCCATGGCTGAGGCCAGGAATTCCTCGGTTGAGGCGACCCGCTTTCCGGCGTCGGCCATGGTCTTGTCTACCAGGTCGCGATACTCGGGCATGGTCGCGGCTTTAGCGATCAGGCTGGGGTTGGTGGTGGCGTCCTGGGGCTGAAACTTCTTGATCCCGGCAAAGTCGCCGGTGTCCGCGACAACGATGGAGTATTGCTTGAGTTGATCCAAAAGGTTGGGCATGGGGCACTCCTGCAAAAGTTGCGAGATACGAGATTTAAGATCAGGGGGTGTCGTCCCTCCAGGCGCCTCCGGTCATGCGTTCCAGCTCTTGCTTGCGGGCCGGACCGTCCAAGGGGGCGCAGCGGGTGAAGGTGGCGCCGTCCACCACTTCCTTGCGCACCTGAAAATGTTTTTCGCCCAGGGCCGCGAGCTGCGGCCAATGGGAGACCAGGAGCACCTGCTGGACCTGGGCCAGGCTTTTCAGCCGTTCGCCGACCCGGTTCAGGGTCATGCCGCCGATGCCGGCATCTACCTCGTCGAAGATCAAGGTCGGGTTGTCCGCGTTGGCCATGAGCCCGGTGACGGCCAGCAGAACCCGGGACAGCTCGCCGCCCGAGGCGATTTCATCCAGGGCCTGGAAGGGCTGGCCGGGATTAGGCACCCAAAGCAGCCGGGGCCGGTTTTCCGTGATGCCCGGAAAAATCTCGTGGGGTGAAAAGGCGAACTCGACCTTCAAGTGCTCGGAAAAACCCAGATCCCGCAGTTCGGCGCACAGTTTTTCGGCCAGGTCCCGGGCGGTTGCGCGCCTGTCAACGTCTAGAGTTTCCAAGGTTTCAAGCAGGTCCTGCCGTGCCGCCCCCAGGCGGCGCTCCAGGTGTTTGCGGTCCAGGGCCGAGGAGTCCAAAAGGGACAGGTTGGCCTCGATCTCCTCCCGCAACCGGACGATGTCCGCCAGGGGACGCTTTAATTTGCGTTTGAGCTGGGCCAAGGTCCACAACCGGGCCTCAAGGCCTTCCAGTTCGTCCTGGGAGTTTTGCCCGCGCAATAGGCCGCGCAGCTTGCGTTCCAGGTCCTGGGCGTGCTCGGCCAGGGCATCCAGGGCGGAGGCGTCGCTTTCCAGTTCCGGATGGGCGCCCAAGAGTTCCTTCACTGTCTTGCGCAGCTTGCCTAGGGTTTCATGCAGGCCGGTTTCCGAGGCGCAGAGCAATTCCGTGGCCCGGCGGGCGTTTTCCTGGGTCATGGCCTGGTCGCGTAGGGCTTGCTTGCGCGCTTCCAGTTCCTCTTCCTCGCCCGGCATGGGATCCACCTTGACGATCTCGGCGTGCTGGAATTCCAGGAGGTCGCGCCGGTCCGAGAGGTCCTTCAGCCGGGCCTCCATTTTTTCCTTTTCTTCCGTAAGAGCGCTCAGCGCGGCCAGTTGCCGGTCCTTGCGGTCTGTTAAGTCAGGCCGGGACAGGAACCGGTCCAGAAGCCGGGCATGAAAGGAGGGCTGTCGCAACTGCTGCTGGGAATGCTGGCTGGCATGGATGATCAGCTTCTCGCGCAGCCGTTTGAGGGCGTCCTGAGAGGCCAGGGCTTCGTTGATCCAGACCCGGCTGCGCCCGGTTTCCGCGAAGAGTTCGCGTCGAATGAGCACTTCCTCGGGCGCAGCCTTGCCGCCCAAGACGAACAGGGCCTCCACCCGGGCCCTGTCCCGGCCTGGACGGATCAGATTTGTGGCCAGCCTCTCGCCTAGCAAAAAATCCAGGGCGCGCAGGATAAAGGACTTGCCGGCACCGGTTTCCCCGGTGAGTACGTTCAGGCCGGGACCGAACTCCAGTTCCAGATCTTCGATCAGGGCCAATTGGCGGATGCGCAGCAGTTCAAGCATGGGGATTAGTATCTAGCCTTTGGCTAAGTTTCCTCCAGACCTTCTTTTAGCCTGGATCCTTGCAGCTTGACCAGCCCCAGTTTTTAGACCCGGCCAAGCCAAGTCCTCCCGCAGGTTCAAGGTCAGGTGGGAAAGCAAAGGACAGAAGGCGATTTCTAGAGGACATTGCTTTCCACCATGTCCTTGAGAATGGTCTTGAAATCCAGTCCCGCGACGCGGAATCCTTCCAGACCAAAGGTCATGTTCGCCTCAAAAAGAAAGAATCGGCCTGCGTGTTCGCACAAATCCAGACCCACATGGTCGAACCCGCAACGCACGGCCGTTTCCAAAGCCAGTTCCAGGGCGACCTCCGGAAGCCCGTCAAGACTGATCCGCGCTCCCCGGGCCACGTTGCTGCGAAAGTCTCCGGGGGGAGCATCGCGCCAGTA
>DBNV01000059.1 GCA_002299865.1 Desulfonatronaceae bacterium UBA663 | reverse complement strand
GCAGGATGCGCTGGCGAGGACGTAAGTGGCGCGGGGTGGCGGAAGGTGATCCAGGTCATGGCGTATTTTTTGTTTTCGCGTGAATCCGGTTGAAAAAGTAAACGTTCTCGGCTAGATCAGTCTTGTCCAGAGCATACAGTTCCACAGGCGACATGATTTGATGAATAACCATCGGGTCGTCGGCCAGCTGGTGGATCATGCTCACTTTCATTTGATTCCCAGACATGAGAATGACGGGCTGCAGTTTTGGCCGCAATCCGCCTATCAGAGCCCGGAACAGATGCAAAAGGTCGCGGCCGCGATCAGGGCCGTGATGGAGCAAAAGCCTTGAGGCGTGTCTTTACGGTAATGTTGTCAACCACTCTTTTTACTGTGAGGCGATCATGGGCAAAACACTGACCAAAGCGGAAATCGTGGATGCGATTTATGAGCAAACCGAGCGCAGCCGCGCGGAAGTGAAGAATCACGTCGAATCCCTGTTGGGGATCATGAAACAGGCGGTCAAACGGGACCACACGCTTTTGGTCAGTGGATTCGGCAAATTTGAAGCCTACGCGAAAAACGCCCGCAAGGGCCGCAACCCGCAAACCAGCGAGACTATTATTTTGGGACCGCGCAAGGTCGTCGTATTCCGGCTTTCCAAGAAATTCCGCAACGAAATCAATCCGCAATAACGAACGCGGAAGGATTGCGAGAGGCTAGAGACCCCAGTGCTTTTCTGGCCTGATCCAGGTTCGGGAACTCTCCGACCTGGACCCTCCAGAAACTTCGCCCATCCACGTCGGCCAGGACCACCCGCGTGCCTTTGTAGCCGGTGCCTTGCATTTCGCGCATCATTTTATCTGCGTTGTCCCGGAGGCTGAAGGCCCCCACCTGTACGAAAAAGCGTCCCGGGATTCCCCCCGGCCAGCGCCCCAGGGCTTCGACCCGAACCCTGGCCGTTCCCGGCCGGACCATATCCAGTTTCTGGGCTGCGGCATACGACAGATCCACAACCCTGTTGTTGACAAAGGGGCCCCGGTCGTTGACGCGCAGGACCACCGACTTGCCGTTCTCCAGGTTCGTGACCCGGATCTTTGTCTGCATGGGCAGGATGGGGTGCGCCGCAGTCAGTCCATACATGTTGTAGACCTCGCCGCTGGCCGTGCGCTTGGCGTGAAACTGGGGGCCGTACCAGGAGGCGATGCCTTCCTCGACAAACCCGTCCGCTGAGATCAGGGGGTGAAATGTTTGCCCCAGGACCGTGTAGGTCCTTGCCGTGGGCTCGATGGCGCCAAGGGCGGCGTCCGGCACGCGGGAGGGCGGTGGTACGGTCTTTCTCGCGCAGCCAGCCGTGAACAGGAGTACGCAAAACAAGGCGAACAGGACCAACCATGCCGGGGCGCGATTTGGGGAACGGTACGGCCGGATGCCCCTGCTCGGGTCAGGACAGGTTCTCATTGGCTTCCTCCTTCGGCTTCCTCCTCCAGTTCAGAACTGCGCTTGAGCAATTCCTCAAAACGAATGTCCGCGCCGAGAATGCCCCGAATATTGTCCTGGACGTCGAACACCGGCACGGAAACGGTCAGGCAAAGCTTGCCGGTGATGTGGGAACGGTAAAAATCCGTGATGTTCAACTTGCCGGACTGCATCGGCATGATGAACCATTCCCGGTCGGAGAGATCTTTGCCTGGCTCGTAGGCCTTGTACTTGTACTCCGGGTCCGAAATGCTGCCGGTGACCAAGGCCCCCTTGGTGTCTACAAGATAGAGGTACTGGATGAAAGGGTATTTTTTGAGCACGGCCTCGATGGCGGCAAAAATTCGTTTTGTGTCCATGGACAGGATTTCCGTGTCCCCAGCCAGTTTGAGCATGATCCGAGAGGCCAGAACGTGGGCGGTCTTCTTGAGTTGGTCGAACTCCGAGGAAAACAGCTGGGGCAGATGGCGTTTGACCAAATTCCACATTTCCTGGTTGGAGAAAGAAGTGGTCCGTCCGTTCTCATACGCCTTGAGAATTCGCGCATGAATTTTGCCCACGGACGGATGGCGCTTATCCACCTGCTGGGAGCCGCGCAGATTGAAGCGGTTGTTGATCCAATATGCCACCCCGGCTCGGCCGGACTTGTCCGTGATGATGATGGAAACCGGACGGTTGAGAATCTGCCGGGTGTCGAAAATATTATAGATTTCTTCGTTTTTGAGCAGGCCGTCCACGTGCACTCCGGCCTTGGTGGCATTGAAGTCCTTGCCCACAAAAGGATAGTTGTCCGGGATCGTGTAGCCCAGATTTTGTTCAAAATAATCAGCGATTTCAGAGATGGTCTGGGTCACGGCGGCATCGTCCTCGCCGGTCAGGGAGATGTATTCAATGACCAATGCCTCCACCGGGGCGTTACCCGTGCGCTCGCCAAAGCCCAAAAGCGTACCGTTGGCCCCGGAGCAGCCGTACAGCCAAGCCGTGACCGTGTTCACCAGGGCCTTGTGGAAATCGTTGTGGCCGTGCCACTCCAGGTTCTGCCCCGGCACTTCGGCGTCGCAGGTAAACGCCCGCACCAGCTTGGCGGTGCAGCGCGGCAGAGAAGCCCCAGGATAGGGCACGGCATAGCCCATGGTATCGCAGAGCCTGATTTTCACGGGTATGCCGCTGGACCTGGACATGGCCATCAGTTTTTGGGCCAGGGGGATGCAAAAGCCGTAAATGTCGGCCCGGGTGATGTCTTCAAAATGGCAACGCGGCGTGATGCCCCATTCCAACGCCTTTTCTACGACCTTGAGATAGCTTTCCGCCGTCTTGATGCGATCCTTTCCCAGCTTCAAATAGATGTGATAGTCGGAAACCGAAGTCAGGATGCCGGTTTCCTTGAGCCCCATGTCCTTGACCAGTTTCAGGTCGTCCATGGTAGCTCGAATCCAGCCGGTGATTTCCGGGTAGTGATAGCCCTTGGCCATGCAGAGTTCCACGGCCTTGCGATCCTTTTCCGAATAGAGAAAAAATTCGCATTGCCGGATTAGACCGCTGTGACCGCCCAGTTTGTGCAACAGTTCGAAAACATCGCTGATTTGTTCCAGGCTGTAAGGCGGTCGGGCCTGTTGGCCGTCGCGGAACGTGGTGTCCGTGATGTACATCGGATCGGCCGGGCGGGGCATGGAAAAGGAATCGTCGAAGCTGATCCGGCAGATATTTTTATAAGGATAGATGTCGCGAAACAGTTCCGGGTCGGTGCGCTGGTCTATCTCGAAGAGTCCCCGGGACCGGCTCAGATGCATCAGGCTCATGGCAAACTCCTTATTCAAGGATGGGTGAACGTTGTTCTTCATGCGTTTGACTGCTGTCCTTTTTCACCAAATATCCGGCAAAACGCAAGATGGTGTTTGGCAGTGGCTCTATTTTCATCGTTTAGCGTAGCGTTGATGCTTGTTCTCGTCACTGCCAATCTCTTGAAAACAGAAGAAATCGCCGC
>DBNV01000072.1:7838-10203 GCA_002299865.1 Desulfonatronaceae bacterium UBA663 | reverse complement strand
CCGCTCTTTTGAGAAGTCTTTTGACCAGACATGGGAGTATTACGGGCAGACGGCATGATCGCCGTGGCGTTATCGCCGAGGCGTTTTTGAGGACTGTTTCGTCTCATGATCCCGTGCCGTTCAGCCCAAGCATCCGGCGTCCGTCCTCCAGGATCATAAACAGGGTCGGGATGAGCAGCAGGGTAATGGCCGTGGCGAAGAGGATGCCGAAACCCAGGCTCACGGCCATGGGGATCAGGAATTGGGCCTGCACGCTGCGCTCCAGGATCATGGGCATCAGGCCGAGGAAGGTGGTCAGGGACGTAAGCAGGATGGGTCGGAAGCGGCGCTGGCCCGAGGCCAGGACCGCATCGTGTACGGCCATGCCTTCCTTGCGGCCGGAGTTGATGAAGTCGATGAGCAGCAGGGAGTTGTTCACCACCACTCCGGACAGAGCCACGATGCCGAAGAGGCTGAGTATGCTCAGGTTGATGCCCATGATCATGTGCCCCCAGATCGCGCCGACGATGCCGAAGGGAATGGCGGCCATGACGATCAAGGGCTGGGAATAGCTGCGGAAGGGAATGGCCAGCAGGGCGAAGATCAAAAATAGGGCCATCAGGAAGCCCTGACCCATGCTGCCGAAGGATTCCCGGCGCTCCCGCTCCTCGCCTTCCAGATCGAAGCCCAGGCCGGGATGATCGGCGGTCAAGTCTGCGAGCACGGTCCGACGCAGGTTCTGAAGAATGTCCTGAACGTTGCCGGTGCGGGCGTCCACCGCAGCCGTGACGTTGATGACCCTTTTGCGGTCCGTGCGGTTGATGGTGCTGTAGCCCCGGTCCCGCTGCAGACGGGCGGCCATGTCCAGGGGTAGTTCCACGCCCCCGGGAGCGCGTACGCGCAACTCCTCCAGGTCCGCCAGAGAAACGCGCCGGTCCTCGGGATAGCGGACCATGACCTTGACCTCGTTGCGCCCGCGCTGCAGGCGCAAGGCCTCGGCCCCATGGAAGGCGGCACGCACGCGGCGGCCCAGGTCCTCTTCGGTCAGGCCCAGGGTAGCGGCCTCGGGCCGCAGCCGGATGGTAATCTCTTCCTTGCCCTCAGAGTGATTGTCCGCGATGTCGCTGACCCCGGGATAGTCGGCCAGGGCCGCCTTGAGGCGCTCCGCCGCCGGGACGAGCACGTCGAAGTCGGCGTGGGAAAGCTGCAAGTCGATGTTCGCGCCGAAGCGCATCAGGTCGGCCTTGAAGGTCAGGGACTCCACCCCGGCCACGTCTCCGGTCAGTTCCCGCCAGCGTCGAGCCACGGCATCCGAGGACACGTCCCGTTCCTCTCCCGGCTTGAGCTGCAGGGCCACGTTGGCCAGGTGCCCGCCGCTGGTCTTGCTCGCGCCCTGGGGGCCGCCGCCCGGGACCAGGTGTGCGCCCACCAAGGCGTAGATGTGGCGCATCACGCTTCGGCCCTCCGGCGATTCCCGATCGAATTCAGCCACGGCCAAGCCGGCTTGGCGCACCAAATGCTCCACCACGGCCGCGGTCTGCTCCACTGGAGTGCCGTGGGGCATCTGCAGGGTGGCGGTGATCACGTCGGCCTCCACCTCGGGCATGAACCGGAACTGAACCTTGCCCCCGCCCACCAGGCCCACGCTGAGGATCAGGGCGGCCAGGGCCAGGGCCGCGGTGGTGTAGCGGTGTTCCAAGGCCAGGCCCAGCAGCCGGGTATAGGGACCGGCCACGAAGCGTTCCAGGCCCGCACCGAAGCGGTCTTGCCGGCGTTTGATGAAATAATCCCGTTTTTTTTGCCGTGCCAGGCCCTTGCGCAGATGGGCGGGCAGGATGAACAGGGATTGGATCAGCGAGATCATCAGCACCGGAATGACCACCAGGGGGATGGCGCCGATGAATTTGCCCATGGTCCCGGCCACGAAGAGCAGGGGCAGGAACGCGGCCACGGTGGTCAGGGCGGAGAAGATGATCGGTCCGGCCACCTCCGAGGCCCCCAGGATCGCGGCCTGGTCCGGCGCAAGGCCGCGGGAGCAGTGACCGAAGGCGTTCTCGCCGACCACGATGGCGTTGTCCACGACAATGCCCAGGGCCAGGATGAAGGCAAAGAGGGAGATCATGTTGATGGTCACGCCCAGGCCGGGCATGAGGAACAGCGCGCCCAGAAAGGCTACGGGGATGCAGAGCATGACCAGCAGGGCCAGGCGCATGGCCAGGAACAGGCCCAGGATCAGGAAGACCAAGGCCAGGCCGAGCAGGGCGTTTTTCAGGAGCAGATCGATGCGGCTTTGCAGCAGTTCCGAGGTGTCGTTCCAGGTGGCCAGACGGATGGACGGGGGCAGGGTCGGGCCTTTGGCGGCCACGTAGTCCAGAACGATCCGGGC
>DBNV01000072.1:5851-7501 GCA_002299865.1 Desulfonatronaceae bacterium UBA663 | reverse complement strand
TCCGGGCTTCTGGTCTCCGACCCGGTAGATGGCGACCATGGCCGCTGGCAGGCCGTCGAACATTGCGAATTCGTCGGTCTGCTCGAACCCGTCCCGGATGACGGCCACGTCGCCCAGGCGGACTTGGGCCCCTTCCGGGGTACGCAAGATGACGATGTCCTCGAAGTCGCGTCCGTAGTAGCGGCGCTCCTTGAGCCGCAGGAGGATCTCACCGCCCTGGGCGCGGATTTCCCCGCCGGGCAGGTCCAGGGCCGCACGGCGCACCCGCTGGGCCACCTCTTCCAGAGTCAGCCCGAAGCGGCGTAGGTTTTCCTCGGTGATCTCTATGGCGATTTCATGGGGCCGCACGCCGCCCAGTTCGGCCTGGGTGATCTGAGGCAGGGCCAGGAGTTCGTCGCGCACGGTCTCCGCCGTCTCGCGCAGGCTGCGTTCAGAGGCTTGACCGTAGACCACCAGGGAGATGACCTCCACCCGGTTGATCAGCTTGGTGATCACCGGTTTTTCGGCCTCCTCGGGCAGGGTGTCGATGCGGTCCACTTCGGCCTTGACGTCTTGCAGTGCCACGTCCGGATCTACGCCGGGCAGCAGTTCCACTGTGACCGTGCCCCGGCCTTCCACGGCCTGGGAGGTCATTTTCTTGATGCCTTCCAGGCCGCTGACGTTCTCCTCGATGATCAGGAGCACGCCTTCCTCCACCTCCTCGGGCGCGGCCCCGGGGTAGATCACGCTGACCTGGATCTTGTCCAGAGCGATCTCCGGGAAGACCTCCTGCTTGATGTTCAGCCCGACCACCAGCCCGCCGACCATGAACACGAGCATTAACAGATTGGCGGCCACACCGTGATGGGCCATCCAGCGGATCATGGCGATCATGGGCGGGCCCCGTCGGCCGTGCGCACGGTCATGCCCTCAGCCGCGACTGGGTCAGCCGGATCTCGTGGGTGGGGCGCTGGGCCTTGATTCGGGCTAGGTTCTGGCGGGCCTGGTGCACGTCCAGCAGGGGAACGAGTCCTTCCCCGTATCGGCGCTGGGTCAGGTCCAAGGTATGGGCCGCGTGGATCGCGGCCCTGTCGTTCAGGTCAATTTGGGCCTGGGCTTCGGCGGCCAAATGGTACACGTCGGCCAGGGTTGCGCTCAGGCTGACCCGCAGGGCGCGCAGGTCTTCGCCGCTGGCCTCGGCGTCCTCCATGGCGGTCTGCTCCCGTGCGGACAGCTTGCCCCAGAGGTCGATTTCATAGGCGGCGGCCGCGCTGAGGCGGTAGGCGTCGGTTATTTGCGGACCAAAAACGGCAAGCCGGCGCTGCCTGCCGCCCGACGCCTCCAGGGTCAGGCTTGGCGAGCGGGCCGCTCCGGCTGCGTCCACGGCGGCCAGGGCGCGTTCCAAACGTGTCTGGGCTGCCTGAAGATCATAATTGCCATTGAAAAGCTCCTGCATCAGAGCGTTGAGCCGGTCGTCGCCGAAGACATGCCACCATTGACTGACGTCCGGTCGGAGAACATGCTCCTGAAACGCCTCCTCTCCGGCAAACATGACGGGCATGTCCGGCGGAGGTTGTACGACCCGAGGCGCGTGCACGGCGCAACCGGTCAAGCCCAGAAATGCAACCAGGGCAAAGGAGGAGCCCTGCCATGAAGCGTTCCCGCGGAACA
>DBNV01000072.1:2416-5441 GCA_002299865.1 Desulfonatronaceae bacterium UBA663 | reverse complement strand
AAGGATGCGGCAGGAGGATCATGCCTTGCCCGTCATGTGGCAATTTATGCGAGCGTTTAGGTTGGTTGTCAAGGCTAATAATGCACAAGTGCCCTTGCCAACGCGGGCAGGGACCTTATCTGTCCTGCTGTGCGCCGTGTCCAGAGTCCCGTGTCCGGAGCGTTGTGCCCTGCTGTGTCCCGGGCGCTATTTTCAAGGCGAGGAAAATGTGCGAACATCACGATGTCAGGCCGGTTGCAGACAAGGTAACCCTCTTATTAAGACAAAAGACAAGGGGATTAAGTCATGATGCAGGAACGCTATTGCCCTCATTGCGGAGTGGTCCTGGCGACCAGGATCGGCCCGCCGGATTCCGGCTGGGGGGAGATTCTAGTATGCGAGAATAATGAGTGCCGGTATTTTTTAGACTCGGATAAGGACATCCGGTACAAGCCCGGGGACTCTCCACTGGGATGCCGCTATGCCGAGGACTGTGAGGCTGATTTTCGTCCGTTCAATCTCTTGGCTTTTCGAGGCATGTCCTCCAATTGACCACACCATGGAAGCGTTTCCCCGGACATGCCGGCCTGGGGAAGCGTTTTTTGTCATTCTTGTTTTTTTTCTTCTGGTCAGCACAAGCCGCCCATGCCCATCCCCATGTCTGGGTGGACTATTTCGTGGAGGTCCGCTTCAATCAGACCGACCTGGTCGGTTTCCAACACCGCTGGCTCTTTGACGAGATGTTCAGCAGCCAGGTCATGGAGATGTTCGATGCAAACGGCGACAAGTCCTTTTCGGACAAGGAGGTCGAGGAAGTCAGGCAGGGAGCGTTCGCTTACCTGGAGGAGCACGGCTACTTCATCATGGTCAAGGTGAACGGGCAGGATATGACTGTGCGAGAGGTCCGCGACTTCCATGCCTACATCAACGGCCACCAGGTCATTTATGAATTCTTCACGCCGTTTGCCGTGCCGGCGGGCGCACAGCCGACCACCGTGCATCTTTTGGTGGCGGATATGGAGTACTTCGTAGACATGGCTTTTGTCTCCGGCGGCCTGTCGATCTCCAGCGGCGAGCATCTCAACGTCTCTCACTCGTTCGGTCCCAGTCCGGTGTTTTCCTTCTGGGGCGGGGCATGGCAACCTAAACATTTCACCCTGCGTTTTCACAAGCCATGACAACGACAGCGCCCTTGCCGATGAAGACACTGCTGACGTTTCTCATTGTGCTGCTCTGCGTGGTCTGGCTTAAGCCCACGGCCGCCGCCCAGAATCCCTTTCTCACGCCTCCCTCCCAGGACCGCCGTGAGGCCCCCAGAGAAACCGACGAGCTGCAGCAAGAGCAGCGCCAAGCTGTCCAGCCAGGGCCCTCGACGCCCAGGTTCCAGCCGCCGTTTTTAGCCGACATCCTGGCCACGCAGCGCGTGTTGCACCAGAAAATGACCGCTTACGTCAGGCAGATCCAGGAACGACCCTTAAGCATGGCCACCTGGCAGTTAATGATCCTTTCACTGCTCTATGGCATCGTCCATGCCTTGGGCCCGGGCCACGGCAAGTCCATCGTCTGCTCCTACTTTTTGTCCAGGAGGGGAACCATGCGCCAAGCCCTGGTCTTCGGCAACCTGATTACGGGCATCCATATTCTGTCCGCCATGGTCATCGTACTCGGCCTATCCTGGTTCGTGGGTCGCACGAACATCGTTGCCTTTCACGGGGTCGAGGGCCGGCTGGAATCCATAAGCTACCTGCTGATCATGGGCATCGGTCTGTTTCTACTGGGCAGGACCTTGTACGAATGGTGGAGGACGCCTAGGGACAAGCAGGAAGACTGCCCTCGGGCATCGACAAAGGACATGTCCTCACTGGCCCTGGCCTGCGGACTGATGCCCTGCCCCGGCGCGGCCCTGATTTTGCTGTTCACCTTGAGCCTGGGCGTGTTCTGGGTCGGGCTGGTGGCCATGATTCCCCTGGCCCTGGGCATGGGTCTGACAGTCTCGTTGCTAGGCCTGCTCACGGTCGGATCAACGGGTCTGGCCTTGAATGTCAGCAAAAGATCCAAACGAGCCTTTGTCCTGGTGTACAGAACCCTGGCCTGTCTGGGCGCTTTATTCATTATCCTCCTGGGGGCAAGCCTGTACTTTGGCACCCGGGCAGTCTAAAGTTTTCTTTGGAAACTGCGAACATCACGCCGTCTCCGGCCACGGCGCTTCCAAAGCCGTAATTTCTCCCTCCAGCGCTTCCAGACGGTGTAGCAGTTCCTCGATCCGGCGCTCGGTCTCCCCGTACTCGCGGCTAACCCGGCTGAATTCTTCGGCCTTGGCGTATGTTTCCGGATCGGCCAGGCTCTGCTCCAACGCGCCTTGCCGGGCCAGGACCGTTTCCAACTCTCGTTCCAAGGCTGCGTACTTTTCGCGCAAGGGCTTGAGCTTGCGGGACAGGGCGTTGCGCCGCTCGGCTTCCAGGCGGCGGCGTTCCTTTTCCTCCCGCCGCGAGGCCCGTCCGGGCGAGGCCCGTCCGGTGATGGCGGCTTTGTCCGCCGCGCATCCATCCGCCAAGGTTTGGCAGCGATAATCGTCGTATTCCTGGAAGCCCCTGGAAAAGACCTGTAGTCCGCCTTCGCCAACGGCCCAGACCTCGCTGGCCGCCTCGGCCATCAGTCTGCGGTCGTGAGCCACGAAGAGCAGGGTGCCGGAATACTCATTCAGAGCCCGGACCAGAGCCTCCCGGCTCTCCAAGTCCAGATGGTTGGTGGGCTCGTCCAGGACCAGAAAATTGGCCCTGGCCGCAAACAGGGAAGCCAGCAGCAGCCGGCTTTTCTCTCCCCCGCTCAAGCCGGCTACGGGCCGGTCCCAGTACTCTTCGCCCAGCAGAAACAGCCCCAGGATCGAACAGACCTCGAAATGCGTGGCCTTGGGCCCGGCCAGGCGGCGCATCTCGGCCAGGACCGGGGTTTCCGGCTTCAGGATTTCCGTCTGATGTTGGCTGAAATAGCCCAGGACCGTGTTCGGACCGAGACGGATGCGACCGCTTGTGGGCGCAAGTTCCCC
>DBNV01000072.1:0-2027 GCA_002299865.1 Desulfonatronaceae bacterium UBA663 | reverse complement strand
CTTTTGCCCCCGATAGAGTTGGAAGGTCAGCGGCGGCCAGAGACTTTCGCCGCCGGGAAAGGCGAATTCCAGGTCAGCCGCAGCCAGCACGGTCTGGTCGCCTCGGCTGGGCTCAGGCAGGGAGAAGGACAGCGTCTTGGTCCGGGTTTCGGGCCGTTGGCTGCGCAATCCCTCCAGTTCCTTGTGCATCCGCTCCGAGCTTTTCAGCTTGCTCTGTGCCTGCCTGGCCTTGCTGGCCTTGTACCGGAAGCGTTCGATGAATGCGGCCTGGTGCTTGATTTTCTCGTCAATGGCCTGGGCCTGGCGCTCCCATTGCAGTTCCATTTCCTCCCGCCACTGCAGAAACTGGGAGAACGTACCGGGCCGCAGGATGGGCTTGGCGTCCCCCAGGTACAGGGTCTGGGTGGCCACTTTGTCCAAAAAAATCCGGTCGTGGGCCACGAACACCAGGACCCCGGCAAAGCCCAGCAGATATTCCTCCAGCCAGGCTACGGCTTCCAGATCCAGATGGTTAGTGGGTTCGTCCAGCAAAAGCACGTCTGCCCCCGCGGTGAGCACCCGAGCCAATTTGGCCCGCTCCCGCCATCCGCCGCTAAGCGCCCGGATGGGCCGGTGCAGGTCGGCCTCGGCAAAGCCCAGTCCGCACAAGATAGCCTTGGCCCGGTGCTCCGGGCTGTAGCCCAACTGGTGCTCCAGCAGGGCCTGCTCCTCGGCTAGTTTCTTGAGCTGCGCCGCGTCGTGGGCTCGAACGGCCTCTTCCCAGCGTTGCCAGAATCCGGACCAGGAGGGCAGCGCGGCCATGACCCAGGACAGCAGTTCCCGGTCCAGGTCGTCGGCTTCCAGTTCCTGAGCCACGTAGCCCAACCGGACCCCGGTGGAATAGATCACCCGGCCGCCGTCCGGTTGGGACTGGCCGGCCAGGATGCGCAGCAGCGTGGACTTGCCCGTGCCGTTGGCCCCCACCACGGCCAGGCGCGTGCCGCCGCCGATCTCCATGCTGAAGTCGCGGAAGAGATCCCGGCCGCCGTAGGACTTGGTCAGGGCGTGCATGGTCAGTTTGGACATAATATTGCTCTGGGTATTGGAATTCAAAAGAAAGCCATGGAGCGCCTTGATAGCCTCTTTTGCGAGGAACGACAATTTGCCCGACCATGCAACTTGGAGCGGATCCGGGCCACTTCAACTTGCCCTTAATGATCGCGAGTTCGAGCAAAGGGCAACAAAGTAACGCGCGACATTCCTCCTGCATCCCCAATGATGCCGACAAGTTTTGAGTAAACGTTTTTTTGGGCCGACCGTGGCCCTTGCGGAGCCTTCACCGAAAAAACATATTCCCGTCGTGAAGTTGTAACTTTGAAGCGTGTATTGGCGTGAGCAATGGCTGAAGCCGCCACTTTCTCCTAATCAGGATGTATTTGTGGTGAACAATTTCTTTATCTTTAATCTTTAAAGGAGGAGGAGTTGATGTTTGCAGCACAAAAATCAAGGATTTGGGCAGCGCTCTGCTTGACCGTCATTCTGGTGGCGGTGATGGGCGTAGGCAGCGGCTATGGAGAAAAACCGCGAGCACTCAACATGGCCATGATTCCCGCGGAAGACCTTGAGAAGATGGCCAAGACCTTTGAGCCGATCAGGAAGTACCTGGAAAGAGAGGTGGGTATGGAGGTCCGGATGTTCAAGGCCATCGATTACACGGCGGTGGTGGAGGCGATGCGCGCCGACAGAGTGGATGTGGCGTTCTTTGGCCCCTTTTCGTTTGTGCTGGCTGCTGAACGGGCCAATGCGCGGGCCATTGTCGCCGGTGTCGGCCCAGACGGCAAGCTGGGTGTCTATCACAGTATTATGATCACCCATAAAGACAGCGGACTTAAGAGCATGGAGGATGTGCAGCGCCGTGCCAAGGAGCTGACCGTGAGCTTCGTGGATCCGGCCTCCACTTCCGGCTATCTGATTCCCAAGGGCCATATGAAATCCATCGGGCTCACGCCTGACACTTTTAGGGATATAGTCTTTGCCGGCGGGCACGA
>DBNV01000108.1:4753-7497 GCA_002299865.1 Desulfonatronaceae bacterium UBA663 | reverse complement strand
TGCATTCGCCGCATTCGCCGCATTCGCCGCATTCTTCGCATTCGCCGCATTCTCCGCATTCGCCGCATTCGCTAAAAAGCCACCTTCCCATAGCAGGCGGCAGGTTTTTTCTCCAACCGCCTGTCTGCCTACCTGCCGGTAGGCAGACAGGCAGGTAGACAGACAGGCAGGCTTGCAACACTGGATACCGGCTTTTGCCGGCGGGACTGATTCCGGCATTGCGCAACTTTTTTTTACAGCAGCCTCTTAGGATAAAGAAGTCTCCATTTCGGGCAAATGCAGCCCTCATGAAGGTTTGCGCGGAAGCCGGCGGTGTTTGGCGAGCCATGCGTACAAGCGTGGTTCTTGGCCTTGCGGCTTCGGCTCATAGAAACGGCGCCTTACTTCGGGCGGTAAATAGTCCTGTTCCACCCAGGCCTCGGGGAAAGCATGGGGGTATTTATATCCCCGCCCATAGCCCCACTCCTTTTGCAAAGCCGTGGATGCGTTGCGCAGATGCAGGGGCACGGGGTGCGCCCCTTGGGTGCGGATTTCCTTTTGCGCGGCCAGGTAGGCGGCATAGGAAGAATTGCTCTTGGGCGCCAGGGCCAGGTAGACAACGGTTTCGGCCAGAGGGATGAAGCCCTCGGGCATGCCCACGAACTCTACGGCCTGTTGGCAGGCCACGGCCAGGGGCAGGGCCTGCGGATCGGCCAGACCCACGTCCTCGGAAGCGGACAGGATCAGACGGCGACAGACAAAGCGCGGATCTTCGCCGCCTTCCAGCAGACAGGCCAGATAATACAGGGCCGCGTCCGGGTCGCTGCCGCGGATGGATTTGATCAGGGCCGAGGCCAATTCGTAGTGGGTGTCCCCTTCGCGATCGCCGCGCAATACCACTTCGGGCAAGGCTTGGCGCAGCTTGTCCTCGCTCCATTTTTCTCTGGGCAGTTCAGCCGTGAGTTCCAGCAAGTTGAATAGGGTCCTGGCGTCGCCGTTGGATAGCCCGGCCAGCAAATCCAGACTGGGTTCGGGAATCTCGGCATGCAGGATCTCCGCGCCGCGACGGGCTAGGGCCAAAAGCTCCCGGCGGCTCAAAGGCCGTAGCCTGAGCACGTGCATCCGGGAAAGAAGCTGTTTGGTCACGCTGAAGGAAGGGTTTTCCGTGGTCGTGGCCAACAAGGTGATTTCACCGCTCTCCAGGATGGGCAAAAAAAAATCCTGCTGAGCCTTAGAAAAACGATGCACTTCGTCAAGCACGAGAATTTCGGCCTTCTCCAACTTTTTACGCAGGTTGGCTAGGCCCACTTCCGGGGCGCTTAAACGCAGAAATGGCTGGTTGCGGGACTTGGCTAGAAGCAGGGCCAGGGTGGACTTGCCGCAGCCCGGAGGACCAAAAAATAACAGGCTGGGGAGGCGTTTGGCTTGAACAAGGGCGTGCAGCCTGGTGCGCAAATGGTCCTGGCCGACAAATTCCTCAAGGGTCTGCGGACGGATGGTCGTTGCCAAGGGCTGGCGGTCGCTCATGGACGCTCATCCTTGTTGGCGCCGGACGGATCGCTTAGTGCGATCGGCTTTGAGGAATCAGCATCCGACAGTTGCCCGGTCTTTGCCTCGAACGCGGAAAAATCATAGCCGATCTCCTCGGCGAGAACTGCTTCAGAGAAGGGGCGCTGAAACCAATCATACCCCTCGGACTGCAGCCATGCGAGCTGTAGGGCTTCCCTGGCTTTCTTCCAGTCGAATCCGCAATTAGGACATTTGGACAGGTGCTCGAAACTGTTGAATTTGCATTTGGCGCAGAACATGGTGCCCTCCACAAGTGCGCGGGATGTGTTTGCCGCAGCCGTCAATCATGTCATGATGTGATCCATGACGACCTTGACGATCATCGGGGTGAGGTCCTGTCACTCGCATCCGCAACGTCTTTCGTTGTTGCGTAGCTTATCTTTTCCTCCCGCCAGTACAGCAGTCCCAGGCAGAGCAGGGTGGCGGTCTCCCAGCGCAGGATGCTTTGACCCAAGGAAAGAGGCGTAAAGCCGGCATCCTCAAAAAGTTCCACCTCGTCTCGGGTCAATCCGCCTTCCGGCCCCAAAACCAGGAAGACATCATCCGCCACGGGCATATCCCCAGGGTCGAACATGGCCTGGGTGTCCGGGCCTTCCCAAAGCACCACGCGACGCGAAAAACAGGCGGATTTGTCGATCAACTCCCTGGCTCCGCCAGGTGCCGTCTCCAGGTCCGGCAGCCAGGGATTGCCGCACTGTTTTGCCGCGACAATGCACTGATCCCTCCAGGTTGCCTTGGGGCTTTCCGGAACCCGACCCTGACTTCTGGCGGCCTGCCAGAACACGAGACTTGCGGCACGCAGCTCCACGGTTTTTTCCAACAACCAACCGCGCCTGGACGTCTTGCTCCAGCCCAGGGCCAGATGCGCTCCCGGCTGCCGGGGGCGCGCCGGGGCGAGGTCAACGGGCGAAAGAAAAGCCCTGTTTCGTTCATGGTCATCAAGGATAAAAACACCTTCGCGACCTTGGCCGTCGAAAAGGCGTAGCGCATCCCCCGGACGGGCACGCATCACCTTAAGCAAATGTCGAGCTTCCTGACCTTCCAGGAGATAAGGTTCCCGCCAGGCATGGGGCGGAAGATAGAATGAGTGCATGTTGCGTTGATCCTCATTGCCGGAAAATTGCAGGGAGTGGCTGTTCCAGACGAATCCGCGCCGTGCCGTGCGTATAAAAGGGCAGGGTGGTACGCCTGGCCGG
>DBNV01000108.1:0-4419 GCA_002299865.1 Desulfonatronaceae bacterium UBA663 | reverse complement strand
GCCTGGCCGGTCTGCACAATGAACTCCTCTTCCTGGAAAAACTGTTCGGAAATATAGGCCAGAGCTATGCAATGCCCCAGCGAGGGGGCAAAACTGCCGCTGGTGACGCGGCCCGCAGTTGTTCCGGAAACTGTGGCGACTACATCATTGTGGCGGGCGCTGCGTCGTCCGGGGATGTTCAGGGGGGTCAGACGCTCACGGACGACATGCTCCCGGTCCTTGCCGATGTAGTCCGCTTTGGAGTTCAGCATGGCCTCGTACCCGGCCTCGATGGGGGTGTGTTCGTCGTCCAGGTCGTGACCATAGAGAGGATAGCCCATTTCCAGACGTAAGGTGTCCCGTGCACCCAGGCCAGCGGGACGGGCTTCTTCGCCCAAAAGACAAGAATCCCAAAACGATTGGGCCAGGGAAGTCGGCAGATAGATTTCGTAACCCAATTCGCCTGTATACCCGGTCCGACTGACCATGATTTCCCGATCTTGAAAAAACGTGGAACGAAAGGAGAAATAGCCCAGGTCGCGCCAGTGTCCCGGCAGAACCCGGCCCAGCACGTCACAGGCTAGAGGCCCTTGCACATCGATCTTTGCCGTGTCGTCCGAAACATCCTGGAGCTTGACCGAGGCAGGCAGGTGTTCACGCAGCCATTGCAGGTCGCCTACGCGGCGGGCCGCGTTGACCACGGTCATGAAACTCTCCGCGCCCAGGCGATAGATGATCAGATCATCCAAGATGCCGCCTGCGGGGTTGAGTATAAAGCCGTATCTGGATTTTCCGGGTTGCATGGTCTCCAGGTTGTGGGTGACCACGCGACCTAGGTCCCGCACCACTTCCCTCCCGGAGATGATGAACTCGCCCATGTGGCAGATGTCGAACAGTGAAGCCTTGGTCCTCGTATACTCATGTTCGGCCAGCACGCCGCTTGCGTATTGCACCGGCATATTCCAAGCCGGCGAAGGGGACCATGCGCGCCTGATGGGCCACGTGCCGGTCGTACAAGGGTGTGCGTTTGTTCATTGCGTCGCATCTCGCTTCAGGCTTGAGTCTGTGCTTCTTGATTATCCATGCGTTGCCTGCGGATGCTTTTCAATTTGTCCACAAGTCCCACCAGGCGTCCAAGCTGCCTTTGCACGCGGATGCCGTAGTCGCTGCTGTCCTCGGCCCTATTTTGAACGTAGCGCTTGTTCAGATCCCCATTGCGCATAACCTTTTCGCTCAGAACGACCACTCTTGCCGCGAGTTCGTCAAAGCAGGGCAGAAGTTCGAATTTCATTTCCTGGAGGTTGTCATGCATTTGCTGCAGCAGATCCAGCCAGAAAAAAGCCTGAATTTTTCGGGAGCGCAAGGACGAGATCCTCAAGAATGCGAACCCTGTGGGCCTGGCGGGCCTGCAGGCCTGGCGGAGGAAATAATATTGCGACCAGACATCATTGTACAGCCCTTGCAAGTTGGCGAGGACGTCCGGATTGTCGAGGTTGAAGAGATACCCGTCCAAAACTTTTCTTGCGCAACAGGGACTGAAGTATCTGATGCTTGCGAAGAAAACAAGAATTATTCGAAAAGGTTGCATATTTGAATAATCACTCGGCATCAGTTATTAAATTTTCGCGAAGCAGGCAGGTTGCAAGGAACTCTCTGATAAGTCAGGTTCGGCATGCGACAACTCATCTATGAAACCCTGGCTGCACTGGGCCAAAGGGCGGATTTTGAGCGGATTTACGCCTGGGGAGACGCTTTTGGGCGCTTATTGTGGACCGTCCTGCCCAGCCGACGAGGCCTGGCCGAATCCAGCATCGGGGAACGCCTCGGGCTGGATAAAGGGCAGGCGCGAAACTTGGCGCGGCAAAGCTTTATCCAGAACGGTCGGTCCTTTTTGGAACTGCTGCTTGCCCGGCGGGTGGATTGGCGATTTGCCAGGGAGCGCTTGATCATTGACGATCCGGACCGGCTGCGCGGGATACTGGATTCGTGCGCGGACGTGCCCGTGGTTGCGACCACGGCTCACTTAGGAGCATGGGAGCTTCTCGGTGGGCTGCTGAACTTGATGGCCCCGCAAGCCCACAAACAGGTGGTGGTCAAGGCCACCCGCGATGCAGCCATGCATCGTGTGATCAAAAGGATGCGCACGCATTCCACGGTACGTATCCAGGAGCATAATAACGCGGCGCTCAGCGTTCTGCGCAATCTCTCCAAGAAGGGTCTGAGCGCTTTTCTGGTAGACCATAACTGCCGCCGGGAAGATGCGGTTTTTCTCCCTTTTCTTGGACGCGCGGCAGCCGTCAACCTCGGCCCGGCGCTTCTGGCCCTGCGAGCCAAGGCCCTGGTCTGGCCGACTTTCCTGATCCGCGAGACTGGCAAACCGGCTCGGTACCGCTTGTGCTTCGAAGACCCGTTGGACACCAGAATCTTGGCAGGGGAGAGGCAGGAACGGATCAACGCCATCGCTTTGTTTTACACCCAGACCGTGGAACGATATGTGCGTCGCTATCCTGAGCAATGGTTTTGGATGCATCGCCGCTGGAAGACCAGGCCAGCGGGAGAGGATTAAAACACAGGAAGACTAAGAACGAAAAACTTCAAGCAAAACTTCAACTTCAGGCCATTTCTGAACATTAAAGTTTTACTTCAAACTTCATCCATGCTTCATGGTTGATAAAGTATCGCCATGAGAGGCAAGATCATCTGCCGATTTAGTGTCGGCTCCTGCATTGAGATGCGCCGAAAAGAAGGTGTGAGCCATTTTCCACCAGCTTTGTTCAGCTTCATTTTTGAAAGTTTACATAATTTACATTACGGGACAAGCGTACAACACGTTGGTTTTGTTTTTCTTTCCGCCAAATTGTTCTTCAGCCCGTGCGCTGGGTGAAAAAAAAAAAAGACCTTGAAGGCAACGCTGCCTCCAAGGTCTTTAAATCTTATGCACGACGTCGAAAATCCTTCCTGCATTTTCGACGTTTCGGCCAACGGAAAAGCACAGCGCTATCCGCTTTTCCGTTGGCCTCCAGACGATCTCACGGTCGTCGGGGTGTTGCGTATAAATCTGCATCAGGTTGCTGATGCCCGACCGATCCCCTATCGCGATCGCATTCCGAAGCCTTCTGCTGAAAGCCGCTTCTTTTCTTTCCCAATCGCTTGAAAACACTGGATGCCGGCTTTCACCGGCAGGACTGATTCCGGCATTGCGCGACTTTTTAGCGAATGCGCAGTCGCCTCCTTGCAACCTGAAACACAAACCACTTCGTAGGTCGCATAGATTTGTTCGCCGACACTAAACCGGCGTCGGTAAATCTCCAGCATGTGCCGGACAACCGAGGGCCGGCGGCACACCACCGCCCCGGTCGCGGCGTTGTTCGCGCCTGTATGTTTCACCGCCTGCAATAACTCCAGCACGGACGGATAGAAAACGCGGATCTGTCGAACGTCTGTGTGCATTAGACGCAGGCCAGCCTGCTCCACCGCCCGACTCCAGAAAGCGGCAGGCAGCAAACGCGGACCGTGTCGCCACTGTTCGTCCGACTCACTTGTCGCTTCCTCAAAGGCGGCCCGCAATTCCGGAAACGTCCCCGCCCCAAAAGTGCTAAACAGATACTGCCCCCCGGGCCTGAGAACCTGCGCCAACTTCCGCAACGTCTCCTCCGGATGGTTAAACCACTGAAAGGTGGCGTTGGAAATGACCAGATCAAAAAAACCCCACGCCGCCAGTTCGTTATCGGCAAGATCCTCCACATCCGCCAACCGAAAAGCGACCCCGGCGTTGTCCGTGATGCGCTGGCGAGCCGTTTCCAGCATGGCCGGCGCAAAGTCGAGGGCCGTGATCCCGGCCTGGGGAAACAACCGCGCCATCTGTGCCGTCAGATAACCGGTGCCGCAGCCGATCTCCAGAATAGCTCCCCGCTCAGCCCGCCGGTCGATCTTCTCCAACAGCCGGTCCGCCAGTTCGTGTTGCACCCGGGCGTAACGGTCGTAATTCCGGGCATGACGGTCAAAATGTTGCCGGACTAATTTTTTTTCCACGCCCGCACTCATTCTAAAAACTTCCTGCAAATCGGCCACACCCGCTCCGGCTGTGTCAGAAAGGGGGCGTGGCCAGCCTCTTCAATCTCCAGCCATTCCGCCCGGGGCAGGCGTTCCGCCAGCCAGAACCCGCCTGTGACGGGACAGATGGCATCCCGCGCGCCGTGTATGACCAGAGCGGGTGCCTTAATTTCACCCACTTGCTGCCGGAGATCGGTTGCGGCCAGATAATCAAGGCCCGCCGCCAGAGCTTGATCCGACCAGGATTCTGCAGGCAGCGGATCCTCCGCAAGGCGGTCCGGCCAGCCCACCCGACATTCGGCTTCAGTAAACATCGCCTCCCGGAAATCCCGCAAAACTTCTTGCCTGTTCGAGACCAGCCGCTTTTGCATCCGCTTCAGGAGGCGC
>DBNV01000107.1:13089-13420 GCA_002299865.1 Desulfonatronaceae bacterium UBA663 | reverse complement strand
TCATCCAGAAGCCGTTCACCATGCACGCCCTGGGCGGCAAGGTGCGGGCGGTCCTGGACCGGGGCCGGCCCACTGAACCCGAGTGCACTCTCGATCCCCGCCCCCCGGTCCTCAGGCTCAAGTCCCTGGCCGCGCTGCCCCGGGCCATGCTCCGAGCCATGCGCGAGGCCGTGGAGGACGGCGACATGAACATGTTGCGGGACCTGATCAGCCAGGCGGCGGTCGTGGATCAGTCCGTGGCCGCGGGTTTAAAGGCGTTGGCAGACCAGTACGAATATGAAGGGCTATTGGAAATACTGGGAAAGGCAATGAGGAGTGAGGAGTGAGGAGT
>DBNV01000107.1:7297-12749 GCA_002299865.1 Desulfonatronaceae bacterium UBA663 | reverse complement strand
GTGAGGAGTGAGGAGTGAGGAGACTATTCATGAATCCGCACGAGTACAAAAACGCTCAAATCCAGGGTTGCGAAATGACCCATCATTCATCACTCATCACTCATCATTCTACTCCTCCGACCATCATGGTCGTGGACGACACCCCGGCCAGCCTGAACATTCTGCAAGACCTGCTCCAGGGGGAAGGATACCGCGTCATGCTGTTTCCCCGCGGCGAAATGGCCCTCAAGGCCGCGCTCAGGAACCCTCCGGATCTGATCCTTCTGGACATCGCCATGCCGGAAATGGACGGCTTCGAGACTTGTAGAAGGTTTAAGGAAATTGCGGCGCTCAAGGACATTCCGGTGCTCTTCATCAGCGCGCTGACCGATGCCGCGGACAATGTCCGGGCTTTTGCCGCGGGGGCCGCAGACTTCGTGGCCAAGCCCTTCCATCCCAACGTGCTGGCAGCCAGGGTGAAGACCCAACTGCGGCTGCGCAGGTCCCATGCCGAGCTGGAAGCCATTGTCCAGCAGCGCACGGCTAAGATGAATCTGGCCCACCAGGAACTCTACCAGGTCATCTCCTCCATCCAGTCCCTGCTCATCGTGCTGGATGAACGGAACATGGTCACGAGGTGGAACTGGATTGCCGCGAAACTATTGAGTCTTCCCCAGGAAAAGACCTTTGACAGGGAGTTCGGCGCCTTGCCCCTGACATGGGAACGGGAACGGGTTGCGGAAGCGATCCGGTCCTGCCGGGAGAACAGGACCAGCATCTGCATCAACGACCTGTGGTTCGAGCGGCCGAACGGCACGGACGGGACGCTCATGCTGCACTTTGATCCCGTCCTGGACATTCACAAGGGAGAATACTGCGGGATGCTGATCCTTGGCGAGGACAAAACAGAGCAAAAAATAATCGAGAGCCAGCTTCTTCAGGCCCAGAAGCTGGAAGCCATTGGCCAGCTAGCTGCGGGCATTGCCCACGAAATCAACACGCCGGTCCAGTTCGTGGGCGACAATTTGCGGTTTTTGAGTGGCGTCCTGGACGATCTTCTCCCGAGTCTGGAATCCTGGCAGAGTCTGTTGCAAGGGCCCGCAAGCGGGGGCATCTCCCTTGAGCGGGCGGCCGAATTCAAAAAGCGCATCCAGGGGCTGGACTTTGCCTCCCTGGGTCGGGAAATTCCTCAGGCCATTGCCCAGTCCCTGGACGGTCTGGAGCGGGTGGCGCACATCGTGCGGTCCATGAAGGCCTTCGCCCATCCGGGCGGGGAGAGCGTGACCCTTGTGGACGTGAACAAGATCCTGGAGAACACGGTCACCGTATCCCGCAACGAATGGAAATACGTGGCCGAGATGAACATGCATCCAGCTCCGGGCCTGCCTATGATCCTTGGTTATCCCAGCGACCTCGGCCAGGCCTTTCTGAATATCATCGTCAACGCGGCCCATGCCGTGGGGGCCCACCACGGCGAACAGGCCAGGGAGGAGGGGTTGATCCGCATTTCCACCCGGCTGGACGGGGACTTCGTGGAGGTCTGCATCGCGGACAACGGGGGTGGGGTCCCCAGGGAAATTCAGAGCCGGATTTTTGACCCCTTTTTCACCACCAAGGAAGTGGGCAAGGGCACCGGCCAGGGGCTGGTCATCGCCCATTCGGCCATTGTCAAGCGCCACAGGGGGACCATCGCTTTCGAATCCGAGCCGGGCCAGGGGACCGAGTTCATCATTCGCCTGCCGGTTTACCTGAGTGAACCCGAGGAAGACGTGCACAAGGAGCAAGTCCAGGCCGAAGCAGAGTCCCATATGAAGGCAAAACCATGAGTTCCACAAAAACAGCACTTTTCGTGGACGACGAAGCCCAGGTCGCTTGTATGATTCTCAGGCGGCGGCGGCCTGCCTGCGCATCGGTCCGGCGTTGAGCCAAATCGTCATGGACAAAAACGCATCGCCGTGCAAAGGGAAAAAACATGAGTGAGCAAGCAGCCCGGAAGGAAAAAATACTGTTCGTGGACGACGACCACAACGTGTTGGATGCCTTTCGCCGCAACTTTTACAAGATCTATGACCTGGAAACCGCCGCAGGCGCGCGAGAGGCCGCAGGGATCATCGCCCGCAAGGGCCCCTTCGCCGTGGTGGTCTCGGACATGCGCATGCCCGGCGTGGACGGAGTCCAGTTCCTGACCAGGCTGAAGGAGATGGCCCCGGACACGGTGCGCATCATGCTCACCGGTTATGCGGACGTGCAGTCTTCCATCGCCGCTGTGAACGAGGGCAATGTGTTCCGGTTTTTGACCAAGCCCTATTCCACGCAGCAGATGCAGAGGACCTTGGAAGACGCCCTCCGCCAGTACCGTTTGGTGACCGCGGAGAAGCAGCTTCTGGAGCAGACTTTGAGCGGCAGCATCAAGGTGCTCACGGAACTTCTGGCTATGGTCAACCCGGAGGCTTTTGGTCGAGCCAACCGCATCCACCGCCACGTCAGGCAGGTGGGACTGCATCTGGGCATAACCAAAACCTGGGAATTGGAAAACGCGGCCCTCCTGTCCCAGATAGGATGCATGCTCCTTCCCACGGAAGCGCTGGAGAAAATGGCCCGCGGCGAGTCCCTGTCAGGGGAGGAGCGGCAGATTTACGACATGCATCCACTGATCGCAGCAGATCTGTTGAGTCATATCCCCCGCCTGGAGGGCATCCGGGACATCATCGCCTACCAGGAGAAGCACTTTGCCGGGCAGGGCGCGCCCATCGGAGGAAAATCCGGGGCGGACATCCCTCTGGGCGGTAGGATTTTGAAAATTCTCGTGGATTTCGACCAGTTGGAATCATCTGGAAAAACCCCTGGCCAGGCCCTGGGCATTATGAAGGGCCGCCAGGGCTGGTACGATCCAATGGCGCTGGGGGTTTTGGAAAAGGTCCTGGGTATGCAGTCCGGCTTCAAGCTGCGCCAGGTGCGCATCGATCAGCTGGAAACCGGTATGCTCCTGGCCGAGGACGTTATCAGCCTGAGGGGTATGCTCCTGGTGGCCAAGGGTCAGGAAATCAGTCCTGTGCTCATGACCCGGTTGCGCACCTTTGCCGGCATCGGAGGTGTACAGGAGCCAATCAAGGTGCTCGTGCCGCCTTCGGAGGAGAAGCGTGACGACGTCGGCGGTGGGGCCGGCGGGGAGCAGTGACGAAATTTCCGTCGGTCTGAGAAAGCGGCCTTCATTTCATGGAAATGTGCAAGGATGCGTCTATGGGTATTTCCAGGAGACTTTTCTTCAAAGGCGTTGGGTTGGCCCTGGAGGCGTTCGGCCTGGGCGGCCTTGGACCCCCCCCGGGCATGTGGATCATCGTATCCGTGCACAGGGTTTATGGCTTCTAGACATGACGTTGCGGATAGTTTATGGCTTTCGGGTTTGACATGCTCCGGCAAAGGCATTAGTTCGCTCAACACTCAACATCCGGATTTTGCTCGCCTAAGGGGGACGATATGCGTCAAAAAGTCGAGGCGGTCCTGGCCACGGTGAGGCCGTATCTGCAACGCGACGGCGGCGACGTGGAACTGGTGGAGGTCACGGACGACGGCGTGGTCAAGGTGCGCCTTGTCGGAGCCTGCAAGGGCTGTCCCATGTCCCAGATGACCCTGAAAAACGCCATTGAAAAGACCATTCTCAAGGAAGTGCCGGAGGTTTCATCCGTACAAGCGGTTTGAAGCACAAAGCTGTCTGTCCAAACACGGCTTTTTTCGATACGTTGCACATTAAGCGGGCTTTTAGGCCCGCTTTTTTATGCGGAGAAAGACATGACAACCGTTATCACGCGATTTCCGCCCAGTCCCACGGGGCATCTGCACGTGGGCGGGGCGCGTACGGCCCTGTTCAACTGGCTCTGGGCGCGCAAAAATAGCGGCAGGTTCACCTTGCGCATCGAAGACACGGACGCTGCCCGCTCCTCCGAGGAAATGACCCAGGGCATTTTGGACGGGATGCGCTGGCTGGGTCTGGATTGGGACGAGGGGCCTTACTATCAGAGCCGCCGGATTGACCTGTACAATGAATACATCGACCGCCTCCTGCAGACCGGGCACGCCTATTACTGCGCCTGCACCCCCGAGGAGGTGGAGGCCATGCGCACTCAAGCCCGTGCTTCGGGCGCGGTGCCCAAGTACAATGGTCGCTGTCGGGATAAAGGCCTGACTTCCGGGCCGGGCCGCGTGGTGCGGTTCAAGGCGCCCCTTTCCGGCGAAACCGGTTTTCTGGACCTGGTCAAGGGCCCGATATCCGTGCCCAACACTCAACTGGACGATATGGTTCTGCGCCGGCTGGACGGGATGCCCACCTACAATTTGGCCGTGGTGGTGGACGACGTGACCATGAACATGACGCACATCATCCGCGGGGACGACCATTTGAGCAACACGCCCAAGCAGGTCCTGCTGTACGAGGCCCTGGGCCGCCCCTTGCCCCAGTTCGGGCATGTGCCCATGATTTTGGGCCCGGACAAGAAAAAGCTGAGCAAGCGCCATGGGGCCACGTCGGTGACTGCGTACCGCGATTTGGGCTATCTGCCCGAAGCCATGGTCAATTATCTGGTCCGGCTGGGCTGGTCCCACGGAGACCAGGAGATTTTCTCCTTGGATGAACTGCTGACCCATTTCAGCCTGGAACACCTGGGTTCCTCAGCCTGCGTGTTCGACCAGAGCAAGCTGCTTTGGCTGAACGCCCACTACATCAAGAGCGAATCTCCCGCTCGTCTGGCCGGGCTTCTGGCCGAACATTTGGGCCGGCGCGGCCAGCCTGAATCCGGTGCGGCGTATTTGGAAGCCGTCGCGCCCCTGCTTCAACCTCGGGCCGGGACCATGGTCGAGATGGCGGAAATGGCTGAATTTTTTGTGGCCGGTGACGATGAGCTGGTCATGGACGAGGCTGCGGCGACGAAGTTCCTGACCGCCCAAGTCAAGGAGCACTTCGCGGTCTTGCATTTTTTGCTCCGGGACGCGCCGGGCTTTGACCAGGCGGCCCTGGAAGCGCTGTTCACCCGCTATCTCGAGGGAAAAGGCGTGGCCTTCAAGATCTTGGCTCAGCCCTTGCGGGTGGTGTTGACCGGCAAAACCAAGAGTCCGGGGCTGTTCGAGACCATGGAGGTGCTGGGCAGGGACCGGGTGTTGCGCCGTCTGGCCAATGCCCTGCGGAGGATGGAGTAAGCCGATGCATTTTGGCGGGGCTTGGGAGCGACGACGCTTAAACAGCGGGCTTAAGCGACCACGGGCTTGGTCACCGCGTCTGAGCGCAGGCATCGCGTGCAGACCTTGATCCGATGGGTTTCGCCGTTGGGCTTCTGGGCGCGGACCTGTTGCAGGTTGGGCAGGAAGCGGCGCTTGGTCTTGTTGTTGGCGTGGCTGACGTTATTTCCGCTGCGGGGTCCTTTTCCGCAGATTGCGCATACTTTGGACATGATGATCCTCCTCGTGATTGGCTCGTGATTGG
>DBNV01000107.1:0-6957 GCA_002299865.1 Desulfonatronaceae bacterium UBA663 | reverse complement strand
CGTGATTGGCTCGTGATTGGCTAAAAAAGCGTGTCGTCGAACTGACATGCCCAGGGAAAAACGCGGCAACGGAACCCAATCTTTTAGCCGGAGATGAAAATTTTGGCAAGGTTTTCCGCACCGAATTCTTGACAATTGATTCATCCAAAAGCTAAATAGTTTCTTTTTTTTTGGGAGTAAAAGAATGTTCGAGTTGTTTGTCCAAGTTGCCGATCTCCCGGCGGCCGGCCGGGAGTTTTCTTTTACGGAGCAACGCATTTGGGCCGATCCCGTCGCGGAGTTTCGTCTGCCCTGCCGTTTTGCTTCGCCCATGGAAGCCAAGTTCCAGGTGCATCCGCATGAGCAAGGCTGTCTGATCAGCGGTGGCGTCTGCGGCTCCTTGTTCATGCCTTGCGTGCGTTGCATCGAGGAAACTAAACTCATGGTGGACGTGGAGTTTCAGGAGTTCGAAGCGTTTCCCGACGCCGTGGTTTCCGAGGAAGACGGAGGCTGGATCGTGTCCAAAGACGGCCTGCTGTTTTTAGACGCGGCTGGATTTTTGTGGGAGCAGTTTCAACTGGCCTTGCCGGTCAAGGTGTTGTGCTCGCCCATGTGTCGGGGTATTTGCGTTTCGTGCGGGGCGAACAAAAACCAGATCGCCTGCGATTGCGCGGCTTAAGACCGGCGACCCGCGATGGAACGCGTTGCGTTCGTTGCACTTTTCTTGATTGTTTTGCTAAACAGTCTGTCAATATTGAACCGGATTAAACCAAGGATTTTCTCATGGCCTTGCCAAAGAAACGAACTTCTCGATCCAAGCGGGGCATGCGGCGCTCTCACGACAGGGTCGCTGCTCCCAACACCGTGTATTGCCAGTGCAAAGAGGCAACCCTGCCGCACCGGATTTGCTCAAGCTGCGGGGTCTACAAAGGTGAGCAGCGTCTGATTGTCAGGGAAGCGGATGCCGCAAAGTAAGCCTTGCATCGCCGTGGACGCCATGGGCGGGGACTTCGGCCCGTCCGTGGTGGTGCGCGGGGCCTTGGACGCGCTTGCCTCCAAGTCTTTCAAGCTGATCCTCGTGGGCCGGGAGCCGGAGATCCGCGCCGAACTGTCCGCCGCCGGGGCATTGGGGGCGGACATCGCCGGGGACATTGAGGTTGTCCATGCGGATCAGGTCATCGGGATGCAGGACAAGCCCTCCGACGCCCTGCGCCGCAAGAAGTCCAGCTCTCTCCAGGTGGCCTTCCGCCTGGTTAAGGAAGGTCGGGCTCACGGCGTGGTCAGCGCCGGCAATTCCGGGGCCACCTTGGCCTGCGGCATGTTCATTCTGGGCCGCATCGAGGGCATCGACCGACCGGCCCTGGCCGGGATACTGCCCACGGAGAAAAAGCCCATGGTGCTTATTGACGTAGGTGCCAACGTGGACTGCAAACCTCACAACCTGGTCCAGTTTGCGTTGATGGCCGACGTGTTGGTCCGGTGCGTCCTGGGCGTGCCCAAACCGCGCGTGGGGCTGATGAGCGTCGGCGAAGAGGAAGGCAAAGGCAATTCCCAGGTCAAGCTGGCCTTTGATCTGCTGCGTAAATCCTCTCTGAATTTCGTGGGCAATGTGGAAGGCCGGGACGTGTTTACCGGCGACGTGGACGTTGTGGTCTGCGACGGTTTCGTGGGCAACGTGGTCCTGAAGCTCTCCGAAGGGCTGGCCGTATCCCTGGGCCGTCTTTTGAAGCGCGAGCTTCTGGGCGGGCTTTGGTCGCGTTTCGGCTGCCTGTTCGCCAATGGCGCCTTGCGGCGCTTCGCCAAGAGCATCGACTACGCGGAATACGGAGGTGCCCCCCTTTTGGGCCTGAAGGGCACCATCATTGTTTGTCACGGCGCGTCCAACGCCAAGGCTCTGGGCAGCGCCATCCACATGGCTGCGACCTTCATCAAGAAGCGCTCCAACGAACAACTCCTGGAGGAGTTGAGTGCGCACAGCGATCTAGCGCAGTTCAAGCGACGTGGCTCCGGCATTTTGCCGGAGCATGAGCCGGCTGGAAGCCGGCTCCACGGTGCCGGTGGCGGTTCCATGGTCATGCCTCTTCGGCCGGATGCGGCCGCGCATGACCCAGCACCTCGAGAGAATCCGCCTTCCGGCGTGCTCATGATGAACGGCTGAAGACGCGTTTTTTTGCTTTTTCCCGCGTTCCTTTCCATCTCTCCCATGTCCACGCAAATGCCGATATACATTGCCGGGACCGGTCTGCATGTTCCCCGACGGATCGTGACCAACGCCGACCTGGAGCGCATGGTCGAAACCTCGGACGAATGGATCACCAGTCGCACCGGAATCAAGCAGCGCCACGTGGCCGGCCCGGATGAGCCCTGTTCCTTGCTCGCGGCCGAGGCCGCCAAACAGGCCCTGGCCGACGCCGGCATGTCTGCAGAACGGGTCACCCACGTCCTGATGGCCACCTTTACCCCTGATTCCTACATCCCCGCGGCGGCCTACAGTCTGCGCTCCCGGCTGGGTATTCCCAGAGGCATGGCCATGGACATCTCCGCAGCCTGCACCGGGTTCCTCTTCGGCCTGGAAACGGCCAGGGCGCTGGTGACTCTGCATCCCGAGGCCGTGGTGTTGGTGGCGGGCAGCGAGGTGGTCACCTCCAGGATCAATTGGCAGGACCGTTCCACCTGTGTGCTCTTCGGCGACGGCGCCGGCGCGGTGGTGGTCGCTTCCGGCCGTGTCCCGGGCCGACCGGTCGTGGTGGACATCCTTTTGGACGGAGACAGTTCCCTGGAAGAACTGCTGACCGTGCGCGGCGGCGGATCAGGGGCCCCGCTCCATCTGGGAGACGAGGTCGGGGAAGGCTTCTTCCTGCAGATGCAGGGTCGGGAGATATTCAAACACTCCATCCGCTCCATGGCCTCCGTGGTCCAAGAGTTGCTGAACAAAAACGGCCTGAGCGCGGCGGACATCGACATGATCATCCCTCATCAGGCGAACCTCCGGATCATTGAGACCCTGGTCAAAAAGCTCGAATTTCCCGAGGAAAAGGTGTACGTGAATATTGAGCGTTACGGAAACACATCGGCGGCCTCGATTCCCATCGCCTTGGCTGAAGCCAGGCGGGAGGCATTGATTCCCGAGGGTGCTAAGGTTATCCTGACAGCTTTCGGGGGCGGATTGAACTGGGGGGCGGCCCTGTTGCAATTCTAACCGGCCCGTGCGTTCAGGGAGTTTCATCGCCAAGCAGGCCAGATCCGTTCGGGAATACATCATGATCGATTTAATCAGGACAGCGGTCGTTACGGGCGGATCTAGGGGCATTGGCAAGGCTGTGGCCCTCAGGCTGGCCCAGGACGGTTATCAGGTGTTCGCGACCTATGTCAGCAGGTCGGAACAGGCCGAGGCTGTGAAGGACGCGATTGTCTTTCACGGCGGCCGAGCCGAAGTGTTCCGGTTGGACGTGGGCGACATGGCCGCCATCGGTGAATTTTTCAAGGACCACGTCAAGGACAAGGTTCGTCTTGAGGTGTTGGTGAACAACGCCGGCATGACCAAGGACAACCTGATCATTCGGATGAAGCCCCAGGACTGGGAAACGGTTCTGCGCGTGAATTTGACCGGGACGTTCGTCTGCTTGCAGGAAGCAGCTAAGATCATGATCCGGCAACGTTACGGCAGGATCGTCAACATCAGTTCCGTCGTCGGAGAGATGGGTAATGCCGGACAGGCCAACTATGCGGCCTCCAAGGCCGGGGTTATCGGATTGACCAAGTCTGCGGCCCAGGAACTGGCCGCCCGCGGCATCACTGTGAATGCCGTGGCCCCGGGCTTCATTGCCACGGACATGACGTCGGGACTGACCGAGGAAATCCAGGCCGTGTACATGAAGCGGATCCCGGCGAAGCGTTTCGGACAAGCCGAGGAGGTCGCGGACGCCGTGGCCTTTCTGGTTTCCGAAGGTGCCGGATACATCACCGGACAGGTGATCGGCATTTCCGGCGGCTTGTATATGTAGTGCTTTGTCTTTAGGAGCAGGGCGTTTGTGTCCGGCAAGAAACGAGAAGTGCCGCGATGGAACATTCATTTTATTTCGGAGGAGAGTTGCTGTGTCTGTTGAAGAAAAAGTCAAAAAAATTATTGTCGACCAGCTTGGCGTTTCCGCTGATCAAGTCACTCCCGACGCGGCCTTTGTCGACGACCTGGGAGCGGATTCCCTGGATCTGACCGAACTGATCATGGCTATGGAAGAGGAGTTCGGCGTTGAGATCGACGACGAAGACGCCCAGAAAATGAGCAAGGTCAAGGACGTTCTGACATACATTCAGTCCAAGGCTGCCTAACCTTCTTTACAAAAGGACTGTCTTTCGAGTCGGTTGCTAAGCTTCTCCCCCGCGCGGGGAGGGCTGTTCCGCGAGCGTCTTGTGGTCGGGGCGTTGATCATGGGGCGCTCGATTTTCTTCTTTCTTCTGAACAAGAAGACGGGATGCGTGCATGTTCAAGAAGCGGATAGTGGTTACGGGTGTTGCGGCCATTACGCCACTGGGCAATGATGTGCGGACGAGTTGGGAGCGGCTGATCAAGGGCGAATCCGGGATCGGTCCCTTGAGCCGCTTTGACGGCAAGGATCATGAAACCAAGATCGCCGGGGAAGTGCGCGGTTTCGACGCGGAAAAGTTTATGCACGTCAAGCAGACCCGCCGCATGGAACTGTTCGCCCAGTATGCCGTGGCCTGCGCCAAGATGCTTCTGGCGGACGCCCGCTTCGAGATCGTCCCCGAGAGGGCGCACCGTACCGCCGTGATCATCGGGTGCGGCATTGGCGGCCTGGACGTTCTGGAGCGTTCCCAGACCGTGCTGCTTAAGAGCGGGCCGCGCAAGATTTCGCCGTTCTTCATCCCATCTCTGATCACGAACATGGCCGCGGGACAGGTGTCCATCTTTACAGGAGCCAAGGGCAACAACCTGGTGACCACGTCGGCCTGCGCCTCGGGCCTGCATTCCATCGGCACGGCCTTTTCCGAACTGCTTTTGGGCCGGGCTGATGCGGTCATTTGCGGCGGGACGGAAGCCAGCGTGACCCCGCTGGCCATGGCCGGCTTCAATGCCTTGAAGGCTTTGTCCACACGTAACGACGACCCGCAGCGGGCCTCCCGCCCCTTTGACAACGGACGGGACGGCTTTGTGATGAGCGAGGGGTGCGGCCTGTTGCTTCTGGAAACCCTGGAGCACGCCAGGGAGCGCGGCGCGACCATTCTCGCCGAGGTGGTCGGCTATGGCGCCTCCGGGGACGCCTATCATATCACGGCGCCGGACGAGGAAGGCGTGGGCATGGCCCTGGCCATGAGCGCGGCACTGAACGAGGCCGGAGTGCGGCCCGAGGAGTTGAGTCATATCAACGCCCACGGAACCTCCACCAAGCTCAACGACATCACTGAAACCAGGGCCATCAAGAAGGTTCTGGGCAAGCACGCCGCTTCCGTGCCCATCACCGGAAACAAGTCCATGATCGGGCATATGCTGGGCGCGGCCGGGGGCGTGGAAAGCGTCTTTTCCGTGTTGACCATCCACCATGGACTGATTCCGGGGACCATCAATCTGACGCATCCCGATCCGGAGTGCGACCTGGATTACGTGGCCGAGGGCAGCAGGAAATGCGAGGTGCGCTCGGTGCTGTGCAATTCCTTCGGATTCGGCGGGACCAACGCTGCCATTATTTTCAAGCAGTTTGCAGAATAGTCGACCAATGACGGGCCTTGGGCTGCAGATGAACCATCCAACGGACATGCTTTGGGAGAACATCCCATGAATCTTGAAGAATGGCGCCGCCATGATCCGGAATTGGCCGAAGCCGTCCGGCTGGAGGAAGAGCGGCAGATCCATAAACTGGTATTGATCGCTTCGGAAAACTTCACCTCTCCGGCCGTGCGCATGGCCATGGGCAGCGTGTTGACCCATAAATACGCCGAAGGCTATCCGGGCAAGCGCTATTACGGCGGTTGCGAATTCGTGGACATGGCCGAAGTTCTGGCCCAGGACCGGGTGAAGCGGCTGTTCGGGGTCGAATACGCCAACGTCCAGCCCCATTCCGGCTCCCAGGCAAACATGGCCGTGTATTTCAGCGCCCTGACGCCCGGCGACGTTATCTTGGGCATGAACCTTTCCCACGGCGGTCATCTGACCCACGGCAGCCCCGTGAATTTTTCCGGCAAGCTGTACAAGGTCGTTTTCTACGGCGTGAGCCGGGAAACCGGAACCATTGATTATGAACAGGTCCGGGCCCTGGCCAAGGAGCATCGGCCCAAAATGATCGTGGCCGGGGCCAGCGCCTATGCCCGGGTGATCGATTTCTCCAAGTTCCGGGAGATCGCCGAGGAGGTCGGCGCCAAGCTGATGGCGGACATGGCCCATATCGCCGGGTTGATCGCCGCAAAGCTGCATCCGTCTCCCGTGGGCAGCGCCCACTTTATCACCAGCACCACCCATAAGACTCTGCGCGGGCCGCGCGGCGGCCTGATCCTCTCTTCCAAGGAATTCGGCAAGTTGCTCAACGCCCAGATTTTTCCAGGCATTCAGGGAGGCCCACTGATGCACGTCATCGCCTCCAAGGCCGTGGCCTTCGGCGAGGCGCTCAAGCCGGAATTCGATGCCTATCAGCGGCAAGTCGTGGCCAATGCCCAGGCCATGGCCAAGGCATTGACGGACGCCGGATTCACCCTGGTTTCCGGAGGCACGGACAACCATCTGATGCTCGTGGACCTGACGAATACGGACATCACCGGCAAGGATGCCGAAACCGCGCTGGACAAGGCCGGGATCACGGTGAACAAGAACACCGTACCCTTTGAAACCCGTTCTCCCTTTGTCACTTCCGGCATCCGCCTGGGTACGCCGGCTCTGACCACTCGGGGGATGCGGGAGGAGGATATGCTCAAGGTGGTGCAATGGATCGCGCGCGCATTGGATCAGCGTGACAATGAGACGGAACTGCG
>DBNV01000101.1:26299-26425 GCA_002299865.1 Desulfonatronaceae bacterium UBA663 | reverse complement strand
ATGGGTGCCGTGATACCGGGCCGGTTCTTCCCGGCTCATGAGATGGACGATGATCATCTCCGGCCGGGGTTTAGCCACGCGGGCCATTTCCCGGAGTGACTGAACGGCGTCCGCTATCCGCCGCTA
>DBNV01000101.1:11752-25939 GCA_002299865.1 Desulfonatronaceae bacterium UBA663 | reverse complement strand
CCGCTATCCGCCGCTATCCGTGCATCAGGGCATGCACATGGGCCAGGGCCGCCCGGCACAGCCCGTCAAGGTCGTAGCCGCCCTCAAGCAGGGACACCACCCGGCCCTGGGCACCGGCCGCGGCAATCTCCAGCACAATTTCGGTCAACTCGGCAAAGTCTTCCGGATGCAGACGGAATCCGCCCAAAGGATCGACCTCCAGGGCGTCGAAACCCGCAGAGATCAGCACCAGTTCGGGCTGGAAATCCCGCGCCGCAGGCAGGAGGCGCTCCAGAAACGCTTTGCGGACCGGAGCGATATCGGTCCCGCAAGGAAAGGGGCAGTTGATGGTGAAGCCCTCTCCGGCACCGTCGCCGGTCTCGTCGGCGGATCCTGAATATGGGTACCAGTTGCTTTGGTGGGTGCTGAAAAAGAGGACCGCAGGGTCTTCGTAGAAGATTTCCTGGGTGCCGTTGCCGTGGTGTACGTCCCAGTCCACGATGAGCACCCGCTCCAGGCCGTGGACGACCTGGGCATGCCTTGCGGCCAGGGCGATGTTGTTGAAGATGCAGAAGCCCATGCCTTGTTTGGGCCGGGCGTGATGTCCGGGGGGGCGGACCACGCAGAAGACGCTTTGCGCGTGACCCTGCATCACCGCGTCCACGGCGGCCATGGCCCCTCCCGCCGCGTTCAACGCCGCGTCCCATGAACCTGGACTAACATGGGTATCCGGAAAACCCAGACTGTGACAGCCTTTCTGGATGTGCCGCCGCACCAGCTCGATATAGTCGCTGCCGTGGCAGGATTTCAATTCCCGCAACGCGGCCTGCCGCACCCCCAGGCGCAGCAGGCCCGCCGTCTCCCGGTCGTCTTCCAAGGCCCGGACCAAGGCCGTGTAGCGCATGGGGCTTTCCGGATGCCCGGCCCCGGCGTCATGCCCGGCAAAGACCGGATCATAAAGCAGGGCTACATGCGAAGCCATGGTTGACCCGGCGGACACTGTTCCCGGATTGTTTCCATGTCCCGCCCCGATCTATGTATGCCTTGCTCGCCACCGTGACCAAGCAGGCCGCACAGGGTCCTCTTGATCCCGTTTTTGTCCAGCCCCAGCCTTGAGCGCAACAACCGTTGCGGTCCATGCTCCACAAAAGCGTCGGGCAGGCCCAGCAACTCTACCTGACACAGGCCCAGCACGCCTTTACGGGCGAACAGTTCCAGCACGGCCGAGCCGAAACCGCCAGCCACCACGTTCTCCTCCACGACCAGCAGATGTCGGTGCTCCCTCGCCAACTCTAAGAGCTGGTCTTCCGGCAGGGGCTTGACAAACCGGGCATTGAACACGGTTGCGTCCAGCAAACCTTCCTGCTCCAACTCCTTGGCCGCCTCCCAGGCCGGATGCACCCGGCTGCCCAGGGCGATGATCGCCACCGCGTCCCGGCCCTGGCGGAGCACCTCGCCCAGGCCTAGGGGCAGCGGCTGGACCGCGTCGGCTAGCGCCGCGCCCACGCCCACCCCCCGCGGATAGCGGATGGCCACAGGACCATTGTGCTCCAGGGCCGTGATCAGCATGGCCTGCAGCTCGGCCTCGTCTTTTGGCGCCATGAGCACCAGGTTGGGGATGTGCCTGAGGTAGGAAACATCGAACGCGCCGTGGTGGGTTGCGCCGTCCTCTCCCACCAGCCCAGCCCGATCCAGACACAGGACCACCGGCAGGCTCTGCAGGCAGACGTCGTGCACGATCTGATCGTACGAGCGCTGCAAAAAGGTCGAATACACGGCCACCACCGGCCGATAGCCCCGTGTGGCCAGACCCGCAGCCATGGTCACGGCGTGCTGTTCGCATATGCCTACGTCGAAAAAGCGTTTCGGATAGGTTTGGGCGAAATAATTGAGCCCAGTGCCCTCGGGCATGGCCGCAGTGATGGCCACGATCTTGTCATTGCGCGCGGCCAGATCAGCCAGAGTCCGCCCGAACACCTCGGTATAGGACGGCAGACAGTCCGGGATTTTCTTGACCTCCCCGGTCTCCGGGACGAAGCAGCCCACGCCATGGAAAAAGGTGGGATTCTTTTCCGCCGGGACATAACCCTTGCCCTTGGTGGTCAGCACGTGCACGAGGACAGGACCTTGCAATTCCCCGGTCTGTCGGAAAACATCGGCCATCTCCTTGTGGTTGTGGCCGTTGATCGGGCCGATGTAATTGAACTTGAAAGCCTCGAAGATCATGCCCGGCGTAAAAAAGGTCTTCAGGGAGGATTCACTTAAGCGGGCGTAATTGGCAAGGTCGTCGCCGATCTTCGGCACCTGGCGCATCCAGGCTTCCGTCTGGTGCTTGAACCGCTGGATCCAGCGCTTGGAAAGCTTGCGACTCAAGAACGAAGACAAGGCGCCCACGTTTTTGGAAATGGACATTTCATTGTCATTCAGCACCACGGTCAGGTCCAGCCCCAGATCCCCGGCCTGATTCAGCCCTTCATAGGCCAACCCTGCGGTCATGGAGCCGTCGCCGATCACCGCGACCACGGAATGGTTCTCCCCGGCCAGATCCCGGGCAATGGCCATGCCCAGGGCCGCAGAAATGGAGGTGCTGGAATGGCCCACACCGAAATGGTCGTATGGGCTTTCTTCGCGCTTGGGAAAACCGCTTATTCCGCCCAAGGTGCGCAGGGTGTGGAAAGCCTCTCGCCGCCCGGTCAAGATCTTGTAGGCGTAGGCCTGATGCCCCACGTCCCAAATGATGCGGTCCTGCTCCGGATTGAAAATCTTGAGCAGGGCCAGGGTTAAGTCCACCACGCCCAAAGAGGGGGCCAGGTGCCCGCCGTTGACCGAAACAGTGGCAATAATCAGCCGCCGAACCTCTTGGGCCACGGCCTCCATTTGGGCGTAGTCCAGTGCCGCCGCGTCGCCGGGATGATTGATGGCCGAAAACAGAGCATGTCCGTCCAGGGTCTGTTCGACCTTGGCCGGCACACCGGTGTGATCTTCCTGGTGCTGTAAATGCATATTCTCTCTGGAGAGGGTCAAAGTCGTCAAATTGGTGTTGTCCATGGTGCTTATGCTGCTCTGGTAACGATATACGCGGCCAACTGTCGCAAAAAAACGGCCTGGGGGCCGATGAGCCCGTCCAGTGCCCGAATCGCCTGGTCCCTGTGCGCCTCGGCTGCTTTCCGGCTCTGTTCGATCCCGATCAAGGACGGATAGGTGACCTTGCCTTGGTCTTCGTCGCTGCCCACTGGCTTGCCCAGGGTCTGGGTATCGCCGACCACGTCCAGAATGTCGTCGACGATTTGAAAGGCCCGGCCGATGTGCAGGCCGTAAGTCGCGGCCTGTTGTTGACCCGATTCCGGGGCCCCGGCCAGAATAGCCCCGCATTCGCAAGACACTTGAAGCAGCAACCCTGTTTTCAAGGACTGCATCCGGGATAGGTCGTCCATGGTAGTCCGGCCCTGCCCGGTCCACAGCATATCCAGAACCTGGCCGCCGACCATGCCTGCGGCACCCGCGGCCCGGACCAACTTTTGCCCGGCCAAGAGCACCTGCGAAGCAGGCGCCCGCGAAGCCAAAAGCAGCCCAAAAGCCTCGGTGAGCAGCCCGTCCCCGGCCAGGATGGCCAGGGCCTCGCCGAATCGTTTGTGGCAGGAGGGTTTGCCCCGGCGCAGGTCGTCGTTGTCCATAGCCGGCAGATCGTCATGAATCAGGGAATAGGTATGGATGCACTCCAGGGCCGCGGCCGCGGGCAAAATGTCGTCCCGACGGGCTCCAAACAATTCGGCCCAGACCAGACATAGGGCCGGACGCAACCGCTTGCCCCCGGCCAGCAAGCTGTATTCCATGGCCTCCAGAAGTGCGAAGGGTACGCCAGGACTGCGCAGACACTCGGCCAGACAGCCATCAACGGCCCGGCCCAGCTCAGAAAGGTAGGCCTTCATCTCCATCGTCAACGCTGTTGTCCTTGTCGCGGCCCAGACCATCCGGAGCAAAGGGTTCCAAAAGACCTTTGACGGATACCATCACCTCGTTCTTGGCCGCTTCCAACTGCTTGCGGCAGGCCTTGGCCAGGGTCACGCCTTCCTTGAACAGGGCCACCCCATCTTCCAGCGGCAATTCCTCGTTTTCCAACTTGACCACGATGCGTTGCAGCTCGGCCAGCCTGTCGTCAAATCCCGGCTCCTGCTTCTTTTTCTTTACGGTCATGCAAAATCCCTAGTAAATATTGACTGAAATCCATCCCCGTTGTCAATGACGTATATTTCGCCAAAAGTCATGGTCAATACGCCGCCATCCCCCAACGTCCGTCCCGGCAAGGGGATCCTTAGGCGGCTTTCTTAGTCTGTTGCGAAGAATCGCTCCAGAATGGCGTTGCTGACCAGCAGACCCGTTTTGGACAGGCGCAGGCGGCCGTCGCTGATCCGAATCAGCTCGTTTTGGCGCAACACCTGGATCAGAGGGGCATGTTCGTGCAGGAAGGAGCGGCCGCTCAGTTTGCCGTAGGCGTTTAGTTCCAGCCCGCGGGTGGTGCGCAGCGAAAGCATGACCAACTCCCTGATCCGCTCGGCAGGGGTGAGTTCCTGGGCCTGGCCGCCGACTTGGCCGGAACGCACCAGCAGGGCGTAGGCGGGCAGCGCCCTGGGGTTTTCCCATCTGCGCTCCCCCAGGGTGGACACGGCCCCGGCCCCCAATCCCAGGTATTCGCGGCCTTCCCAGTAACCCTGGTTGTGGAGGCAGGCGTAGCCCATGCGGCTGAAATTGGAGATCTCGTACTGGATGCGTCCCTTGGATTCCAAGAGTTCTGCGCCGTGCAGGAACATTTTGGCCTGTTCGTCCTCAGCAGGAAGGACTACCTTGCCGGAGGCGACCTCGCGGGCCAAGGGCGTGTCCTGCTCCAGGCTCAGGCCGTAGCAGGACAGATGTTCGGGTTGGAGGTCAAGGGCTTTTGTCAGGGTTTGCAGCCAGCCCCGCAAACGCTGGCCGGGCTGGCCCCAGATCAGGTCCAGGTTGATGTTCTCAAAGCCGGCCCAGCGGGCCAGGTCAAAGATCCGGACGCCCTGGGCCGCGTCGTGAGCGCGGCCCAAGCGGCGCAGCAGGGCGGTGTCCAGGCTTTGCAGACCCAGGCTGAGACGGTTGACGCCCAAGGATTTCAGCCCGCGCAGATATTCCGGGTCCCCGCAGGACTCCGGATTGGCCTCCATGCTCCATTCCAACCCGGATTGCAGCGAAAAGGCCGCATCCAGGGCGTGGATGATTCGCTCCACCCCGACTAAGGGGAGCAGACTGGGCGTACCGCCGCCGAAATAGACGGTGTCCACGGCAACCCGGCCCAGGCGGCGGTTCCAGAAGGCGATCTCCTCCACAAGCAGGCTGACGTAGGCGTTCAGGCTCAGTTCATCGGACAGGGGCAGGGAGAAAAAGGAGCAGTAGGCGCATTTGCTCCGGCAGAAGGGCACGTGGATGTAGAGCAGCATAAAAATTTTTAGGACAATGAAAAAATTCCCGCTATCTGCTATAGGGCGAGAATAGTTTTCATGGGATGTGCCGCACCAAACGCAGGATCTTCAACAGCCCCTTGCCGTCAGGTTTTACTTTGGCAGGCCTCTCCCAGAATCAGGATGGAGTTCTGGAAACGCTCTTCCAGGTCCTTGATCATGATCCGCTTGTGGTTTAGCAGATACAGGGCCAGTTCCCCATCCACGCGGTATTCCAGGGGGCTGGGGCAGTTCTTGCCCCTGAGTTTGCGATAGATGTCCTTGAGGGCCTGCAGGGCGCGCCATTCCATGTTCCGGCGGTGGCCCCAGCCCTTGCAATGCGGGCAAGGCTCGGTGCTCACGGACAGGGCCGAGGAGCCCAGGCGCTGGCGGACCATCTCCAGTAGCCCGAACTTAGACAAACGGCCCACGTCCACCCTGGCCCGATCCGCCTTGAGCGCGTTTTTCAGCTCTTTTTCCACTTCGCGGCGGTGCTTAGGGTCGCGCATTTCAATGAAGTCGATAACCACCTGACCTCCGACGTCGCGCAGCCTGAGCTGCAAACCGACTTCCAGGGCCGCCTCCATGTTGGTCTTAAAGACCATTTCATTGAAATTGCTGCCGCTGATCTTTCCGGAGTTGACATCCACGGCCATCAGGGCCTCGGTCTGGTCGAACACCAGGCGTCCACCGCTGGGCAGGGCAACTTCACGGCTGAAGAGCTGCTCCAGTTGTTTTTCTAAGTTGAAGCGCTCCCACAAGGTGCGTTCGGTGTCCGGGTGCAGCTTGACCATGTTCTGGCGGCGGGGAAAGGTCAGGGACACGAACTCCTTGACCAGTTCAGAGGTTTCAGCGTGGTCGATCCAGATCTCGGCCACGTCCGTGGACAGGTAGTCGCGCACGGCCCTGAAGGCCAGGTCCTTTTCCTGATAGATGAGCACGGGCGGAATCTCGCTCATACCTTTCTTGCGCACGTCTTTCCAGAGTCGTTTCAGGTACTGCAGGTCCTTGAGCAGATTGGTCTTGCTCTGCCCTTCGCTGTTGGTCCTGGCGATGAGGCCGATGCCTTCGCCCAGTTCCTGGTCGCGCAGGATTTCCTTGAGTCGGTTGCGCTCGGTTTCGTCCTCGATCTTCCGGGAAACGCCGAATTGGTCCTGGCCGGGGGTGAGCACCAGGAACCGGCCGGCCAGCGACAGATAGGTGGTCAAAAAAGCACCCTTGTTCACCGTGGGCTCCTTGACCACTTGGACCAGCAGTTCCTGACCGGTCTTGAGCACCTTTTGCATGGGCGGATACTTGCGGCCCGAATTGGGATCGTGTTCCTTCAAATAGTATTCCGGGTGGATTTCATCGATCTGTAGGAAGCCGTTGCGGCTTTCCCCGTAATTGACGAACGCGGCCTGCAAGGCCGTGTCAATGTTGTTGATCACGCCCTTGTAGATGTTGCCCTTGGTTTTGGCCTGGTGGAGTATTTCTATGAAATAGTCCGTGATTTTGCTGTCTTCGGCCAGTATAAGTTCGACTTGTTCATTGGGTAGGACGCTGATGAACATTTTCTTGCGTTTTTTTGTCTGAGCCATGGTTTTCCTTAATGTGGTCGGTGAAATGTGAACGGTGGTCCGTTATTTGTTCTTTAATTCTAGAGAACAGCGTGATAAAAGTCATCTCCAAAGTCCCGGACCTTGGTGATCCGTCCTTCGCGCAACAGGGCGTCAAGAATGGTTTTTGTCCGCATAACGTCCACGCTCAGGGCCGCGGATAACTGTTCGGGAGTCTGGGGTCTGCGGCGCAGGGAGTTGAGGACAAGCTCCATTGCAGTATCTGCAGACATGATTCCCGCTGTGGAATGTTTTTCGAGTCGATCGGGTTTGGCGGACATTCGGGCCAGGGGGGTCAGGGGGGCCAGGGCGCGGCGCCAGGAGTTCAGGGTCTCTTTGGCCACGGCTTTGGCCAGGGGCGAGGACCCGGGCCGGGTCATGGTCACCACGTCCACCCGGTCCGGTTGCAACTTGGTCAGAAATTGTCTTTGCAGGTCCAAATTCTCCTGAGTGTCGTTGATGCCTTGCAGCAGGAGGACTTCCAGGCAGACGAGGCCCGTGTATTCACGGCGCAGTTGCAGCAGGCCGGAGGTGATCAGCAAAAGGTCAACACCCGGGCAAGGCCTGTTCACGGCCAGAAATTCACGCTCCACCAGGGAGTCCAGCGAGGGAAGCACTACTTGGACTGCAGCCAGTTCCCGGCGCACCGCAGGATCGTGGAGCAGTGTGGAATTGGTCAGCACGGCCACAGGGATGTCCGGAAAAAGTTCCCGGCAGCCGGCGATGATTTCCGGAAGATCGCTGTTCAGGCAAGGCTCGCCCAGTCCGCCCAGCGTGATGTGTTCCGGCCTGGGCAGCTCTTGACGGCGCCAGGCATGAAGCTCGTCCAGAATGACCTTGGCCGGCATGTAGGGGTGGCGCTTCAGGGTGTGCGCACGGGTCGGCCCGATTTCGCAGTACAGGCAGTCCATGGAGCAGATGCGCTGGCCCAGCAGATCCACTCCAAGGGAAAGCCCGAGTCTGCCGGAACGTACCGGGCCGTAAAGGGTTTTGAATTCCATGATTTTTCCTCTCGAGTTCTTCAAGGCCGGCCTGATCGAGCAAATTTATCCTTCAGAGCCGGCGCACACAGAATGAACTAGCCGGCAACTATTCCTTAAGCATAGCTAAAAATGCCTTGGCCAGCCCTCGGGCCAGCCTTGACAGGCTGTCATCAAGCACATACCTCCACGTTTCTTTCAACCAGGAGGCGTCATGCTCAAGCCAGGTGATCTGGTAATGCTGGTCTGTCCGCAAGGCAAGCGCTACGTGCGCAAGTTGCGCGAGGGCGAAACAGTGCAGACCCATTACGGGCTTTTAAAACACGATGATCTGTTTCAGGCCGACTATGGGGAACAGGTGCGCACCCATCTCGGCCATCCGTTCCGGCTGATCAAGCCCAGTCTCTACGATCTGGTAAAGATGCTCAAACGCAAAACCCAGATCATTTATCCCAAGGAGATCGGGTATATCCTGATGAAGCTGGGCGTGGCGCCGGGGGCCAGGGTGATCGAGGCGGGGAGCGGTTCTGGCGCCCTGACCACGGCCCTGGCTTGGTTTGTGGGTGATCAGGGGCGGGTTTACACCTATGAACAGCGCGAGGAATTCTTCAAGCTGTGCGGCGACAATTTACGTTGGGCCGGGCTTGGGGAACGGGTGGAGCAGTTCAACCGAGATATATCCGAGGGATTCTCTCAGACGGACGTGGACGCGGTGTTTCTGGACGTGCGCACACCCTGGGATTATCTGGATCAGGCCGTGGCCGCGTTGATGCCCGGCGCTCCCATGGGTTTTTTGCTGCCGACCACGAACCAGGTCAGCATGCTGCTGTCCGCTCTGGAAAAGGGGCCCTTTGAGGATGTGGAGGTCCTGGAGATCCTGCTGCGCCGTTACAAGCCTGTGGCCGAACGCCTCCGGCCGGATGACCGGATGGTCGCGCACACGGGTTTTTTGATCTTCGCTCGGCACGAGGGCCGCAAGGATGCTGAAAAGGAAAGCACCCCCGCGTCCGCGGATGTTTTATCGGATCTTCAAGGTCTTAAGTGTTCGCGGCGTGCCCACGCTCCTTGCGGTTTTTTGCCCGATCAGCTAGTTTTCTAAATTCTCTTGCTTTTTTACGACAACCTCCTCTCACTTTTCAGGTACCCCTATGTCCTGCCGCATTCTCATCGTCAACGGACCGAACCTCGGCCACCTCGGCCAGCGTCAGCCGGAGATCTACGGCACCCAGAGCATGCACGACCTGCCGGACCTTCTGGAGGCCGTTTTGGGGCGGGCCGTGGACGACCTGGTTCTGCATTTCTTCCAGGCCAACGGTGAGGGGCAGCTGATCGACCGTCTGGAACAGGCCCGCCAGGAGGACATGTTCGGGGTGGTCCTCAACGCCGGGGCCTACACCCACACCAGCCTGGCCCTGGCGGACTGCCTGGCCTGGATCGGCCTGCCCTGCGTGGAGGTCCACTTAAGCAATATTTTTGCCCGGGCCGAACCCCAGCGCCATACCAGCCTGATCGCTCCCCACTGCATCGGGGTGATTGCCGGTTTGGGACTGCTTGGCTATGCTCTGGCCGTGCAGACGCTGTGGATGCATTGGAACACGGCCGACGAGATTGCCAGCAGTTGACCGTTTTTTATCTTGCAAAACATTGATCCATTCGGACGGATTAGCCATGCCTTCGACCAGCGACTTCAAACGCGGATTGAAAATCGAGATCGACAACGCCCCTTATGAAATCGTGGAGTTCCTGCACGTCAAGCCGGGCAAGGGCGGCGCTTTCGTGCGCACCAAACTGCGCAATCTGTTTACGGGCCGGGTGCTGGACCAGACCTATCGGTCCGGGGAAAAGTTTCCCAAGCCGGACCTGGAAACGCGGGAAATGCAGTTTCTCTATCATGACGGCACGGGATACATGTTCATGGACCTGACCACGTATGAGCAACTAACCGTGACCGAGGATCAGGCCGGGGAAAAGGGCAAGTTTCTGCTGGACGGACAGCAGGTCAAGGTGCTGTTGTTCCGCGGTCAGACCATTGATATTGACCTGCCCACGTCCGTGGTGCTGGAAGTGACCGAAGCCGAGCCCGGCGTGAAGGGCGACACGGTCAGCGGGGCGACCAAGCCCGCCGTGGTCCGGACCGGACTGACGGTGAACGTGCCTTTGTTCATCAACCAAGGGGACAAGATCAAGGTGGATACCAGGTCCGGGGAATATCTCGGCCGGGAGTAGCGCCGCCTTGCCGATATCTTGGCGCGACAAGCCCCTTGGCAACCATCCATCCAGGCGCGCGGCCCCTTTGAGCACGCCGGCTTTTAAGCTCCATGAATCATTCCAAACGTCAGGCCGTTTCCGAGGAGCAAAGGCAAGGGTCTCTGCCGAGGGAAATCTGCGCCCTGGCCCTGTTGTTTCTCGCGGCGTTTCTGGTCCTCTGTCTGCTTTCCTATCATCCCCAGGACCCAAGCTTCAATCAGCATGCCGGCACGGTTCAGACCGTGCACAACCAGGCCGGAATCGTGGGGGCGTACACGGCCGGCTTGCTGGTGGACCTTTTTGGACTGACGGCCTTTGCTCTGCCCGTGTTTTTCTTGTGGTTGGCCCTGGCCTGCGTTTGGAAGGCGCTATGGCCCAGATGGTGGCGATGGCTGGGGCTGATCCTGCTGTGGATGGCCATGCTGGTCTGGGCCGGCAGCCCCTGGACCAGGGAAAATATCGTGTTTTCCGCCATCCAGGGCGGCGGGTATTTCGGAGATCAAATTCATGGGCTGGGCATTGCCCTGCTGGGGGACAAAGGCGCCCTGCTGTTGTGGCTGTTCATCGTGGTTCTTTCCTCCCAACTGCTTTTCGGACTTTATTGGAGTTCCCTGGGGGCCTCGGCCCTCAGGGCCTCGGTTTCAGACCGGTTGAAACGCATCTTTCTGGCACGAGCCGCCCGGCGAGCCGGGCGGGATGAAGCGGGCCAAGCTACGGATCCGGACATGCCCGCCTCCTTGCTGGAGGATTTTCAGCTTTCCATGCTGAAAAACAAACCGGACAAGCCGCGAGCGGAAAAGGCGTCTACCAAGACCCGTGGGGAAACGTGGCCGGAGATCCTGCTGCCGGTTATGAACGCAAAGGCAGCCAAAAGGATCGTCCTCTTTCCAGACGTGGACATTTTAAGCCCGCCGGACCGCAAGCAGCCGCGCACTTCCCCGCAGAGGCTTCAGGAAATGGCGCAGGCCCTGGTCACCTGCCTGGCGGATTTCGGCGTGCAGGGCGAGGTGCAGCATATCCAGCCCGGTCCGGTGATCACCATGTTCGAGTACAAGCCAGCACCAGGGGTCAAGATCAGCCGCATCGCCGGGCTTTCCGACGACCTGTCGCTAGGGCTGAAGGCCGCCTCGGTGCGCGTGGTGGCGCCGCTGCCGGGCAAGGACACTGTGGGCGTGGAAATCCCCAACGAGTTCAGGCAATCGGTGTGTCTGCGGGAGATCCTGGAGTCCGAAGCCTTTCAGAAGTCCAGATCCAAGCTGACCATGGCCATCGGTAAGGACATTCAGGGCGCGCCCATGGTTGCGGACCTGGCGCGGATGCCGCATCTTCTCGTGGCCGGGGCCACGGGCGCGGGCAAGAGCGTGGGCCTGAACGCCATGATCCTGAGCATTCTATTCAAGGCCAGACCGGACGAGGTCAAATTCCTGTTGGTCGACCCCAAGCGCATTGAACTGGCCGTGTACGCGGACCTGCCGCATCTGGTGCATCCCGTGGTCACGGACATGGCCCTGGCCAAAAGCGCCCTGGACTGGGCCGTGGCCGAGATGGACGCACGCTATGAGGCCATGGCCAACCTGGGCGTGCGGCACATCGGGGCTTATCAGCAGAAAGTGGCGGACATGCCCCTTCAGGAGGCTGCGGAACAGCGGCCCATGCCCTATCTGGTGATCATCATCGACGAGTTGGCCGATTTGATGCTCACGGCGGCCAAGGAAGTGGAAGTGAGCATCATCCGCCTGGCCCAGTTGGCCCGGGCCTCGGGCATCCATATGATCTTGGCTACGCAACGACCCTCGGTGGACGTGGTCACCGGCTTGATCAAAGCCAACTTTCCCTGTCGGATCAGCTTCCAGGTGACGTCCAAACACGATTCCCGGACCATTCTGGACACCGTGGGCGCGGAACACCTGCTGGGCCAGGGCGACATGCTGTTCAAGCCCAGCGCGGGAAAACTGCAACGGATGCACGGCGCTTTTGTGCGGGATGAGGAGATCGCCGCCGTGGTCAAGGCTTGGCGGGACCAGCAGCCTCCCAGCTTTGAGCTGAATTTCGACGAGTGGTCCAGGGAAAAGACCGGCAATAACGGAGTCGCCTCAGATGGAGCGGACGTGGCAAACGACCCGGTCTACAACGATGCCGTGGCTTTTGTGCTGGAACAGGGACGGGCCTCCATTTCGCTGCTGCAGCGGCGCTTCCGGATCGGGTTCAACCGCTCGGCCAGATTCATCGAGCAAATGGAAAAGGACGGCCTGGTGGGCGCCCAGGAGGGGAGCAAGTCCAGGGCCGTGATTAAATCTAAAAAAGGATGAGCAGACAGTCCGTTGAAAATTTTCCATTTTTTAGGAGACAAGATGATGCAACTGCACGGAACAACCATCCTGGCCGTGCGCGACGCCGGCGGCGTGGCCATTGCCGGCGACGGTCAGGTGACCATGGGTCAGAGCGTGGCCCTCAAGCACAACGCCCGCAAGGTCCGGCGGATCTACAAAGACCGGGTGTTAGTGGGCTTTGCCGGTTCCACGGCGGATGCCATGACCCTGTTTGAGCGCTTTGAGGCTAAGCTGGAGGAGTACGGCGGCAATCTGGTCCGGGCCAGCGTGGAAATGGCCAAGGAGTGGCGTCTGGACAAGTATTTGCGCCGGCTGGAGGCCATGCTTCTGGTGGCGGACGGCACGTCCATGCTCTTGCTCAGCGGCACCGGCGATGTGATCGAGCCGGACGACGGCGTGGCGGCCATCGGATCCGGAGGCAGCTATGCCCTAGCTGCGGCCAGGGCCCTGGTCCGGAATACGGATTTGGGTTGCGAGGAGATCGTGCGCAAGGCCATGGCCATTGCCGCGGGAATATGTGTTTTCACCAATGAAAACATTACCTTGGAATTTTTAAAGAAGTCTTGAACGAGAGGAGAGAGCTGTTTCATGAGTTACCTCACCCCCAGGGAAATCGTCTCGGAACTGGACCGTTACATTATCGGCCAGAATGACGCCAAACGGATGGTGGCCATCGCCCTGCGCAACCGTTGGCGCAGGCAGCAGCTGGATCCGGAACTGCGGGACGAAATCGCGCCCAAAAACATCATCATGATCGGCCCCACCGGCGTGGGCAAGACCGAGATCGCCCGTCGCCTGGCCAAGCTGGCCAATGCTCCGTTCATCAAGGTGGAAGCCACCAAGTATACGGAAATCGGATACGTGGGCCGGGATGTGGAGTCAATGATCCGCGACCTGATGGAAATCGGCGTGAGCATGGTGCGCAAGGAGGAGACAGAGAAAGTCCGGGTCAAGGCCGAAAAGTTGGCTGAGGAGCGCTTGCTGGACCTGCTCTTGCCCAAGCCTTCGGCTTCGCCCACTCCACCGGCCATGCCCGCTGTGGAAGGCGCACAGCCCACTGCGGACGCCTCCCGGGACAGAACCGCTGATCCCACCCGGGAGAAGCTGCGCAAGATGTGGCGCGACGGGAGACTTGACGAGCGGCTGGTGGAGGTGGAGGTCAAGGCCTCGAGCCCGCAGGTGGAGATCATGGCCATGCCCGGACTGGAGGACATGGGGATGCAGTTTCGGGACATGTTCAGCCGGGTCTTTCCGCAACGCCGCAAGCAGCGCCGGGTCAAGGTCAAGGACGCCTATGAATTGCTCATCCAGGAGGAAAGCGAGCGGCTTATCGACATGGACAAGGTGATGGAGGCGGCCCGGGAGCGGGTGGAGCAGGGCGGCATCGTCTTTCTGGACGAGATCGACAAGATCTGCAGCAACCGTGAAAGCTTCAAGGCCGACGTCTCCCGCGAGGGGGTGCAGCGGGATCTGCTGCCCGTGGTGGAAGGCAGCTCCGTGAACACCAAATACGGCATGGTCCGCACGGATCATATCCTGTTCATTGCTGCCGGGGCGTTCCACATGTCCAAGCCGTCGGACCTGATCCCGG
>DBNV01000101.1:11055-11370 GCA_002299865.1 Desulfonatronaceae bacterium UBA663 | reverse complement strand
TCCTGCGCATCTTAACCGAGCCGGAAAACGCCCTGACCAAGCAGTACAAGGCGCTTTTGGGGACCGAGGGGGTGGAATTGGAGTTTTCGCCGGACAGTCTGGAGGAAGTGGCCGATTTTGCCCAGCGGATCAACGACGATACCGAGAACATTGGCGCGCGACGGCTGTACACCATTCTGGAGAAGATCCTGTCCGACCTGTCTTTTGAGGCCTCGGAGCGCTCCGGCGACCATGTCCTGGTGGACGGAAACTATGTGCGCGAGAAACTTCAGGATATTCAGCAGCGCAAGGATTTGTCCCGGTACATCCTTTAAT
>DBNV01000101.1:0-10706 GCA_002299865.1 Desulfonatronaceae bacterium UBA663 | reverse complement strand
GAAGGTTCACGCCATGGAACTTGAAGTCGCCAAAGCCAAGCTGCTTTTGGAAGCCTTGCCCTATATCCGCGATTTTTACGGGCAGACCGTGGTCATCAAGTACGGCGGCCACGCCATGAAGGATAACCAGCTCAAGCGGGCCTTTGCTCTGAACATTGTCCTGCTGCGCTACATCGGGGTCAACCCGATCATTGTCCACGGCGGCGGTCCGCAGATCGGCAAAATGCTCGATCAGTTGGGCATCTCCTGCCAGTTCCGGGAGGGCTTGCGGGTCACGGACCAGGCCACCATGGACGTGGTGGAGATGGTCCTGGTGGGCAAAGTGAACAAAGAGATCGTCAACCTGCTCAACCTGCACGGAGGCAAGGCCGTTGGGCTTTCGGGCAAGGACGGCCGGATCATCAACGCCCAGAAGATGGAAATAGTCATCCCGCACAAGGACATGCCGCCGGAAATCATCGACCTGGGCAAGGTGGGCGAGGTCACGGACATCCGCACCGGCCTGATCAAAATCCTGGAGGCCGAGGGGTTCATCCCCGTGATCGCGCCCGTGGGCGTGGATGACGAGGGCGAGACTTACAACATCAACGCCGACGCCGTGGCCGGGGCCGTGGCTGCGGCCCTGGAGGCCAAAAGGTTGATTCTGCTGACAGACGTGACCGGGGTGTTGGACCCGGACGGCAACCTGATTTCTTCCATGAACAGGCACAAGGCCGTGGAGGCCCTGGAACGGGGCGTGGTGCGCGGCGGCATGATCCCCAAGGTCAAATGTTGTCTGGAGGCCGTGGAGGCCGGGGTGGAGAAGGCGCACATCATCGACGGACGTCTGGAGAATTCCATTCTGCTGGAAATGTTCACCAAGGGCGGGATTGGCACGGAAATCGTCTTTTAACAGTGCGCTGGAAAGCTCCCGACTGCCGCGTCGCCTCAAGCGCTTGAACTTTTAGGGATTTGAGACAGCCATGAACAACCACTACGATTCCTTTCCAAAGCATCGCGGACATCTGGTTTATGTCTGCCTGGGGTGCAAGGCGCGGCTGGACATCGCCGAACTGCACTACGCCTGTCCGCGCTGCGGCGAGATCCTGCTGCTGGAGGACGAACGCTTCCACGAGTTGGGAGCCACTGCTGGGTCGCAGTGGCGGGAGGTCTTTGATCTGCGGGCGGCCACGCGTCGGCCCGAACTGAAGGGCATTTTCCGCTTCTACGAGCTGATCGCGCCGGTGTTGGAGCCTGAGGATATTGTCTGGCTGGGCGAGGGCAACACCCCGATTATTCCGGCCTCGTCAGCCTTGCGCGACCTCGTCGGTCAGCCGCTGGCCTTTAAGAACGACGGCCAGAACCCCAGCGCATCCTTCAAGGACCGGGGCATGGCCTGCGCCTTCAGCTATCTCAAGGCCCTGGTCCGCCGTCACGGCTGGGACCAGGTGCTCACGGTCTGCGCTTCCACCGGCGATACTTCCGCGTCCGCCGCCTTGTACGCGGCTTATGTGGGCGGGGCAGTCAAGAGCGTGGTGCTCCTGCCCCAAGGCAAGGTCACCCCGCAACAGTTGGCCCAGCCGCTGGGCAGCGGGGCTGTGGTCCTGGAGTTACCCGGCGTGTTCGACGACTGCATGAAAGTGGTGGAGCATCTGGCCGAAAATTACCGCGTGGCCCTGCTCAATTCCAAGAACGCCTGGCGCATCCTGGGCCAGGAATCCTACGCCTTTGAGACAGCCCAGCACTATGCCTGGAACGTGGCGGACAAGGCCGTGTTCGTACCCATCGGCAACGCGGGCAACGTCACAGCGATCATGGGCGGTTTTCTCAAACTGCACTACCTGGGGATCATTGAGGCCCTGCCCAGGATTTTCGGTGTGCAGTCGGCCCATGCTAACCCCGTATTCCGGTATTACAGAGAAGACGATCCGGACAAGCGCGAATACCGCCCCGTGCCCGTTCAGGCCAGCGTGGCCCAGGCGGCCATGATCGGCAATCCGGTTTCCTTCCCTCGGGTCAAGCATTTGGTTAAACAATATGAGCAGGTTGGCGGAGCCGGACTGTTCCACGTGGTCCAGGTGGAGGAGCAGGCCATTGTCGAGGCCATGCTCCTGGCTAACCGGCATGGTCATATCGCATGCACCCAGGGTGGGGAATGCTTGGCCGGACTGCTGCGGGCCAAGGAGCTGGGATTGCTGCGCAAGGACGAACTGGCCGTCCTGGACGCCACGGCCCACAGCCTGAAGTTCATCGGGTTTCAGGAGATGTATTTCGAGGATGCGTTTCCTCCGGAATACGAGATCAGCCCCAGGTCGGAGCTGGTGAACAGGCCGCGCAAGGTTTCTTCGGTCGAGGAGAAGGCAAGGCTTGGGGAGCAGGAGTACACGATCAAGGCGGCTCGCTCCGTGGCTGAGCTGCTTGGCCTGCAATCCAGGAATTAGTCCGGGTGTGGCCGAAAAGATCCGCGCGGATCAATTATTGGCGGACCAGGGGCTGGTCGAGTCTAGAGAACAGGGCAAACGCCTGATCATGGCCGGCATGGTCCGCATGCGGACGGACAGTGGTCTGCGGCCCGTTGCCAAGCCGGGCCAGGCCCTGTCCCGGGACGTGGTCCTGGAGGTCGAGGCCGGGAAACGCTTCGTCAGCCGTGGCGGGGAGAAGCTGCTCACGGCCTTGGAACATTTCCCGATCATTGTGCAAGGCGTGGTCGCCCTGGACGTAGGCGCGTCCACCGGCGGCTTCACGGACTGTCTGTTGCAGCACGGAGCGGCCAGGGTCTACTGCGTGGACGTGGGCCGGGGGCAGCTGCACTGGAAGCTGCGCCAGGACCCCCGCGTGGTGAACCTGGAGGGAGTGAATTTCCGTCAGGCGCAGCCGGACCTGCTCCCGGAGCCGGTGGACCTGGTCGTCGTGGACTGCTCCTTCATTTCCCTGCGGCTGATCCTGCCGTCCTGTCTTCAGTTTCTCAAGCCCGGCGGGGAGATCATCGCCCTGGTCAAGCCTCAGTTCGAGGTGGGGCCGAAGGCCGTGGTCAAGGGCGTGGTGCGAGATCCGGCCTTGCGGGATGAGGCTCTGGCCGATGTGATCCGGTTCGCCGAGGAAGAATTGGGGCTCCTTAGCCTGGGCAGTGTGCCTGCAAAAATCCTTGGCCCCAAGGGCAATCAGGAATACCTGGTGCTCTTGCGCGCCTTCGGGACGCGGTGAATGGTGATGTCAATTGCCCGCGGTCGTGCCCGTCGTCGGCCCTGGCTGAGGAACACGGCGAAAACGATCACTGCACAGGCAACGTACTGCATGGGCGTGAGCCGTTCCCCAAGGATCAGCCATCCCAGGAACAGGGTGATCACCGGAATCAGGTTGAGGAAAATCGAAGCCTGTCCGGCTGGAATTCGGCTGATCCCGAAGTTATAGAGCCAGTAAGCCCCGAGTGTCACCCCGATGCCCAGGTAGAGGATGGCGATCACAGCACCCAGGTGAAAGGTGTCGGGCATGGTCGTGCCCGGCAGAAAAAGCAGCGGCAAAAAGAAAATGCAGGCCACAAAGGCCTGGACAGCCGTGAGAAACAGCGGGCTGAAGCGGTCGCACAGGATTTTGACGGTGATTATGTATCCCACGGCGCAGCACATGGCCAAAAATCCCAGGAAATTACCTAAAAGCGGATTGGGCGCGTGTTCATCGCTCACGGAATGGATGGTCAGCCAGACGACCCCAAGGATGGCCAGGGCGAAACCGATCCATGTCCGCACGGGAAGACGTTCATTAAGGACGAACCTGGCCGCCACAGCAACCATCATCGGCAGGATGGCCACGATCATCCCGACCTGGGAGGCGCTGGTGTAGGTCAGGGCCATGGCCTCGAACAGGAGGTAGAAGCACGGCTCGCAAAGGGCCATGAAGAGCAGGGGCTTCCAGTCGCCGGACCGGTAGCGCTCGGATTTGAAGCGGCCCACCAGGAGCAGAAGGCAGAGACTGGCCAGGGCCATGCGCGCGAAGACCACGACTATGGGCCCATACACGCCGATGGCCAGCTTCATGGCGATGAAGGACCCGCCCCAAAGAACTGTGGCCAGAAACAAGGCGGCTGTGGCCGGCCGGTCTACACCTTGAAGCATCGGGGAGCGCCGTGACCGGTTTTTGTTGAAAAGTCTAAGCATGGCGGGCCATGGACGCCACCAGGACGGGGAGCAGTGTGGAAAGTTTGGGGACAATGCTTTGTCCCACGGAAATGACTTGCTCCAGGCTGGTGGGGGCCATGCAGTCAGGCAGATTTTTGTTGGTCAAACAGGACAGACCCAGGATTTTCAGGCCCATTTGGCGGGCGGCTATGGTTTCCAGGACCAAAGACATGCCGATGGCGTCGCCGCCTAGCATGCGGAAGGCCCTGGTTTCCGCCGGAGTCTCCAGACTGGGGCCGAGTATGCCCACGTAAACCCCCTCCTGGAGGCGCAGCCCGCAGTCCTTGGCGGCGGCGTGGGCCAGGGCGCGCAGGCGCGGTGAAAACAACCGGCTCATGTCCGGGAACTTCGGTTCTCCGTAGTTCAGGCCGATCAAGGGATTGTGTCCGGTGAGATTGATCTGGTCGCTGACAACCATGATTTCGCCGGGCTGGAACAAGGGGTTGAGCGCGCCCGCGGCGTTGGTGATGATAAGTTGCTTTACTCCGAGCAGAGCCAGCGTGCGCACACCGAAACAGACCTCGTCCGTGCCGTATCCCTCGTAGAGGTGAAAGCGGCCTTGCAGAGCCAAGACGGGGTGGTCGTCGAACAGTCCGGCGTGGACGAATCCGGCATGGCTTTCCACCGTGGAGCGGGGAAAGCCGGGGATTTCCCCGTAAGGGACGCTGACGGCCCGAGTCAGGATTTCGACCCATTGACCCAGACCTGTGCCCAGGATAATGCCCATAGGTGAAGACGCTGCTGGGGGGAGCAGGGAGCGCAGGGTGCCGACGGCGGCGTGGACCGCCTCTAGGGGTGATCGTTGATGCATGACGGGATGTTTCATGGCTGTCTCCGTTGGGCGGGAAATGGTCGCCTGAGCGTAAAACCAGGACAGCTTCTTACGAGAGAAGAGACGTAAAGATCAATGGACATCACTACCTTTTTCGGGATCATCGCCGGAGTGGCGTTGATTCTCGGGGCGATCTTGTTGGGCGGTTCCCTGGAAACCTTCATCAACATTCCCGGATTCATGATCGTCATGGGCGGCACCTTGGCCGCGATTTCCATTAACTATCCCCTCAACGAAATCATTCAGTCCCATTTTGCCGCCTATAAAATTTTCGCCTTGCGACGGCACCGGGAGATCGACGTCGTCAACACCATGGTCAAAATCGCGGACATCAGCCGCAGGGAGGGATTGTTGGCCCTGGAAAACATCCAGACCGAGAACAAGTTCTTGAAGAAGGCCTGCCAGTTGATTGCGGACAACGCCGATCCGTTGATGATCCGCGAGATGCTGGCCATTGAAATCGCGTCGCTGCGGGGGCGACACCATATCGTCCAAGACGTGTTTAAACGCATGGGCGCCTATGCGCCGGCCTTCGGGATGATCGGCACGCTCATCGGTCTGGTTCAGATGCTGGCCGCCCTTGATGACCCGACCGCCATCGGCCCGGCCATGGCCTTGGCATTGTTGACCACATTTTACGGCGCCATGCTGGCCTACCTCTTCTTCCTGCCCATGGCCGGAAAGTTGCGCAGCCGCAGCCAGGAGGAAATCCTGCACTTGTGCATTATCTTCGAGGGCGCCAAGTGCATTCTCGAGAACAACAATCCTCGCCTGGTCTATGAAAAGCTGTCCTCGTTCGTGCCGCCCAAGGAGCGCCGCCATGCACGGTGAAGCCCAGGACCCCTCCCAGAACGGCGCAGATTTTTTAGGCCGGGAGGAAGGCGAGGACCCCCGCGAATGGCTGGTTACCTTTGCGGACATGTGCCTTTTGTTGCTGGTCTTTTTCATTTTGTTGTTTTCCATGTCCAAAATGGACCATGACCGGTTCCAGGAGTCCTTTTTTTCCGTGCGCATGGCCTTGGGCGAAAGAATGGGTGGGACTCCCGGCGGTGACATGATCCGTGAGGAGGATCTGGGGGTTTTCATTGATCAGGCTTTGATCCATAAGCAGATGGTGGAAAACCAGCAACGCATTTTTTCCGACTTCAGGTATTATCAAAATACCCACGGCCTGGAGGGGGTTGTCGGGGCGATTTTTGACGAGGGAATCATTACCCTGCGGGTGCCGGGCGACGTTTTGTTCGAGCTGGGGCAGATTACGTTGACGCCCGAAGGCAGAAGGATCATCGCGCAACTCAAGGATTTTTTTATTCGCTATCACGATCAGGTGATCAACATCCGCGGGTTTACCGACGACCTCCCGGTCAGGGGGGGGAGATTTCAGGACAATTGGGAAATTTCCGCCTTGCGTTCCGTAAACGTGCTGAGGTATCTTTTGGAAATGGGCCTTGAGCCGCACCGGCTGACCTCCACCGGCCTTGCGGACATGTATCCCTTGTACCCGAACACTTGCGAGGAGAACCGCAGCAGGAACAGACGGGTGGAGTTCGTTTTGGAGAAGCGCATTGGCAGGTGATGATTTTTCCTTTGTCTTTCCGGGAGACGGCGAGTCCAAACGTCAGGCGTATCGGGTGCATTGCCCCGGCCTGGCCATTCGGATTCAGGGACGCAACATGCCGTATCCCGTGATTGACCTAAGCGTCACGGGCCTGGCCTTCAGGGATGGTGAGCGATCTTTCTCCCTGGGGCAGAAGATCCGCCTGGACCTGTACGTCAAGGACAAGATTTGGATCCAAGGCGTATCGGCCAAGTTTGTCCGGATTTGCGACAACGGCGTAGCCGCTTGTGTCTTTGAAGGTGCAACGACTTTCCAGGAAAGACTGCTGGACAAGTTGACGCTGGAACTTCAGAAGCAGTTGATTGACCAGCGCAAACGAAAACAACAGGAAGACAATGACTCAAAGTCGCAGGCGACATAAACTGCTCATCGCCAACCGGGGTGAGATCGCCATGCGCATCATCCAGGCCAGTCGCAGTTTAGGTCTGGATTTTGTTTGCGTTGCGACCCGGGAAGATGCCGCGTCCGGACACTGCCGACTGGCCGTGGAAACCGCTGGTGAGCAGGCCTTGTACCGAATTTCATCGTACAACGACCCCAACGAAATATTCTCAGTAGCTGACGCGTCAGGCGCCACGGCGATTCACCCCGGATACGGATTTTTCGCCGAAGACCATCGCTTTGCGCGAAGAGCCAGTGAGCGCAAGCGTCCCTTGGTGTTCATCGGCCCTTCCTGGTCCGTGATCCGCGATCTGGGCGACAAGATCAACACCAAGCGCTTGGCCCGCAGCCTGAACATTCCTACCATTCCCGGCTCCGACAAGCCGCTCTACGACGAGATCGAGGCGGAGGATCTCGCCCGGGTCCTGTTCGCCTTTCAGACCGAGCAAGGCGTGCCCCGGCCCGTAGTGCTGGTCAAGGCTTCGGCCGGCGGCGGGGGCATGGGCATCGAGGAGGTCAATAATCCGGACAAGTTCCGAGGTACGTTCCGGCGGATCCGCAACTACGCCAAGCGTCAGTTTCGGGATGAAGGCGTGCTGGTGGAGCAACGGTTCTTTGACTTCAATCACCTTGAGGTGCAGATCGTGGCGGAGCGATCCGGAAAGAACGTCGTGCATTTCGGAACCAGGAACTGCTCCGTGCAAAGCATCGGTCGGCAAAAGCGCATCGAGGTGGCTCCCGGCTTCGCTCCCCAGTCCATTCGCTACGCCTTTGACGCCGCCGAGGTGCTGGAGTCCGTTACCAGGCACTCCCTGAGCATGGCCCGAGAGGCGGGGTACGATAATGTCGGCACATGGGAGTGGATCGTCACTCCCCACGGTCAACCGTTTCTGCTGGAGGTGAACACCCGGATTCAGGTGGAAAACGGGGTCAGCGCCGTGATCTCCAGGTTGCCCGGAAAGCCTCGGGTGGATTTGATTTCCGAACAGATTCGCCTCGCTCTGGGCGAGCCTTTGAACTATACACAGGAACACATTGTTTTTGAAGGGGTAGGCATTGAATACCGGATCATTGCCGAGGATCCGGAGAACAAATTCGCTCCCTGGGTGGGCCGGATCGAGCGATTCTCTTGGACCCCTCAAGAATGGGTCCAAGTTTACACCCACGTGCCCACGGACAGACCTTATGAAATCCCCACGGAGTACGACCCTAATCTGGCTTTGGCGATCATCTGGGGCAAGGACCTGCGGGAAGCCAGGGAGCGGGGCGCGGTCTTTCTGGACTCCTTGATTCTGGAAGGGCGCAATGCCGCCGAAGAGCCGCTGCAATCGAACATCGCATATCTCCGTGTCAAGACCATTGATTTGTTGATGTTCTAGTGCACTAAGTTTCCCACCGGCCATAGGCTTTCATGCACTTGCAATTGAAAAACACCTCGGCCGCGCTTGGCGCGGCCGATCCCATCGCAAATGGATATTGAAAAAACTCTTTATGAACTGCGTGAGCGCCTCAAGTATATTCAGGATGTCTTCGGGGCCAAGGAAAACGACACTGTCGCGCTGCTAGGGGCTAGGCTCCAGGAGTTCACGGAGCAGCAAGCCAAACTGGACGCCGCCGAACAGGTTCGTCAGGCGACGTCCCTGGAGGACCTGTTTGCCTTTCTGGAAAAGAAACTGGAACGCCGGCTTTCATCCATGGACAAGGTGCGCATCGTGCGCCATCCGCAGCGGATTTCCCTGAAGGATATTCTGGAACACGTTTACGACAACTACACGGAAATCGGCGGGCAGGACGAGTACAGCGTGGACCCGAGCATGCTCATCGCGCGGGCTTACATCACCCGCAGGGTGGGAAACAAGGTTTACAACCAGTCCGTGATGGTTATCGGGCATGAAAAGGGGCACGGCCAGGAGTTTCGCAACGGCGGGTCGGTCAAGCCCTGGGGCAACGCCAAGGCCTTGCAGTACATGAAGGTCGCGGAAACGGAAAACATTCCGATTCATGCCTATGTGAACACGCCGGGAGCGTTTCCCGTGGAGGATTTTCCCGGAGCGGCCCAGCAGATCGCCCGTAATCTCTACGAAATGGCCGGACTGCGCGTGCCGGTGATCGCCATTTTTTCCGAAGGCGGCTCGGGAGGCGCCGAGGCCATCGGGCTGGCCGACGTCAGGCTGATGCTGTCCCACGGATATTATTCCGTGATTTCTCCGGAAGGGGCCGCGGCCATTGAGGGGCGCGTCAGGCCGGGCCAGAAAACCCCGCCGGACCTAGTGGAGAATTGCGCCAGACAGTTGAAGATTACCGCTCAGGACAATCTGGCCATGGGCTTCATCGACCGGATCATCCAGGAACCGGTGCTGGGGGCCAGGACCGAGCATTTTGATTTTTTCCGGATGCTGCGCCAGGAGGTGATCAACGCCACGGATGAAATCGCCCTCAATGTCCGGGGCATGAATTACTTTCGGGCCAATGCCATCATGCGCCAGAAAAAATCTCCCGGCGCGAACGTTGAAAATATTTTCGTACGCTGGAAACTCAGCGGCGCGGCCCGGGATCGTCTGCTCTGGAAGCGTTACCAGCGGTACATGGCCATGAGTCGACACGCTCTTTTGGACCAAAAGCCATTGGGCAAGAAGTTCGTTGAGTTCGGGGTGGATCTGAGCTGGTCGGTCTATTCGTTTTTCCGGTACGGTTTCTTACGCAAGCACCAGAAAAAGGTATCCAACCTAGCTGAAGACGTAGGCGCCGAATTTCAGGTGGTGTTGAACAAGTGCCTAGCTCCTGTGAAACGGATCAGAAAGGCGCTCTCCGGCGCGGAACCGAACTCCAACGGCAATGATCAAACCCAGTTGACGCAGCTTTCCCGCTGGAAGAAGCATGAATCCATTCAGGAAGGCTACGTCAGCCCCAAAGCGCGACAGGATCAAGCCATCACCTGCCCCAATGCCTCGGTGCATGGCTGTCTGGACATGTGGGCCTCGGATCTGTTCGGCGAATGGGCGGGCGTGTGCATTTACTGCGGCCATCACTTTCCCATGGAGTACGCCTGGTATCTGCACAACGTATTCGATCCACACACGATCCGGGAATTCAACGGTCAGATTGAAGCCAAAAATCCTCTAGGCTTCGAAGGGTTTGATCTCAAGCTGGAGGAAGCCAAGCGCAAAACGGGTCTGAAGAGTTCGTGCATGACCTTCGTAGCTCGGATTAATGACTTGAAGGTGATCACGGCCATGTTTGTCGCTGATTTCCGGGGAGGCTCGGTGGGCGCGGCCGAGGGCGAAAAGTTCATTCGAGCCGTGGATCGGGCCAGGAAAAAACATTTTCCGTTGTTGGCCTACGTGCACGGTACCGCGGGCATTCGCATCCAAGAAGGCACCTGCGGCGTGATTCAGATGCCCCGCTGCACCATGGCCGTGCGGCGCTACCTGGAGGACGGAGGCCTGTATCTGGTGGTGTACGACACCAATTCCTATGCCGGTCCGGTGGCCAGCTTCCTGGGCTGCTCGCCCTATCAATTCGCCATTCGTTCCTCAAGAATCGGTTTCGCCGGTCCGGGCGTGATTCAGGAGACCACGGGCATGCCCGTGCCTCCTCATTATCATGGGGCGTATCAGGCTTTGGCCCGTGGACACATTCAGGGTGTCTGGGACCGCCGGGAGATGCGCAAGAACGTTTATCAGGCCCTGCTCACGGTGGGCGGACGAAATTTGTATTATCG
>DBNV01000103.1:14876-16337 GCA_002299865.1 Desulfonatronaceae bacterium UBA663 | reverse complement strand
TGGGCTGGCACCCGGGCAGCGGCGCCGAGGAACACCTCGCCGTTGCTAAGCGCCTGCAACGCATCCTGGAGGTAGCCGTGATCTTGGGGGCCCCTCCGGCTGTGACCCTGGCGGCGAGTTTCCCCCTGCCCCCTGACGTCGACGAATTCGGCTTTGCCGCCCATTTTTGTGGTACCCCCCTGGAAATGGCCAGGTGCAAGACCGTGGAACTCTCGGTTCCGGCAGACAGCCAATTTATCCTCGAGGGATACGTGGACCCGACGCAATGGGTCACGGAAGGCCCCTTTGGCAACCATGCCGGACGGCAGACCGCGCCCAGGCAAAGTCCGATCTTCCATCTCAGAGCCATCACCCATGGCTCCGAACCGATCTTTCAGGCCATTGCCGGCGGAGCGCCTCCATCGGAAAGTTGCTGGATGGGCAAGGCGTTTGAACCGATCCTGCGCAGGCAGATCATGGCCGGTTTCACCGAGGTGCTGGACATCGCCCTGCCTTTGGAAGGCATTTTCCAGAACTTCTGTTTCGTCCGCGTCGCATCCGACTGTTCAGCGCCCCTCGACCTGCTGACCGCCCTCCTGGAGGGCTCATTCTTAAGACGTTTTCGCTTCATGGTAGCAGTTGACAAGACCGTTGATGTCCGCGAAACTAGCCAAGTATTCTCCCGCATTGGTAACTGCGTGGACCCCCTGCGGGATATTCGCGTCCTGCATGGCCCCCTGGCACCCTGGCATGATTCGGCCACGCCCGGCCATGGTGCCAAAATGCTGGTGGACGCCACGCTCAAAAAACACCATTCCCCCATTCCCGACCACCCGGAACCGGCGTTCACGGAAAACATCCGGGCCGTATGGCGGTCCATCAGGCGGTGAAAGCCATGCTTTCGTCCCCCAAAAAACGCATCGTCATGGCTGTGACCGGAGCCAGCGGCATGCCCTTTGCCGAAACCCTGGCCGGGAACCTGCGGACGTTTTGCGAACTGCATCTTATTGTCTCCAGGGCCGGATGGCTGGTGTGGGATCAGGAAATCGGGCAGGACCGCCAGAACCTTTTGAACATGGCCTTTTGTCACTACGAACAGGACGACCTTGCCGCGCCCCCGGCCAGCGGCTCCTGGCGCCACCAGGGCATGGTGGTCTGCCCTTGCTCCATGGCCAGCCTGGCGGCCGTGGCCAGGGGCCTGGGCAGCAACCTCATTCACCGGGCCGCGGACGTGACGCTTAAGGAACGACGCAAACTGATTCTGGTCACTAGGGAAACCCCTTTGAACGCCATTCACCTGGAAAACATGCTCACCGCCACCCGGGCGGGGGCCGTGATCATGCCGGCCAGCCCCGGCTTTTACCACCGTCCCCGCACCTTGCAGGAACTGGTGGATCAGTTGACCGGGCGGATCCTGGACGCCCTGGACGTGGATCATGCTCTCACGCCGCGCTGGTGTGAAGACAACGAATAATGTGGGTA
>DBNV01000103.1:4527-14476 GCA_002299865.1 Desulfonatronaceae bacterium UBA663 | reverse complement strand
TGGCCTACGTGATCTTCCGCAAGGCCTCGCACAGCTTGGCGGCCCGTTTCACGCCCATGCCGGGCAGGGCTGCCAGGTCTTCGACAGTGGCCCGGCGCATGGCGTCAATGTCTGCAAAGCAATCCCAAAGCAGTTGCGCGGTTTTCGGCCCCACCCCCTTGATTGCCGCCAACCGGCTGTTCAAGGTCGTTTTTTTGCGGCTCAGGCGGTGCCGGCTGACGGCGAAACGATGCGCCTCATCCCGCATGCGCTGTAAAAAAAGCAACTCAGGAGAGCCCGGCTTGAGCGGCAAAGGATTTTTCCGGCCGGGCCTGAAGACGCTGTCACGCAGCTCCCCGGCGCGTCGTCCGGCCTTGGCAATGCCGACCAGGAACCAGGGCGGATCGACTCCCAACTGGCTAAGAACCTGCCTGACTGCGTTGAGCTGCCCTAATCCGCCGTCCACCAGCAGCAAATCCGGCCAGGGCGGACCGGACTCTATCCTTCGCTTTGCCCAACTGGCCAGGGCCAGATAATCATCCCCCCCTATCTCCTGGTCAGGAAATGCGTACACCCGGTAAGCGCTTTTAAGCGGCCCGCCGTGCTCAAACACCACCATGCCCACCACCGTGCCTTGTCCGGATAAATGGGATACGTCTACAACTTCGATACGACCGGGCGGACAAGGCATTCCTAAGGCATCACCCAGCATCCGCGCCGGGTCGGGCTCCGTGCGCATGGCTTGTCGGGCGTTGGCCCGCGCCATGACCAGGAGTCTTTGCTCATCTCTCCTCCGGGCCGCCTCCACGCGTACCTCGGCCCCGCGACGCTCCGCCAAGATTTCGCTCACAACGGCATTCTTCAAGGACATGGGCAGAATGATGCGCTCGGGGATGAATTGTTCCGGGCCATAGAACTGAATGAGAAAACTCGCCAGCATCTCCCGCACCCCTGCGCCGGGCTTGGACTCCCCTTCTTCTTTCGAATCCGCACGCATCACGTCCGGCTCCGGATTCGGCCAGAAAAAATGCCTGCTGTCCAAAAGACGACCCTGGCGCACGAAAAGTACGCTAATACCGACTCCCCGCTCGTCCTCGACCATGCCCACCACGTCCCGGTCCAGGCCGTCGCGCAACACTACCGCCTGCTGCTCCAGGGTCTCGCTGACGCCTCGCAACAAATCCCGCATCTCCGCGGCCTGCTCATATTCCTGACGGCCGGCGTGTTCCTGCATGGCGGCCGTCAAATGCACGACCAATTCCCCGGACCTGCCGGCGAGAAACAAGCGCAACCGGCGGACCATGTCCGCATACGCGTCTTTGCACACCTTAAGCATGCAAGGCCCAAGACACTGCCCCATGTGATGATACAGGCAGGGGCGGACGCGGTTGCGAAACACGGCCTCCTTGCAGCGCCGCAGAGGGAACAATCGATGCACGGCCTTCAGGGTCCTGCGGGCGGCCAGGGAGGAGGTGAACGGACCAAAATACAAGGCCCCGTCCCGAACCACCCTTCTGGTCAGGACCAGCCGGGGATAGTCGGCCTGGACGTCCAATTTAAACAAAACATACTGCTTATCGTCACGCAGGCAGATGTTGTAACGCGGCCGATGTTTCTTGATCAGACCGGCTTCCAAAAGCAGGGCTTCCTTCTCCGTAGTCGTGCAGAGCACGTCGACGCTTCCGGCCCTGGCGACCATGGCCCTGGTTTTAGACGCAAGATGCCTTGGTGCGCGAAAGTAGGAAGCCAGCCGCTTCCGCAAATTCTTGGCCTTGCCTACGTAAAGGATGCGGCTGTCCTTGTCCTTGAACAAATATGCGCCGGGACAGGAAGGAAAATCCTGATCCTGGTGTTTAAACAGCGATTCGGCAGGAGATTCGTTCGTCATGACGGATGAATCTACCCGATCGCGTTATCGCGAACAATCATGCGGCTTTCATCCCGCATTTTTCCTTAAGGCGTATCAATTTGAATACACTGATCTTTTCAATGAAGAAACATGAATGAAACGTTAAACGACAATCAGCGCTCAAAAATACGACACGATTTCGATGCAATATTTTTTAAATTTTTCTTGACAAAAAACCCAACTTGCAATTAGGAAGGACGCGGCTTGTGCAAAAAGGAACATAGTAAAACGTTTTCCCAAGCACCGGTCTTATGGCCGGGTGCCACGCGCTCCTATGAACAAAACCACGGTCCCCTCCTCCTTTTGGATGCGTTATCGCGGATTGATCCTGCAAGCCCTGCTGCTCACCGCCCTCTGGCTGATCCTCAGCGGCAGGCTCGTACCCATCTTTTTCCTATGGGGCTTCCTCTCCATCGCCTTGGTGATGTGGCTGAGCCACAAGTTGCACGGCATCCCGCTCGCGGAAAACGAACCCTGCGGCGCCACCCGCATCAATATTCCCCGCTTGTCCGTCTATTTGCTGTGGCTTGTCGGCGAAATCGTTAAATCCGGCGTTTACGTGGCCTACGTGGTTTTACACCCGAAAATGCCCATCCAGCCGATGATCGTTCGTTTCACTTCCAAGCAGCCCAATGTCCTGGCCCGGGTGATCCTCGGAAACTCCATCACCCTGACCCCCGGCACCCTGACCCTGGACATCGACGGCAGCCGCTTCACCGTGCACGCCCTGACCAGGTACACCGAAGAAGGTCTTGTCAGCGGGGACATGGAAGCCAGGGTCGCCAGGCTCTACATGCAGGAATGCAATGCCGCAGACATGTGTTGCGACATTGAATTGATCACCTCTGGACGGGGAAGACGGGGAAGACGGGGAAAGTAAATGGATATTTTTTTCGTTTCCCTCGCCCTGGTTCTGAGCATTGCCCTGCTGATCCCCTTTTACAGGGTGTACAAGGGCCCTACGGTATTTGACCGCCTGCTCGGCGCAGCGGCCGTGGGCGGCAAGACCATGACCATTATTTTGCTGTTCGGCCTGATATATGACCGTCTGGACATGTTCATCGACATTTCCCTGGGCTATGCCATCCTGAACTTCGTCGGAGTGATCGCTATGGCTAAATATTTTCGCTCCCCGCCAAGGTCGTCCAAATGAGTTTCCTCCAGGACGCCGTGGCCGTCATCCTGATGTTGAGCGGCACATTTTTCATGCTTGTGGGCAGCATCGGCATCTGCCGCCTGCCGGACTTTTACACCCGCACCCATGCCGCCAGCAAAGTGGATACCTTGGGCATTCTGCTCTTTCTCAGCGGACTGGCCGTATTTGAAGGGTTCAGCCAGAGCGCCGCCAAGCTGCTGCTGATCATCGTTTTTGTCGCCCTCACCAACCCCGTCGCCACCCACGCCCTGGCCCGCAGGGCCCTGTTGTTCGGCCTGAAGCCTTGGTACGGGCACAAAGACGAAAAAGAGGAGCGGTAGTCCGATGCATTGGGTTGTTGAATTCCTTCTCTTCGTTATTCTTGTGGTAGCCGCCGTTGTGGGCTTGAGCGTGCGCAACCTTCTGGCCGCGGTCGTCACGCTGAACGTATTCACCTTCATGACTGCGGCCGTCATGGTTTCCCTGGGCGCCGTTGACGTGGCCTTCACCGAAGCGGTGGTCGGAGCAGGCGCCGTAGGTGTGTTCAGCATTATCGCCGTTTTTATGACAACAAGGAAGAGTCGAGATTGAAAACGTTCCAGTATCTCCTGCTTTTGGCGTTTTTGGGCATCCTTCTCGCCGCCGTGGTTGATCTGCCGCCCCGCGGGGATCTCGCCGCCCCGGCGCACCAAACGGTCAATCTCGTGGGAACGCCGGTGGCGGGCGCGTACTATATCATGCATGCCTACGCAGACACCAAGACGCCGAACATGGTTACAGTCATTTTGGCTGACTATCGGAGCCTTGACACTTTGGGCGAGGTCATCGTCGTCTTTGTCGGCGGCATCGCCTGCTTTTTCATCCTGAACGTCCGCAGGAGAGTGCCATGACGCCCAACCCTGAAAAAGAAACCGCTCCCTCTTGCGTCGAAGAGGGGATGAAATCCCCCACAGAGAGCCCGATCATCCACGTTGCCTGCCGCGGGATTGCACCCTGCATCCTGCTCATCGGTATATATGTCTTTTTTCATGGCCACTACAGCCCCGGAGGCGGTTTTCAGGGCGGCGTGCTTTTGGCCGCCGGGATTCTCCTCCTGCGTCTGGCCCTGGGCCCGGGCTTGAGCCAGAACATCATGCCCACCTGGATCACGTTGCGCCTGAGCGCCGTCGGCGCCTTGATTTTTGCCGGAACCGGACTGCTGACCGTCATCTTTGGCGGTAAATATCTTGATTATCACTACCTCCACCTCCTGTGGCCGTGGCTGGAACCCGCCTGGTTGCGCTATTACGGGATCCTGTTGGTTGAAGTAGGCGTGACCATGACTGTAATGACCACCCTCGTGGCCATTTACGATGACCTCCTGGGATGTTGACCATGCTTGAATTCATTGAAGGATATTACGCCTACATCTTTTTGGCGCTACTGTTCACCATCGGCTTGTACGGCGCGATGGTCAAACACAATCTGATGAAGAAGGCCCTGGGCCTGTCCATTATCCAGGCAGCGGTCATCATGTTTTGGATCGTCAGCGCCCACAAGGACGGCGCTATGGTCACCGTTGTGGACAAAAGGCTCGGCCTGGAAAACCCGGACCTCTACCACAACCCTCTTCCACACACCCTGATGCTCACGGCCATTGTCGTGGCCGTGGTCACCCTGGGGGTTTCCTTAGCCCTGCTCATTGCCATCTATCGCGAATACAAAACCCTGGACGAACCAACCCTTCTGGAGCGGATGAAGTGATCGGCTCCCAATACTCCGTCCTGGTTCCGGTGATCTTCCTGTTGAGCGCCCTGCTCATCCCTCTGCTGGGGGCGATCCGGCAATCCCTGGCCCAGCTCACCGCGACCTTCGTCTCAGCCCTGGCCTTGTATTTCTCGGTGGCCGGCCTGCACGAGGTGCTGATCCACGGGCCCATCAGCTATCATGTTGCCGGCTGGATGCCACCCATCGGCATTGAGTTCGTCCTGGACCCCCTGGCGGCCTTTTTCTGCGTCCTGCTGTCCGGCGTCACCCTCCTGGTGATGATTTACGGCAAGGTGAGCGTACCCTTTGAGACCCCAATCAAGGAAATACCCTTTTACAGTCTTTCCATGCTGCTGCTGGGCGGTCTTACCGGCATGGTCATGACCGGCGACCTCTTCAATCTCTTCGTATTCCTGGAAATAGCCGCCGTGGCCGGCTACGCCCTGGTCGCCATCGGCGATCGCCGGGCCCCGATTGCCGCGTTTCGCTATCTGATCTTGGGTACCATTGGCACGGCCTTTTACCTGTTGGGCGTAGCCTTCCTGTTCATCAGCACGGGCACCCTGAACATGGCCGACATGTCCCGCATGCTGCCTTTGGTGCAAGACACTACCCCGGTGATCCTCGGCCTAGTGCTCATCATTCTGGGCATCGGGCTGAAGATGGCCCTCTTCCCGATGCACATCTGGATGCCGGACGCTTACACCTACGCCTCTTCCACGGCCGCAGCCCTAAGCGCAGCCATCGGAACCAAGGTCGCGGCCTATGTCCTGTTGCGAATCATGTTCTTCATGGTGGAACCGGATTTTCTGCGCAACGACCTGCATCTCATCCAGATTGTAGGATTCCTCGGCGCGGCGGGGGTCATCTGGGGATCCGTGATGGCCATCTGCCAGAAGGAAATGAAACGCGTGCTTGCTTACAGCAGCGTGGCCCAGGTCGGCTACATCGCTCTGGGCATCGGTCTGGCCTCTCCCCTGGGCTTTATCGGGGCCGTGCTGCACGCCTTAAACCATGCCTGCATGAAGGCCTGTCTGTTCTTTGTCAGCGGCAACCTGCGCCTGCGCCAAGGGCACAGTTTCATCCCTAACATGACCAACAGCCTGCGCTCCTCCATGCCCTGGACATCTGCGGCATTCGCCCTGGCCGCCATCTCCATGATCGGTCTGCCTCCCACGGCGGGATTCTTCAGCAAGTGGTATCTGGTCCTGGGGGCCATTGAGCAGTCCCACTGGATTTTCCTCGTAGTGCTCCTGGCGAGCACCCTGCTCAACGCGGTCTATTTCTTCCGGGTGTTGGAGCGCATGTACCTCAAACCTCAGGAAGCCGGGGCCGTTGACGCCAGCACCCAGAACATTCCCCGGAACGAAGCCCCTGCATCCATGCTCGTCCCAACACTTGTTTTTGCGGCAGGTCTCCTGGTGCTTGGTCTGGCCAACGCCTGGATCGTCACCAACGTCATCGTGCCCATGATCCCCGGCTGGCTGTAAGGGAAGGCTGCAATGTACGATATCGTCACTTATACATCCCCCATTCCCTTTCTGGCGGTTTTGGTCTCCCTGGCAGCGGTCCCGCTGATCTACGCCAGTTCTAACCAGCCCAACGTGCGGGAATTCTGGACCCTGGCCGCGGCGTTCATCAAGTTTGCCCTAGTTTTGTCCCTGCTCCCTGACGCTCTTGCCGGGCGCGTCGCTGAATTCACCATTCTGGAAATATCCCCGGGAATCGCCTTGCAGCTCAAAGCCGACCCAGTGGGGCTTTTCTTCGCCGTGACGGCTTCGGGCTTGTGGATTCTGACCTCCTTTTATTCCATCGGTTATATGCGGGGCGCCGGCGAAGAAAAACAGACGCGCTATTTTGCCAGTTTTGCGGTCTGTCTGTCAGCCACCATCGGCATCGCCTTTTCCGCAAACCTGCTCACCTTCTTGATTTTTTACGAAATTCTGTCCATAGCTACCTATCCCTTGGTCGTTCATAAGGAAAGCGCCGAGGCCATCCGTATCGGCAGGCAGTATCTGGTGTACGCCCTGAGCGCCGGTCTCGTGCTCATCGCGGCCATTGGGTTGACCTACTTCATCGCCGGGACCCTGGACTTCAAGCCGGGCGGCATATTCGGCGATGTTTTGCTTGATCCGACCCTGATCAAGGTGGTCTTCATCTTGTTCATCGCTGGCGTGGGGGTTAAGGCGGGCATCATGCCCCTGCAGAGCTGGCTCCCGGCGGCCATGATCGCGCCCACGCCGGTTTCCGCCCTGCTCCATGCCGTGGCCGTTGTAAAGGCCGGCACTTTCGGCGTGATCCGCGTGGTGGGCTTTATTTTCGGTCCCGAGGTGATGCACGCCTTCAGCTTGAACCTGATCCTGGCCACCTTTGCCGGGGCCACCGTCCTGCTGGCCTCGCTCATCGCCCTGAAGCAGAACAACTTCAAGCACCGGCTGGCCTATTCCACGGTGGCACATCTGTCCTACATCGTCCTGGGAATGGCCCTGCTCACCCCGGACGGCTTCACCGGCGGTCTGCTCCACCTCTCGTCCCACGCCACCACCAAGATCGCCCTGTTCTTCTGCGCCGGGGCCGTCTACGTCAACCTGCACAAGACCGAGGTCTCCCAACTGGACGGCATCGGAAAAGTCATGCCTTGGACCATGGCCGCTTTTACCATCGGGGCCCTGGGCTTGAGCGGAATACCGCCCATCAACGCCTTTGTCAGCAAATGGTTCCTCTGCCGCGGCGCCTTGCAGGCCGATCAATTAGTCATCTTGGGGATTTTCCTGATCAGCGGCCTGCTCAACGCTGCCTACCTCCTCCCCATCGTGCACCGCGCCTTTTTCAAGGAAGGAGGCAAGGATCTGGCTCATCACGGCGAAGCCTCACTCTTTATGGTCATCCCCATCTGCATTGCCGCCACCCTGTCCATTCTCTTCGGCTTCCAGCCAAACCTGTTTTTCAATCTCTTTGATCTGGCGTCAAGCGTCACACAGAGTGTCTTTCATCTGCCGGCGAGCCTGATCGCTGCGGGAGGGTTGCCGTGAAAACCTGGCATTGGATCGCTCTAGCCCTGCTGACCGTGGCCACGATCATCGGTCAGTTCATTGAATCCCGCTATTGGTGGGAAAGAATCCCCGGATTTTTCGCTGTATTCGGCTTTATCGGCTGCTGGCTGCTGATTTTTGGGGCCAAGATCCTTGGGAACCTAATGATTTACCAGAAACCAGATTACTACGACAAAATCGCCCTTGTTGCGGACCAAAAAGAGGGCCAAAAAGACGACCAAAAAGACGAAAGGAGCACCGATGCCCATCATTGAGCTGCCTCCCGTTCTTGCCATGTGGCTGGGGCTGCTCATTCTGCCCCTGTTGCCGCAAAAGATCCGCCCGGTCGCCTTTCTAGCCTTTCCAGCGGCGGCGCTGTACCTTGCCTTGACCTTGCCCGTGGGCACGGTGTTGACCATGCCCTTTGCCGGCTATGAACTGGTCGTCCTGCAAGTAACGGATTTAAGCCGCGTTTTCGGCATCATCTTCGCCCTGATCGCCCTCTTGGGGGGCATCTACTCCCTGCACATGCGTGAAACCGGTCAGCAGTGCGCGGCCCTGCTCTACGCCGGCGGCGCCCTGGGTGTAACCTTCAGCGGCGATTTTTTCACCCTGCTGGTCTGCTGGGAAGTCATGGTCGCCGGCTCCACCTATCTGATCTGGGCCAGACGGACCAAGGAAGCGCAAGGTGCGGGCATGCGCTATCTGCTGTACCATCTTCTGGGAGGCGGCTTGCTCCTGGGCGGTATCGTGATCCATGTCCAAACCACCGGCTCGCTCTTATTGACAAGCTTCACTCCGGGCGAATCCATGGCCGCATGGCTGATCCTGGCCGGCGTGGCCATCAACGCGGCCATGGTGCCTTTCCACTCCTGGCTCCCGGACAGTTATCCCAAGGCCACGGTAACGGGTTCGGTGTTCTTAAGCGCCTTCACCACGAAAGTTGCGGTCTACGTTCTGGCCGTCCTGTTCCCAGGCTGGCCCATTCTCTTGACCATGGGCGTGGTCATGACCCTCTACGGCGTCACCTACGCATTTCTGGCCAACGACATCCGGGAAATTCTGGGGCATCACATCGTCAGCCAGGTGGGTTACATGGTCGCGGGCATCGGCATCGGCACGGAACTGGCCATCAACGGTGCCACAGCCCACGCCTACAACAATATTCTGTATAAGACTCTCATGTTCATGTGCGCGGGCGCGGTATTGTACGCCACGGGCGCCAGCAAGCTGCACCAACTGGGTGCGTTGGCCTCGCGGATGCGCTGGGTCCTGATCTTCTATATCATAGGGGGTCTTTCTATCTCCGGTGCGCCCCTGTTCAACGGCTTCACCAGTAAGTTCATCATCCTCGCGGCAGCCGGTGAGAGCTACTATTATCTTGCCAAATTCCTGCTGATCCTGGCCTCCGTAGGCACCTTCCTTTCCGTGGGCATCAAACTGCCCTACTACACCTGGTTTCACGAAAAAAAGGCCGATTATCAGCTCAAGCCTATTCCCACCGGCATGATGGCGGCCATGGCCGTCACGTCCTTGTTGTGCATTTTTTACGGCATCTTTCCGGACTTTCTGTACAGGAAGCTACCGTATCTGATGGTGGACTTCCGTCCCTTCATCATCCCGCACCTGGTTGAAGCGATTCAGATCTTGATCTTCACCTTTCTGGGGTTCTGGGTAGTGCGAGCCAAACTGACGCCCAAGGACAAGATCTCTCTGGACACCGACTGGTTCTTCCGGACCTCGGCTCCTGTTTTTCGAAAGGTCTTCATAGGCTGGGTGAATGTCTTTTTCGATACCTGCGATCGCCTGGCCTTCCGCTTCGCCAGCTTTGTCTCGTCCCTGTCCATTCACCCGGTTCTCTTGTTGCGCACCATGCGCCTGCCTCGCCGGGAGTTTGATCCGGACGTGGATCGCTCTCCGTTGGGCGTGCCCATCGCCCTGACTCTTTTGGTCACGGTGCTTATCGCCGGATGGAGCCTCTTTTAGATAGTTTTTGCTCCTTGCCAAACATTGACCATCGCTCTCGGGCTTCGTAAAAGAAGCCCGTCTTCTTTTTTAAGTTTTCAAACACATCGCACCGCCGACTTAAAGCCGCTTACGGGTTTCATCGGCGTCGTTGCTGAATAGGCTCTTGCCGGGCTCTTGCCG
>DBNV01000103.1:0-4143 GCA_002299865.1 Desulfonatronaceae bacterium UBA663 | reverse complement strand
GAAAATGCAGGCTAGGTTTTCGACGTCATGGATCAACATGCCGCAGAAGGAGATTCCCCTTGCCGTGCCGCGAATTGCGCTATGCTTCTGAAAATGATTGGCCTCTCCTGAAATCTTGGCTTTTAGGGCGGTGGACCCCCGACCTCTCTGTGGAAGAACATGTCCGAGACATCCTGAACCAGGTCAGAGAACAGGGCGACAAGGCACTGGTGAACCTTTCCCGCCGCTTCGACTGTCCGGATTTCGGCCTCGAGATGATCAAGGTCCAGGCCGATGACGTGCAGCGAGCCCTGGAAGCCGTCCCCCGGGAGGACATCACCATCCTTGCACAGGCCGTGGCCAATGTCCGCGAGTTTCACGAATTCCAGAGGCGGCGCTCCTGGTGGCATACCGGCCCTGACGGGGCCATTCTCGGTCAGATGATCCGTCCGGTGCAGCGGGTCGGACTGTATGTTCCCGGCGGTCAGGGAGGGACGACTCCGCTCATCTCCAGCATGATCATGACTGCCGTGCCCGCCAAGGTGGCGGGAGTGGATGCGGTGGCCGCCGTTTCCCCGCCGCGCCGTGACGGCAGCCTGAACCCTTACCTTCTGGCCGTGGCGGCCCTTTTGGAAATCGACGAAGTCTACCGCCTGGGCAGCGCCTGGGCCGTGGCGGCCTTGGCTTTCGGCACCAAGACCGTGCCGGCCGTAGACGTGATCGCCGGGCCGGGCAATATCTACGTGACCACGGCCAAACGTCTTCTGGTCGGCCAAGTGGGCATCGACATGATCGCCGGGCCCAGTGAAATCGTGATCCTGGCGGATAGTTCGGCCAATCCCGACTGGGTGGCCGCAGACATGCTCTCTCAAGCCGAACACGATCCGCTGGCCGCCTCCATCCTGATCAGCACGGACAGCAACCTGATTCCCAAAGTCAAACAGGCGTTGGAGCGTCAGTTATCAGAGCTGCCCAGGGCCGAAACGGCCTTAAAATCCCTGGCCGATTGGGGCGCGTTGATCCATGCGCCGCACCTGAACGCCGGAGCGGACCTCGTAAACCGTCTGGCTCCCGAACACCTGGAACTGTGCCTCGTCGACCCCTGGCGCGTTCTCGGCCTGATCCGCAACGCCGGGGCGGTCTTCATGGGCCATCATTGTCCGGAACCAGTGGGGGACTATTTCGCCGGCCCCAATCATGTCCTGCCGACCTTGGGCACGGCCAGGTTCGCCTCCGGCCTGTCCGTGGACAACTTCATCAAAAAAACCAACATCATCGCTACTCCCTGCGCATACCTGCACGCCCACGGCCCGGCCATCATTCGCCTGGCCGCCCTGGAAGGACTGGAGGCCCACGCCCGCTCGATCTCTTGCCGAAACACAGAAAAACACTTCCACCCCACGGATAAATAGGATAATTGAAACGCACATGCTGTACACCCAAAAGACTCTCCAGGCGCTACAGAAACCGCGATGCAAATCCTGACGCACACCGATATGCCGCCCCTGAAACTGCTCTCCCGGGGCAAGGTCCGGGATATCTACGAAATTGATCAAGATAGGCTGCTCATTGTCACCACGGACCGCATGTCTGCCTTTGACGTGGTCCTTCCCGACCCCATTCCCTTCAAGGGCGTGGTCCTCAACCAGATCACCCTGTTCTGGATGAAAAAGATGGAGAACGTGGCCCCCCATCATCTGCTGGCCGCGGACGTGGCGGATTTTCCCGCATCCCTGCAACCATTCAAGGATCAGTTGGAGGGACGATCCGTGTTGGTCAAAAAAGCCCGCCCCCTGCCGGTGGAATGCATCGTCCGGAGCTACATCACCGGGTCTGCTTGGAGCGACTATCAAAAAACCGGCCAGGTCTGCGGTCACCAACTGCCCGCCGGTCTCCAGGAATCCCAGCAATTGCCCGAGCCGCTGTTCACCCCTTCCACCAAGGCCGATATCGGACAACACGATGAGAATATCTCCGTGAGCCAAGCCGAAAAAATCGTCGGCCCAGACCTCCTGGCCAAGGTGCAAGACATTTCCTTGAACATCTATTCCAAAGCCAGGGAGTACGCCTGGGATCTGGGGATCATCATCGCGGACACCAAGTTCGAATTCGGCTTGCAGGGTGGTGACCTCCTGCTCATCGACGAGGTATTGACCCCGGATTCCTCCCGTTTCTGGCCGCACGCGGGATACGCCCCGGGCAGGTCCCAGCCCAGCTTCGACAAGCAGTACCTGCGGGACTGGCTGACCAGAAGCGGCTGGAACAAAAAGGCACCCGGCCCGAGCCTGCCCCGGGATGTGGTGGAACAAACCAGGGATCGCTACCTGGACGCCTATTCCAAACTGACCGGACGAAAGTTGGCCATCCCCTGACCACGTATCCGTCATCAACGCTCATCCTAAAGGAGACCCTCATGCTCTTATCCGGAAAAAAAGCCCTTATCTTCGGAGTGGCCAACGACCGCAGCATCGCTTACGCCATATCCAAAATGTTCAAGGCACAGGGAGCCGCACTGGCCTTCAACTTCGTAAACGACGCCATCCGCAAGCGGATTGAGCCCATCAGCGAAGAAGTGGGCGGTGAATTCATCTTTCCGTGCGACGTGACCAGGGACGAGGAAATCTCCCAGGCCGCGCGATTGGTTCGGGAAAGATGGGGCGGCGTGGACATCCTGGTGCACTCCGTCGCTTTTGCCAATCGCGAGGACCTTGCTGGCCGCTATATCGAGACCTCCAGGGCGGGGTTCGCCCTGGCCCTGGACATATCCTGCTTTTCCCTGGTGGCCGTATGTCGTGCGTTCGAGCCATTGATGTCCGAGGGCGGTTCGGTGATGACCATGACCTATTACGGCGCGGAAAAGGTGATCCCCAACTACAACGTCATGGGCGTGGCCAAGGCGGCTCTGGAAGCCAGCGTGCGCTATCTCTCCGTGGACATGGGGGTGCAGGGCATCCGCGTCAACGCCATCAGTTCCGGTCCCCTCAAAACCCTGGCCTCCTCCGGCATCAGCGGGATAAAGACGATTTTTAAACATGTGGAGGAGCGGGCTCCCTTAAGGCGCAACGTGACCCAGGACGACGCCGCCGGCTTGGCCCTGTTCCTGGCATCGGACCTGTCCACGTGCATAACCGGCGAAACCATATACGTGGACGCCGGCTATAACATCATGGGCATGTAAGGGACGCGAAAAGCGGAAGTCGGGATTTGAAATCGCTCCGTCGCCGCCATTGCCGCCATTGGCTGTGGCGTAAAGCTAAAAAAAGAGGAAACTCCTCGCTACGGACCAACGTACACTTCACATAAATCGTGCCGAGGAGTTATAAAAAAAGAGCAGCATTGCCAGCTTCCTTATCATTCCTGCTGTCCAGGCTTTATGCCGGCATCATGTCCTGGCGGGAGGCCGCGTATGCCCGGAGCCTTTTGCGACGCTGGCGACCGCCGGCGCCCTGCATCAGCGTGGGCAACATCCGCTGGGGCGGCACGGGCAAAACCCCCCTCTGTCTATGGCTCCTGCGTTGGGCCCAAAGCAGGAACCTCAAATGCGCACTTCTGACCCGAGGCTACAAGGCCCGGCCCCCTTCCCGGCCTTATCTCGTCCGTCCGGACTCTTCTCCAGTGCATGCCGGAGACGAGCCCCTGCTCATGGCCCAGGCCGCCCCCCAGGCCCGGATCGTGGTGGATTCCCAGCGCACCCGTTCCGGACAATGGATTTGGGAGCAATGGCAGCCGGACCTCTTTCTTCTGGACGACGGCTTCCAACACCTACCGGTCGTCCGCGACCTGGACCTGCTCCTGTTGTTACCCAGCGACCTGCATCAGGACTGGGATCGGGCCATCCCCTCCGGTCCCTGGCGCGAGGGGCGTGGAGCCCTGGCCCGCGCGTCGGCTTTGCTGATCAAGGCCGATACACGAGAACGCGAAAGCCTGGGTTCCCTAGTTCGATCCCGGCTGGCCCCTCTGGAAAAACCCTTGTTTTTTTTTCGCCTCAGGCCTGCGCTCTTTCCGAGTTGCGCTCAAACAGACACACACGGACTATCGAGCATCCTTATCTGCTCGTCAGCGGCGTGGCCCGGCCCTCCTCGGTGGAACAGACGGCCACGGCCCACTTGTCCGTTCCTCCAGTAAAACACATGGCCTTTGCGGACCATCACCTCTTCACGCGCA
>DBNV01000097.1:37990-42135 GCA_002299865.1 Desulfonatronaceae bacterium UBA663 | reverse complement strand
TCCTGGTAGATGAGAAGCTGCCATTTCCCCTCCCACGGCGAGAACCCGATAGGGCGTTTCTTCTTCGGGTCGGGCGGGGTCATCAGTTCGCGGATGGCGTCGAAGACGATCTTGAACTGCGCGTCGTACTTCTGTTCGAGCGCCGCGAGCTTGCGGGCAAGATCGGCATTCGAGGCGAGCATCTGCCGCAGCCGGACGAAGGTGCGCATGATTTCGACGTTGACCAGGACGGCGCGCGGGCTGCGCAGCACGCTGGAAAGCATGGCCACGCCCTGCTCGGTGAAGGCATAAGGCAGATAGCGTCGTCCGCCCCGACTTGGGGCGACAGTGGGTGATCCCAGGTTTGAGGCGCCAAATTGGCACCTCAAAGATGCGAGTTCATCGGCATCCAGTTGAAACATGAAGTCGTCGGGGAAGCGCTCGATGTTGCGCTTGACTGCGCGGTTCAGGGCTTTGACCTCGACTTCGTAAAGCGCCGCCAGATCCTCGTCCAGGAGGATCTTCTGTCTGCGCACGAAAAAAATGCGTGACTCGATGCGCTCCAGCGGGATGACTGCCTGCTCACTTGTCGTCATAGCCCAGATCCTTCAAGTTGCGCGGCGATGGCGGCATCGAGCTTCGCGGCCTCGGCCTGCTGCTCGCGCAGCGTCGCGCTGAGGCGCTGCATCTTCTCGTCAAACGGCTCGCCGTCGTCCTCCTGCGCTTCGGCGCCGACGTAGCGGCCGGGGGTGAGGACGTGACCGTGCTTGCGGATGTCTTCTAGCGAGACGGAACGGCAGAATCCCGGAACATCGCGGTATTCTTGTAGGGGCGAGGCATGCCTCGCCCCTACTTATTTTGTGTTTTCGCCTTCATCGCCACTCCAAGTGCAGTGATTTTTCGACCGGTTTTCTACAGTTTTACTGCATGAACTGGTCGAAAATACTACAGTGAAGTCGACAAAATGTCAAATATTTTTAAGTGATTATTGAATTTTCAGGGCTGACTAGGTACTAGTCGAGAAGCGCGGCGAGGATCGCCCGCAGGAATGCGGGCAGGTCGCTCGGGACGCGCGAGGTGATGAGGTTCCCGTCGCGGACAACCTCCTCGTCCACCCAGGTCGCGCCCGCGTTCTCAAGGTCATCCCGGATTGCAGACACGCTCGTGACCTTCCTCCCCTGCACCACCCGCGCCGAACACAGCATCCAACCCCCGTGGCAGATCGCCGCCACTGGCTTCCCGCTCTCGGTCATCTCCCTCACGAACGCGACGAGGGCTGCGCTCCGTCGCATGTAGTCCGGCGCGTATCCGCCTGGAATAACCACCGCGTCGAAGTCCACCGCCCGAACCTGGGCCGCAGCGAGCTCAGCCGGGGCCGGATAACCGAGTCGGCTCATGTACTCCCGCGCCTCCGGGCCCACCGCTACCACCTTCGCCCCCTCCTCCTTCAGCCGCAGGTAGGGGTACCAGAACTCGATCTCCTGGTACATGTTCGCCACCAACACGGCCACCCGCTTGTCCTTGACTCTCATCTGTTCCTCCCTTTCAGCTCGCCAACTCCTCAGCGCACGCCCCCGACGACCTTCCACACCTGATTCTCGCTCAAGTAGGCCCGGCCCGAAGCTGCGCGCCGCAGCCGGTCCGCCATCGCCGTGCCCAAGCCCTCCTCCGGGATCGGCTTGACCACGATCGCCTCCAGACCCGCCCGATCAAGCCGGTGGAGGGCAGCGAAAAAGCGCGCCCCTGCTTCCACGAGGTCGCCCGTCGGCGACAGAACCTCCACCCGTCCAAAGCCGCTCCACTCCTCCTGCAACGCGAGAAACCCGCATACGAGCCTATCCAGCGGCTCGCTCCCATCTGGAATCGGCCCGTGTTCAAGGAGCAAGAGCGGTGTTGCTGGAACGTAGTGGCGAGCGAGCGTCCCGGGCGAGGCCGACGGGCCGACGGGTGACAGCATCCGCAGATCCGGAACGAACTCCCGCAGCGCCTCAAGCGGTGTTCCACCTGGCCTCAACACGACAGGGACGTCCTCCACGAGCGACACCACTGTGGATTCAATCCCGACCGGGGTCGGCCCGCCGGCGAGGATCACGTCCACTCTACCTCCGAGCTGGTTCAGCACTTCCTCATGGTGGGTCGGAGAGAGGCGGCCGAACCGGTTCGCGCTCGGGGCCGCGATCGGCCGTCCCGCCGCCCGAATTAGATCCAGAGCAACGGGGTGGTCCGGCATCCGCACCGCTACGGTGGGCAGCCCAGCGGAGACAATCCCCGGCACCCGCCGCCGGCGGGGGAGGATGAGGGTCAACGGCCCGGGCCAGAATCGCTCCATAAGCCTCTGGGCCAAAGGCGGCACCTTCGTCCACAGCTTGTCCGCGGCCTCCGGAGCTGCCACGTGGACGATGATCGGGTCAAACCGAGGCCGCCCCTTGGCCGCGAACACGCGGGCCACGGCCCGGGCAGACAGGGCGTCTGCGCCAAGGCCGTACACGGTCTCGGTGGGGAACGCCACCGTCCCCCGACAACGGATTGCGTCCGCAGCAGCAGCGATTCCCGCCGCATCCGGAGCGAGAACCTTCGTCTCCATGCGCCCTCTATTATCCTACAACGTCCTGGTGGAGGGAAGCCCCACGGCTTCTGGCGGATGAACATCCTCCATCACCTATCACCGCCACAGTAGCGCAAACAACAGGAGAAGTCAAAATTTGCGACACAAATCCTGGCGCCAGGTTCTCGCATTTCGTCACCCTGCGGTGCGATCCCATCCGGATCCTAGACGTCGGCAGGACCGGGAGAGGTGAACCCGACGATGGAACCGAATCCGTTCCGTTGCCGCGCCGGTTTTCGAAAATTTTTTTGTATTCTATCTGAATAGCATAGCAAAATTCGATTGTCAACAACCAGGGAAAAGACGGCCTTGCGCGACTTTTTGCAGTAATCTCAAGATTATTCTTGTCCAGTTAGATGGCCTTAGTCGGCGATAATCATCAAGAGCCGTCTGTTGCCCACGCGCAAGTCTTTTGGTATGCTCATCAACTTTGTTTCGTTCACTTTTCCCGCAGACAAGGAGCTGATCATGGCCCGAAAATCCGCAGCTGAGCCCCAGGACGCCCGCCGCGAGGCGTTGCAGACGGCCTTGACCACCATTGAACGCAAATACGGGCAGGGCGCGGTGATGCGTCTGTCCGACGACGCACATCAGGCCATTGAATCCATTTCCACCGGGTCCATCGGTCTTGATCTGGCCCTGGGCATCGGCGGCATTCCCCGGGGCCGGGTCATTGAGATCTACGGTCCGGAATCTTCGGGAAAAACGACCTTGTCCTTGCACATCATCGCGGAGGCTCAGAAAAAGGGCGGGGCGGCCGCTTTTATCGACGTCGAACATGCCCTGGACGTGACCTACGCCCGCCGTCTGGGCGTGAAGACGGATGAACTGCTCATTTCTCAGCCGGATTACGGCGAGCAAGCCCTGGACATTGCGGACATGCTGGTGCGCTCCGGCGGGGTGGATCTGATCGTGATCGACTCCGTGGCCGCCTTGATCCCCCAGGCCGAGCTGGAAGGCAACATGGGCGAAACCCAGGTGGGCTCCCAGGCCAGGCTGATGTCCCATGCCCTGCGCAAGCTCACGGCCATCATCCACAAATCCAAGACCTCGGTGGTGTTCATCAACCAGATCCGCATGAAGATCGGCGTGGTGGGCTACGGCAGCCCAGAGACCACCCCCGGCGGCAACGCCCTGAAATTCTACGCTTCAGTGCGACTAGACATCCGCAGGATCCAGACCATCAAGGACAAGGACGAGCCCGTGGGCATCAAGGCCCGGGTCAAGGTGACCAAGAACAAGGTCGCCCCGCCGTTTCGAGAGTCGGTGTTCGACATCATGTACGGCACGGGTATTTCCCGGGCAGGCGAGATCCTGGACATGGCCGTGGAGCACAAGATCGTGGACAAGAGCGGCTCATGGTTTTCTTTTGGTTCGGAGCGCCTGGGCCAGGGCTATGAGAACGTGCGGGAATTCCTGCAGGAAAACGCGGACCTCTGCCGGACCATTGAAAATCAACTCCTGCAGCATTTAGGAATGAGCAAGACCAAGGTCGCAGTACCGGCTGCCCAGGAAGACCCTTAAGTAGTCAAAGCGTTAGACCAGGTCGGGCCTGGTCGGA
>DBNV01000097.1:1455-37652 GCA_002299865.1 Desulfonatronaceae bacterium UBA663 | reverse complement strand
CCTGGTCGGACCAGGTCGGGCCCGTTCATGTTCACGTCCGCGCAAGCGAGTTTCAGGACCGGATACTTGCCGGGTGCGTCAGGGTCTGTGAACATGACCGAATGTGGATGTGTGATGGCGTTAATGAATAAAATTTTTCATAATTACCCTCGGTTAAAGAGTCCTTTTCCGTGATCACCACAGAAATCATCCGGCGGCGTTTTTTGGAGTATTTTGCCAGAAACGGGCATGAGATCGTGCCCAGTTCCTCCCTGGTGCCCCGGGAGGATCCCACGCTGCTGTTCACCAACGCGGGCATGGTGCAGTTCAAGCGGGTCTTTCTGGGTCAGGAGAAGCGCGAGTCCAAACGTGCCGTGACCTCCCAGAAATGTCTGCGCGTGGGCGGCAAGCACAACGACCTGGAAAACGTGGGCCGCACCGCCAGACATCACACATTTTTCGAGATGCTGGGCAATTTTTCCTTCGGCGACTATTTCAAGGCCGAGGCCATTGAATTCGCCTGGCGCTTCCTGATCGAGGAGATGGCATTGCCCAAGGAGCGCTTCTACGCCACGGTGTTTCAGGACGATGACGAAGCCGTCGGGCTTTGGGAGCGAATCGCGGAATTACCTCGAGAGAGGATTTGTCGCCTGGGCGAGGAGGATAATTTCTGGTCCATGGGCGACACCGGTCCATGCGGACCATGCTCGGAAATCCTGATCGATCAGGGCGAGGCCATGGCTTGCGGCCCGGATTGCGGCATCGGCCGGTGCGACTGCGAGCGTTTTCTGGAAATCTGGAACCTGGTGTTCATGCAGTATGAGCGGGATGCCTCCGGCACTCTGCACCCCTTGCCCCGGCCGAGTATCGACACGGGCATGGGCCTGGAGCGGATCAGCGCGGTGTGTCAGGGCGTTCATTCCAATTTCGAGTCCGACCTGTTCACCCCGCTCCTCACCCATCTTGGCAAGCTCTGCAGCAAGAGCTATGGCGGACATCCGGACGCGGACACGGCCATGCGCGTAATTGCGGACCACAGCCGTGCCGTGGCCTTTCTCGTGGCCGACGGCATTGTGCCCTCCAATGAGGGCCGCGGCTACGTGCTGCGCCGCCTGATCCGCCGGGCGTATCGGTTCGGGCGTCTGCTGGGCTTGCACGACCCGTTTTTGTATATGATCAGCGCGGACATCAGCCGGCGCATGGGCGGCACCTATCCCGAGCTGCTGGAGAATCTGTCCTTCATGGTCAAGGTGGTCAGACAGGAAGAGGAGCGTTTCGGCCAGACCTTGGACAAGGGCCTAAAACTTCTGGCCGAAGAGCTGGAACGGCTGACGGCGCAAGGCGAGTCCAGCGTGTCCGGGGAAACGGCCTTCAAGCTTTACGACACCTTTGGTTTTCCCCTGGACATCGTCCACGACGTGGCCGGCAAGCATGGGTTTAGCGTGGATGAGGCCGTGTTCAGGCAGTGCATGGCTAAACAGAAGTCCAGAGCCAAGAAGGCCTGGAAGGGCAGCGGCGAGATCGATCCGTCCGTGTTGTTCGGGCCGCTGTTGGAGGCTGGTTTGACGTCCCTGTTCGTCGGCTACGACGAGTTTGAGGCCATAAGCCGGATCACGGCCTTGACCGACGATCAGGGCGAGAGCCGTGGCGTCCTCAAGGCCGGGGAATCGGGCTGGATGATTACGGCCAGAACACCGTTCTACGCGGCTTCCGGCGGCCAGACCGCAGATCTTGGGCGGACTGTCACGCCTTCCGGCGAGGCGGAGATTCTGGACGCGCTCAAGGTCGGCCCGGAACTTGCGGCGCATCGGATCCAGGTCCTGGCTGGCGCAATCTTCCTGGATCAGGAGGCACGGTTGTGCGTGGCCGAGAGCCGGCGCCTGGACACGGCCCGCCACCATACCTGCACGCATCTGCTGCAAGCGGCCCTGCGCAAGGTTCTGGGGCAGCACGTGCGGCAGGCTGGCTCCCTGGTTTCCCCGGAGATCCTGCGCTTTGACTTTACTCATACCGCGGCTGTGACCGCCGAGGAATTGCGCGCCGTGGAGGATGAGGTGAACCGAATTATTCTGGAGGATATCTCCCTGGATGTGGCTGTGACCACGCCGGAACAGGCCCAGGAAAAATGCGCGCTGGCCTTTTTCGGCGAAAAGTACGGTCGGGAAGTGCGCGTGGTGGAGGTGCCGGGCGAATCCACGGAGCTTTGCGGCGGGACGCATTTGCGGTCCACGGGCCAGGCCGGCGCCTTCATTATTCTTTCGGAATCCGGGATCGCCGCCGGGGTTCGTCGGATCGAGGCCCTCGCCGGAATCAAGGCCCTGGGGCATTATCGAAACCAGGCCGCGTTGTTGCGGGAAATTTCCCAACAACTCAAGGCCCCGTTCTCTGACCTGACTGCCAAGGTCAACGCCCTGTTCGGGCAGGTGCGCGAGCTGCAGAAGCAAAACGCGGCTCTGGAGGGCAGGCTGCTCTCTGTCCGCAGTCAGGATCTCGTTGCCCAGGCCCGGAACGTGAACGGCACTCGCCTTCTGGCCGCCCGCGCGGACGTGCGCGATGTCAAGGCGTTGCGGGAACTGATGGACGACCTGCGTTCCAAGATGGATTCCGGGGTGATCGTCCTGGTTGCGGAGAACGAGGGCAAGGTCATGCTCATCATCTCCGTGAGCAAAGACCTGCACGGTCGGTTCACGGCCTCTGATCTGGTGAAGAAACTGGCCCCGTTCGTGGGCGGCAGCGGCGGCGGCAGGCCGGACATGGCCCAGGCCGGCGGCGGCGACCCCTCCGGGATCCCCAAGGTGCTGGAGCAGGCCGCGACCCTGCTTGCGGGCTTAAGGGAAGCGTGATGGGCCAGATTCTTGCCGTGCGCATCCCCATCGGGAACAGGCTGTATTTTTTCCGTTCCGGACCCTGCGTGGTGACCGTGGGCGACCACATCCTGGCACAGGTGGACGGTGAACTGCACATGGGCAGGGTGGAGCGGGTCTCGCCCGAACCCGTGTCTGAATCATCCGCGGATCAGGACCGTGCCGAGACCCTGGCACCGGTGATCTTCCGCCCGGCAACAAAGGAAGACCTGGACCGGGACCGGGAGAACAGGGCTTTGGCCCGCCAAGCCTTCGAGCTTTGCCGCCAGTGCATCCAGGAGCGCGGTCTGGAGATGAAACTGGTGGACGTGGTCGTGCTTTTCGACGGGAGCAAGATTCTTTTCTTTTTTACAGCCCCGAACCGGATCGATTTTCGGGAGCTGGTCAAGGATTTGGTCAAGGTTTTCCGGACCCGGATCGAACTGCGCCAGATCGGAGCCCGTCATGAAACGCAGATGGTCGGCGGGATCGGTAACTGCGGCCAGTTGGTTTGTTGCCGGCGCTTTCTGCGGCAGTTCGCCCCCTCCACCATCAAGATGGCCAAGGAGCAGAATCTGTTCCTAAATCCGGCCAAGATTTCCGGGATCTGCAACCGCCTGTTGTGCTGTCTGAGTTACGAGCAGAGCAATTACGAGGAGTTTTTAGCCCAGTGCCCCAAGGTCGACAAGAAGTTCGCTACGGCCCTGGGTCCGGCCAAGGTCATCCGGGCCAATTATTTTCGGCGCACCCTGAGCGTGTGGTTGGAATCCGGAGGGGAACGAGAGATCGATCTGGACGAGTGGTTTAAGATCGTGACTCCGAGCCGGGGCGGATTGCCGTCCAAGCCGGACCCTCAGGTCAAGGACCTGGAGGTGCCTGCGTTGCCGTCGCCGCCAAAGCCCGAGGCCGGACCCGAGCAGCCCGTCCGTCCCGCGCCGGAGTCCCGGCCCGAGGCGAGCACTGTTGCGCCCTCCACAGGCAAGCACGATAAACCGGAGGCCTTGCCGCAGCCGCCGAAGGCCGCGGGAGGAGAAGACAGAGAGAAAAATAAACGCGAGGATCGGCCCGGATCTCGAAAGTCCAAGCGGCGTTCGCGTCCTCCCCGCGGCAAGTCCCGGAACCACGGCCAGTCGACCGCAGGGCCTCAAGGCGAGCCTTCTCAAGGCGAGCCTCAAAGCCAATCCTCAGGCAAGCCCACAAAATCATCCTTGGAATAGACAACGCCATGTCGCGGAGGCAGCGGCTTGAAACCCTTCTTTCTGTCCACGCCCATCTATTACGTCAATGCCAAGCCCCATCTCGGTCACGCCTACACCACCACGGCCGCCGACGCCATGATCCGCTTTCAAAAGCTGATGGGCCGAAAAACATTTTTCCTGACCGGGACCGACGAGCACGGCGACAAGATCGTCCGTGCGGCCCAGGCCCGGCAGGCCACGCCTCAGGCCTATGTGGACGAGATCAGTGCTGCATTTCGGGAGCTTTGGGAGGAATTGGACTTGAGCTTCGACGACTTCATCCGCACCACGGAGCCCAGGCACGTCACCAGGGTCCAGGAGTTTTTGCAGCGCATTTACGACCGCGGCGACATTTACCACGGCGAGTACGGCGGGCATTACTGTTTCGGATGCGAGCGCTTCTACACGGACAAGGAACTCAAGGACGGCCTGTGTCCGGACCACCTCCAGGCCCCGGAATACATCAAGGAGAAGAATTATTTTTTCCGGATGTCCAAATATTTGGAGCCGTTGCGCAGGCATATCGAGGAGCGTCCGGATTTCATCCGGCCGGAACGTTACCGCAACGAGGTGCTCGGCCTGCTTCGCGAGGATCTGGGCGACCTGTGCATTTCCCGACCCAAAAGCCGTCTGGCCTGGGGCATTGAGCTGCCCTTTGACCGGGATTACGTGACCTACGTCTGGTTCGACGCCCTGCTCAACTACATTACGGCCCTGGAATGGCCGGAAGGAGAACGCTTTCGAACCTTCTGGCCCGAGGCCCAGCACTTGGTGGCCAAGGACATTCTCAAACCCCACGCCATTTTTTGGCCGTGCATGCTGCTTTCTGCAGGCCTGCCCTTATACCGGCGCCTGAACGTGCATGGTTATTGGCTGGTCCAGGACACCAAGATGAGCAAGAGCCTGGGCAACGTGGTGGACCCGCTGGCTCTTGCAAAGACCTACGGCAAGGGTCCGTTCCGTTATTTTCTCCTGCGGGAGATGCCTTTTGGCCACGACGCCAACGTGTCCGAGGAGGCCCTAGCGACCAGGTTCAACGCGGATCTGGCCAATGATTTGGGGAATCTGTTCAGCAGGGTGCTGAGCATGACCCGGAAGTACTTTGCCGGTCGCGTGCCCGAGCCCGGTCCGATCCGGTCGGAGGACGAGGATATTCATGTCCTGGCGACGGAATTCCTGAAGAACTTTCAGGACCTGTTCGGCCGGTTCCAGTTCTCCATGGCCTTGGAGTCCCTATGGACCCTGGTGCGGGCCTTGAACAAGTACGTGGACGCGTCCCAGCCCTGGACCCTGTTCAAGCATGAGCGCCGGGAAGAACTGGGTACGGTGATGTATACGCTCCTGGAAGCCATGCGCAAGGTGGCCGTACATCTCTGGCCGGTGATGCCCGAGGAAAGCGAGGCCATGCTGGCCCAGTTGGGCGAGAGGCGGCCCGCCGAACAGTGGCGGCATCTAGCCGACGAACTGCTGCATTGGGGCCTGCTGGCGCCGGGGACCGAAGTGGCCTGGGCGTCCAATCTTTTTCCAAGGATCGAACTCAAGGCTTCAGCGACTGCGCCGGTCTTGGCCGGCGCAGTCGCACAGGGCCAGGTCGCAGAGCCTTCCGCCTTACCTCCCCGGGCCGTCGCGGAACTCCTGGAGTTCACAGACTTCCAAAGGCTGGATCTGCGTGTCGGCACGGTGGTTTCAGCCGAGCCGGTCAAGGGCGCGGATAAACTGCTGCATCTGCATGTGGATCTGGGCGAGGATCAAGCGCGCAGCATTGTCGCCGGGATCGCCCAGTACTGGCCCCCCGAGGCGCTGGTCGGCCGACAGGTGGTGGTCGTGGTCAATCTCAAACCCCGCAAGCTGCGCGGCGCCCTGTCCCAGGGCATGGTCCTGGCCGTGCACGCCCCAGAGGGGTTGCGTCTGCTGGCTCCTTCCGATCAGGTGCCGCCGGGAAGCAAGGTCAGTTAGGATCCTGGTCCCGGTCCAGGGTGTCCTTGCTTTCGAGGTCCCGTCAGCCTGACGTCATTTTGGGCAGGAATCGGATTCCGAAACGTTTGCGGATGCGCTTGATCACGCCGGGATGGGCCTGGTGCGGGTTGGCGGTCCTGGTGGCCCGGATCCGGGGCAGGTGGGTGAAGGGCGTTTGTTCCAGTTTGGCCGCGTAGGCGTATTCCAAAAGCACGGGCATGGAGAGGACGTCCGCCGCGTTGTAGGCCAGAAGCGTTTCCAGGGCCTGTTCGTCGCCCCGTGTTTCATACTCCTGCCAGAGCAGCACGGCGAAGTATCCGTCCAGGCCGTCCAGTTCCTCCCGATGCATTCCCAAGCGTTGCTCACAGGCTTTCAGGCCGCCCGAGACGCCTACGGATTTGAGCAGGAAGCGCAAGTCCACATGGGCGGCGGGCAGGGCGACTTTCAGATCCCTTTGCAGGATCGGCGCGTCGAAGCAGCGGCCGTTGAAGGTGACTACCAGGGGGAACTCCCGGATGTCGTCGCAAAACCTGTCCAGGTCGCGGCCCTGGACATAGGTGCGCACCCTTTTGCCGTCAAAAAGGGCGATGGTGGTGATGTTCACCGGGCCTGGGCCGCCGGTGGTTTCGATGTCCACGTACGCAGTACGGTGGGCGAAGTGGGAACAGAGCCTCCAGGATTCGTCCCTGGGCAGTTTTTGGGCGAACCAGGATGCGTCGCCGTCGGCCAGGCGATCCGGAGATTCGGCCAGGACATCGCGCGCTGCGTCGGTCAGTCGACAGGGGCAGGGGCCTTTGCAGTTTAAGGCGTTTTCCCAGCAGTGGATGCCGTTCGCCCAGAGTTTTTGTTCCCGGGCCTGCCCGATGCCCGGGAGGTGACGGAATGAATGCGTGAGCATGGTGGGGCCTTTATGGCTTGTGTCGGGCAGGTCGCGCGCAGATGCGCTGTGGCCATGATCTGAAAAAAGTTCGTCCCGCCTTGGCGGGACGAACTGGGTAGCGTATTCTGCGGCGCACTGCGCGGCGCATTCCGCGATCAAAAGGCTAGCGGGTTGCTTGACCTTTAAGGGTCGCGATGCGGTTGTTCAGAGGGGGGTGGCTCATAAACAGCATTTTCAGGCCGTGTCCAGCGGGCTTGCCATTGATGCCGAAGGCCGCCATCTGGTCCGGCAGGGGTTCTTGCAGGCTTTTTTTGAGCTTTTCCAGGGCGGAGATCATTTTTTCCCGGCCCGCAAGTTTGGCCCCGCCGGCATCGGCCCAAAACTCCCGCTGTCTGCTGAAGTAAAGCACGATCATGCTGGCCAGGATGCCGAACACGATCTGGGCCACGATGGTGGTGATGAAAAAGCCGATGCCGTGGCCTCCCTCGTTCTTCAAGATGACCCGGTCCACGAAATGGCCCACGGCGCGGGAGATGAAGATGACGAAGGTGTTCACCACGCCCTGGATCAGGGCCAGGGTGACCATGTCGCCGTTGGCCACATGGCTGACTTCATGGGCCAGGACCGCTTCTACCTCGTCCTGGTTCATGGTCCGCAACAGCCCCGTGCTCACGGCCACCAGGGCGTTGTTCCTGCTCATGCCCGTGGCAAAGGCGTTGGGCGCGGCGGAGTCGAAAACGGCCACTTCGGGCATGCTGATACCGGCCCGGGTCGCTTGGTTCTTCACTGTTGCCACGAGCCATGTCTCGGCCGGATTGCGGGGGGTGGTGATGACCTGGGCCCCGGTCATGCGTTTGGCCATCCATTTGGACATGGCCAAGGAGATGAAGGAGCCGCCGAAGCCGAAAATTGCCGCGAAGACGAGCAGGTCGGCGTAGTTCAAACCCACGCCGCTTTCGTCGAGCATTCTATCCACGCCCAAAACATGCAGGACAATGCCCAGGACCAGCAAAATGGCGATGTTAGTCAACAAAAACAAGCCAATACGTTTCATATTCCGTTGGACCTCCCAATATTGAGTGGGATTGTCGGATGCGTCAAAATCGATAGATGTTGAATATAATAAATCCCCCCCCGAGTCAAGATTGGCTGTGACAGGTTGAGTGTCGGGACAAGACGGAATAAGATGATGGCATCGGCTTGGGATATCGAATGATCTGCACAGCTAAGACAATCCCGAAATCTCCCCTTGCTCGTCAATGTCCACCTTCTCGGCAGCCGGCACACGCGGTAAACCCGGCATGGTCATAATCTTACCGGCCAAGGCCACTAGGAAGCCGGCCCCCGCCGAAGCCCGCAGCTCGCGAACGGTAAGCCGCCACCCAGTGGGACGACCAAGAAGGTTGGGGTTGTCGGAAAGCGAATTTGGGGTCTTGGCCATGCAGATCGGCAGTTGATCAAAGCCCAGGCGGGTGAAGTCTCCAATGTCGTTTTCGGCTTGGATAGTGTAAACAACCCCGTCCGCGCCGTAAACCCTGCAGGCCAGGATTTCGATTTTCTCCCTGATCGGCAGATTCCAAGCGTAGAGTTGACGATAACTTCCCACTCTCGAATCCAACACCCGAAGCACTTCGGCCGCCAAGGCCACACCCCCTTCGCCGCCCCGGGCCACGACCTCCGAGACAACGGCCGATACACCACGGGCCAGGCAATGCTCCCGCACCAGATTCAACTCTGACTTTTCGTCAGTCGGGAAACGGTTGATAGCCACCACCACCGGCAAACCAAAGTTGTTTGTAATATTATCTATGTGGGCGTCCAGATTGGCTAAACCCTTCCGGAGCGCCTCCAGATTGGACTGGGTAAGGTTGTTCAACGAAACACCCCCGTGGAGCTTAAGGGCCCTGACAGTGGCCACCAATACCATCACGTCCGGCGTAAAACCACCATAGGGGCAAACAATGTTCAAAAACTTTTCAGCGCCCAGGTCGGAGCCAAACCCCCCCTCGGTAACTACATAGTCCCCCAACCGTAGCGCGGTGCGCGTCGCAATAATGGAGTTGTTGCCGTGAGCGATGTTAGCAAAAGGGCCGCCGTGAATTAAAGCCGGTTGTCCCTCCAGCGTTTGCACCAGATTCGGCTTCAGGGCGTCCTTCATTAACACCGCCAGCGCCCCGGTGACCTTCAAATCGCGAGCAAAAACCGGCTGCCCGTCGCGAGTATAAGCCACCAGGATCCGGCCGACCCGTTCTTTGAAATCCTGAACGCCTTCGGACAAACACATTATCGCCATGATTTCGGAGGCCACGGTGATATCAAATCCGCTCTCCCGCGGCAGACCGTCGATCTTGGCGCCCAACCCGCACACGATGTTCCGTAGTTGCCGGTCGTTCATGTCCATAGCCCGGCGCCAAAGCACCCGCTTGGGATCAATGTTCAGTTCGTTGCCAAAATAAAGATGATTGTCGAGCACGGCGGCCAGAAGATTATGCGCCGCGGTAATGGCGTGCATATCGCCCGTAAAGTGCAGGTTGATGTCTTCCATGGGCAGAACCTGGGAATAACCGCCGCCGGCCGCACCACCCTTGACCCCAAAGGTCGGACCGAGGGAGGGCTCACGCAGGGCGAGGACCACTTTTTTACCCAGACGACCCAAGGCTTGAGTCAGGCCCACCGAGGTGCAGGTCTTGCCCTCGCCGGCCGGGGTGGGCGAGATAGCGGTAACTCCGATCAAACGACCAGGTGGCTTATCCTGCAAACGTTGATAAACCTCCAAACCGATTTTGGCCTTGTACCTGCCGTAAAGTTCGAGATCGTCATCCGTCAATCCGAGGTCATGGGCCACCTCCAGCACCGGCCTCATTTTAGCGCTCCGGGCAATCTCAATATCGGGTGGTAGCATGAAAATCAGCCTCCTTGTTTAGAAATTTATTCACGAAGGATACAAAGGACCACTAACTTGTTGGTTTTGTGTGTCTTGGTGCTTAAACCTGTCCGCTTGCCGGATTCAGGTTAATGGCTGAATAGACGGCCGTGGGAAAAGACCGGTCAAACATCCAGCCAGGAGTCGGAATAAAGTGACCTGCCGGTAAGCACCCGCACCGTTTTCACATATTCCACTTCCTTTTGATCCAGAGCAGCCAGCTCGGGTTGCTCGCCATCCATTATCCGGTATACCAGGTCAACAATCTCCGGCATTTCACCCCTGGCGATCCGCACCAACTCCGGATCATAGGCATCAGCAATCGCCGAATAAAGCCCGTACCGCATCAGCATTATCAGGCAGGTCCGATTAAGATAAGGTCGAAGGTGGGTCGGAGCGCCATTGGAAACATTAGACAAGCCCAGGGTGGACTTACACCCGGGAGCAATCTCACCCAGCATGCCCATGAACTCAAAACAGGCTTGCACCTGGTTAATCTCCACGCTCACCGGGGCCAGCACCGGGTCAATCCAGATATCCTCATTAGGAATACCCGCCTGATTGGCCTGATAGATCAGGTCAACAGCCAGCATCCCCCTTTCGGCGGCATCGCGTGGCATTCCTTCAGCGCCCCACAAAAGTCCGATCATGGCCGCGCCGTACTTTTGGACCAGGGGCAACCCCCGCTCCAACCTTTCGGGCTGCAGGGAGACCGAATTAATCAGTGCCTTGCCTTTGCATTCCTTCAACCCGGCCTCCATCGCCGCCAGATTGGTCGTATCCAGGCATAACGGCAGATCAGTGACCTCCTGCACCGTCTTGACCAGCCAAGCCATCACTTCCTCCCCGCCTTTACGGGCCGGACCGATATTAAGATCAAGGTAATCCATGCCCGCCTCGGTCCCGGCTTTGGCCATCTCCTGAATCGGCCCGGGGTTCCTTTCCCGCAATGCCGGACCAATGGTCTTCGACATAACGTTAATGTTCTCTCCGATGAGTAGCATTATTTTCCCCCTCTCACGATATCAAAGTTCTAAGATAGGCCGGAAGATGGGCCGCTTCCCGGGGACCAACCAGAATCTCCCAGTCGGACAACTCTTCTTCCAACTCACCGCGTTCGGCAGCGAGATAACCCGGGATTATCAACTTACGATGGGCAATCAACTCGCTAATACCGCACCGCTTAACAAAGGGACCAATGGTATCAGCGCCGAATTTCCCCGACGCCCAGGCCGTCAGCACCGAAAGCCCCGCGGTGTCCTTGATCAGCAGATAGCAAGGAACCTTGCTGGCTTCCACTTCCCCGGAAACAATAAAGTAAGCCAGGGAAAAGTTACAGGTGAGCAACACCGGCGCCTTTTCATCTGGGCCACCGATTTTATAAATGCCCTCGGTAGTGGCCAGCGGCCGCTGGGGATCGGTATAAATATTCATCCGGGCCAGGAGCAACGGGAACAGGCTGTGCCCCTGAAAATCGGAAAGAACGATGATCCCGCCATACTTCGCCACCAAAGCAGCGGCAATCACCGCTTCTTTCAGCGGATCAGCGCTCAGCTTGCCGGGAAAAGCAATGGTCGGAAAACCCAACGGGCGAAACTTTTTGTTCAAGGCGGCGCTTCTGATGATCACCTGGTCCTCAAACGCTTGACGCATGGTTCCGGGCTCGGAATCGAGCACGAGATCTTTAACTCCGGCCGCCGTCAATTTGTTGGTCAGCTCGGCAAGTTTCTCCAAGCCAGAGGCCTTTGCCACCACCGGACACGAGTTCGCTTTGGCCAAATCGACCAGACGATCCAAATTCTCGGCAGTAGCGGCATAAAGCAACGGTTTCCGATCGGCACAAACCTCCAGACCAGCCGCCAGCAATTCCGGATCGTCGCTCATCAGGATGATGCCGCCCGGGTTGTTTTGCTTGACCTGATCAACCAGAGACGCGTATCTGTCCGCCCGCCCGGAATCGGCCCTTGCCGCGATCAATTCGGGACGTAGAATAAGCCCAACCCGTTCATACTGAAACTGCTTAAATCTCTCCAACCGCGCCTCGATCTCGGCCGACTCCATGGTATCGCTGATAAGGAGGGCCAGGCCGGGAGGATTCTCAAACCTTTTTTCATGACGAAACATTACCGTTTCGCCGCCAACCTTTAAGGCTTGGTCGCCAATACCAACGGTAATCAGCCTGACCGGCGGCGCGGAGGCCGTATCCAGTTTGGCTTTCGCCTCCTCGGAGACATAAGGGCAAGCGGCCAGTTCGGCCTTGCCGGTAGCCAGCTTCATTGCAAAGGCAAGACAGGTGGGCACCCCGCACTCGCCGCAGTTTGTTTTGGGCAACATCTTGAAGATTTCGATCCCAGTAAGCGGCATTGTCAGACTCCTTTCCTTACATTATCGGCTTCCCCGCATTATCGGCGCCCTTTGATGGCGTCGCCCGTCAGGGCGACATGGGGTCTTTTGGTCGAAACAACCTCCCACCCATCACCCATCATTCATCACATGATCGACTCCATAGTCAACGCCGGGTGCCCCCGCTCTTCCAAGAAGGGTAGAATCTCCTCCTCGGTGACCCCCACCGTTTCGTCGGCAATCATCTCCAGTAGGCCAGGCACGCCGATCTCCTTGGCCCGGGCTTGAAGTCGGCCGGCAATCATCTCCTTTAACATTTTAGGCATCCAGACCACCCGTTTCAGGCCGCCGTCACCGGCAAGAAATTTTTTCTGGCAAATGTTGAATTTACTGTGCCCAATAAATCCCGGGGTGGTGATTCCACCACCGATGGTGCCGGCCAGCGTAGTAAATTTCATCCCGCAAGGAGTCATTTCGGCATACTCCCGGTTTACCGTCATCACCCCGTTACACAGGGGAAGAACGGCCGCAATGCACTCACAACAGCCGCAAGTGGTCATCGGATCATTGATGATGGTATAAAAATTATAGCGTTCGATTTTTTGCCGGGAAGCTTGGAACACAAACTCGTTCACCCCCTGCCACTGCCCGTACTTGGCATTAAGACATTCCCCCTTGTCCACCGGTTGGTTGGGTCCGGTTGGATTGATCTCGTAAGCCGCTTTACAGTCCATCCAGTTGTAGGAACCACAAAGCCCGCTCCGCTCCGGACTGACGATGCAAACGTGACTGGGGGCAAAGGACTGACATAAGGTGCAGGAGTAATAGGTCTCGGTGGTTTCGTCGGTCATACCTTCGATTCGAGCGTCACGTTCCCTGTACGCCATTCTAGCCTGATCCGCCAACGCTCTCACGTCATTTTCCTTGGTAAAGATTTTCACTTGGACCTTGTCAAATATCCGGCCGAAGTCCTGATGCAGTTTGGCATGCAGCAGCGCGCCAAGGTGGTGGAACTTGAAACCCTTGTCCACCGCCGCCTTGGAAATACGCACCCAGGCAATGTCCCGCTGCCCGACATGCATCAATCCCTGGGCGTAGTTAATAAAATGGTGCACCTGCCGTTCCAGAATCGGTTCATAGTCCTCCTGCATCGTTCTCCCGGCGACCTCGACCACGATTGCCAAGGGCAACTTGGCACCGGCAGAAACATCGGTTATCTCGGGACCAAGCACTTCAATCTTCCCGTCTTCGATCGCATTCATCGGCCTGGTGATCACCAACTCCACCATCGGTGTTCGGCCGCCGCCACATTCCAGGTAGAGATCTTCCTTCCGCACCCGTTCTCCCTCAAAGGCCGGGCCGTAGGCCACCGGCACCGGCACTTCGGTCACGGTAACCTTCAGTCCGCGTACCTCTACCGCCTTGGCCACTATTTTATCATGGGGAACATTCGACACCACGTGCTCATTAGTGCAAATCCCAATGGGCAAGATCTCCGGTATCGGAGTATCGGCAATGATCGGGAAACCCCAGTTAACACAGCCCAGGGCATTGGCGTACCATTCATCGGTAACATAGCCCAAGGGCAAGACAAAGGAAAAGACCCGATCCTTGTTATAAATCAAAATTTTTCGGTAATCGCCGGGCTCAATGCCGCCGAAGGAAAGGGCGACCCTGGTGGCAAAACCAATGGCGAAAACGACCGCACTCACCTCCGGACCAAAAGAAACCAGGCGGACCGGCCACCCGATCTGCACCACAGCCGCCAACAACTGCTCGGAGAACCGTTTTCCATCATGCTCGGCACACATGAAAACGTAGAGGTTCTTCTGCTGGAGTTCCTGGGCGATTTTCACGGCGATTTCTTTGGTCGGCGCCGCTCCGAGGATGGCGGCAAAGCCGGGGGCGGTACCGTCAACAAACTCCACCCCGCGCTTTCTTAAGATGACATCATCAGCGGCGCCCAGCCAAATGTTACTATCGGTAACATCCTCCTGCTTGGTATAACTATCAGGCTGTTCTAAATATTTAATGGCCTCGATAATCTCTTCGGCGAAAAAAGTGGCCATCCCGGCATCAAGTGCCGGTGCCAAGTAGGGTAAATGGCAGGTCGCTTTCACCGGCGGTGGTAGTAACAATTTACATTTATGCAATACCTGCTCCATGTCGGCCAGTTTCTCCACCTTGAGGCCCAATATACCGTAGATGATCGGCAAATAATAAGCTGTATTGGGAAAGCCCACCGGCTCGTTCGCTCCCCATCGATCCAGTGCCTGCTGCCACTTTTTTTCGGCGCGGTCCACAATTTTACGCGCCCCTCTGATCGCGGCCGAGGCAATTATTTTGGACATCTTGCAAAAACCCTCCCCACTTGGTTGGTTAAATAAATTTTAACACTACAGTGCAATTTAGATTTTGCTGAAAAACCCGACCTGCTACACCGCGGCATCATCTCCGGTCACCCAGTAGGGGCGACGCATGCGTCGCCCCTACTTGCGCTGTAGTGTTAACAGCGTAATGTTCAAAAGGCATCCAAAGCTCGTCGCATGGCCATGTCGTAAAATATCCGCTTCCGGGTCTTATCAATGCCCAGCGCTTTCCTTTTGTTGCCGAGATGGGTAAGAATTATCTGCGCCATTTCGAGCGGATCGGGCTCAAAAACCCACTTGGTTTTGGTAAGATCTTCAATTTCGTTGAACAAGAAATCAGAGAAAATCTCACTGCCGGTGGTGGGAAAACTGGCGCCGAAGATCGTCCTCACCCCGGAAGCAACGGCGTACTGACCAATAGCAATGGCTTTCTCGCTCATCCACTCCGGGGCACAAGCAGTAGACGGTCGTTGAAAAACATCGTCCCCCAAGCCGCCCTCTTTCACCTGCTCGCTGATCAGCAACAGGATGCGACTGGTGTCTACGCACGATCCCATATGGAGCACGGGCGGGATTCCAATGGCTTCGCAGACCTCTCGCAACCCGGAGCCGGCCTCGGCCGCCGCCTCAGGGCGCAGCAACCCGGCCCGGGCGGCATTGATAGCGCCGCAACCCGTGGTCACCACCAGCACATTATTGGCAATGAGTTCCCTAACCAAAGTCTCATGCACATAACCCGCATTCACCCGGGGATTGTTACAACCGACAATCCCGGTGGTTCCGAAAATCCGACCGTCGATGATATTGGCGTTCAGGGGCCGAAAAGAGGCCCGGTGAAGACCGCCCAGCAAATAATTGATGGTGTCACGGCTGAAGCCGGCCACCATATCCATCTCATCCTGAGGAATGTCAACGGCGCCGCGGTTGGCATAATTTTCAACGGCCCGCCTTACGATCTTCTTAGCCACTTCCAGGGCGTTGTGGTGATTAAACTCCAGGTGGACGGCCCCAGTTAGTTTGGCCCTTTCCGAAGTGGTGATTACCTCGGTATGATAACAACCAGCCACCTGGACCAGCGAAGGCATAATACACTGGACATCGACCACGATCGCCTCGACCGCCCCGGTAGTGACCGCCAACTCCTGCTGCAAATAGGCGCCGGCGATGGGTATGCCGTGCCGCATTACCAGTTCATTCGCCGTGCAGCAGATCCCGGCGAGATTAATGCCTTTGGCCCCTTTCACCCGAGCCAGGGCCAGCAACTCCTCGTTCTGAGCCGCTTGGACAATTACTTCGGGGAGTAAAGGGTCATGCCCATGAAGAATGATGTTGACTTCGTCCTCCCGGAGCACCCCCAAGTTCACCTTTCCTCTGACCGGGGCCGGCGTACCAAACAAAACATCCTGTAGGTCGGTGGCGATCATCGAACTGCCCCAGCCATCGGCTAAGGCGGTGCGCATCCCCTGGCGCATCAAGCTCCGATAGTCCTGATCCACGCCAACGCTGGTCCGGTGCAGCATCTCCACCACTTCCCGGTCTATGCCGCGCGGGACGATCCCCAGCTTGCGCCACAATTCCTGCCGTTTCAGCGGCGCCCGCTTGACAAATGCCAGTTCCCCTTCTTGCTTGCCGAACTCGGCCAGCGCCCGCTCTCCAACCCCGATCGCGATGTCCTGGAGATGCCGGCTCCCGATTTCAACCCCGAAATCCAAGGCCAGTTGCAACAACTTCTGCTCATCCTTGATCTCAAAGCCCGGAACCTCGCCCCGGGCCACGTCCCGAAAAAGCAGAGCCACCTCGCGGGCGTGGTCGGAATGGGCGGCCGTGCCGGCGGCAACCATGCGACAAAAATTCCGGGCGGCAATGACTTCGGCCGACGCACCACACACCCCAACATCACCCGTGCCGCTAACCCGACACGGACCAAGAGAACACGTTTTGCAACATCGACCATCAGCACCAAACGGACAAGGCTTCTTTTGCTTGACCCGGTCAAAGATCGTAACCGCGCTATTAGTTTTAACTAGTTCCATTTAGCTATCCCCGATGTCTGGTTAAGATTTAGCAGTGATCTGTCCCCAGCACACTGACTTTCGGGTTCTGACTCCTGTAGACGGTCAATGCTCGCTGCCGCCAGCTCAAACCTGGGGCTTTTGGTCACCGGGTCAAGGCTGGCGCTGGTTAAACTGTTGCCCTCCGGGTGGTGGGCCGGCATGAAAACTAGGCCGGCCGGCAAGGATTCATCCACTTTGATGGTGGTAGTAATCCGGCCCCGCCGTGACGAGACTAAGACCCGGGTGCCGGCAACCACTCCCAAAGACTGGACATCTTGCGGACTCATCCCGATATAAGGAGTTTCTAACCGGGAAATCTCGGAACGCCTCGTCCACGAGCCATCACCGAACCCAAACAAGGTGGCACCGATCATCAACCGGTAGGGATACTCGCGGTCCGGCTCTGCACTTATTTCTTCCGCTTCGGTCAGCACTAATCTGAATGCTGAGTTCCGGGGTCCGGAAAACTCAGAAACCAGGGTCTTGAGTTCGGCGGCAATCTCCCGCTCGGAGTGATAGGACAGCGGATAACCCATCCGCGTAGAGATTTCAGCAATGATCTCCCAGTCCGGCTTGGTCTGCGACGGCAACACCCGGTTCAGCTCTTGAACCCGGCCCTCGGCATTGGTAAATGTGCCTGAGCTTTCGGCAAAACTCACACCGGGTAAAACAACATCGGCCAATTGAGCGGTCTCGGTCAGAAAAATATCCTGAACCACCAAAAAATCGAGGGCGGCAAGTCCCCGGACCATACTAGCCTTATCCGGGAATGAAGCCACCGGATTCTCACCGAGGATATACATTCCGAATATCGATTCGGCAGCCGCCTGAATCATTTCAATCGCCGAAAGGCCCGGTTCGCTCGGCAGGGAAACGCCCCACAAGTTTTCAAGTTCCTTTCGGGCCGTCGCCGCCTCGACCGGCCGGTAGCCGGGATAAAACTCAGACACCACCCCCACCTCGGCGGCGCCCCATAGATTGCTGTGCAGCAGGCTGGGAAAAACACCCCCGTTCACTCGACCAGTCAGCAGCAGCAGGTTGATAATCCGGGCCACCATGTGCCGGTCACTCGTTTCCGGAGAGAAAATAATGACCGCCTTTTGGCCTTGCCCGGCGTAAAGTCTCCCCGCAGCCAGCACCGCTTCTTCGGCAACCCCCGTAATGGCCTCCACATCCAGCTCCATTTCGAGAAAGCGCGCTGAAAACTCTTGGAAGTTGCTGCAATTAGCAGCGACAAATTCCTGGTCATATAGCCCTTCACTAAGGATCACCTTGATCATGCCATCCAGCAGTACTGTAGCAGTGCCGGGCCGCGGTTGCAGATGCAGGTGGGAAAGCCCGGCAACCGTAGTTTTTCTGGAATCAATAGTAATAAGATTTGCTCCTTCTGCTCCTTTTTTCGGCGTTTTCAAAGCCTTCCTGACCTTGACCCCGACCATGGGATTTTTGACGGCAACCTCTGAATCCAAGACCAGCAAGGTGTCGGCCGCTTCGATCTCGGACAACGTAGCAACCACATCCATCCGGCCAAAAGCCTGGATAAAACCGGATAAGGTGGGCCAGCTCAAAAGCCGCACCGAACTGTCCAGATTATTAGTCCCCAAGCCGGCCCGAACAAACTTGCCAAAGAGATAAAGGGTTTCGCTGGGATAATTAGCCGAAACCAACCCTCCCAGGGCCTCAGGACCACGAGTCTCCTTTATTTTCGCCAGCCTCTTGGCAATAGATGACAACGCCTCATCCCAACTGCACTCTTCAAGCGTGCCTTCTTTTTTGATCAGCGGTGTTTTAAGCCTTTCTTTGCTCAGGGCGTAGTCCCAACCGAATTTCCCCCGGACGCACAAGTAGTCGTCTTTTTTCTCAGTCCGTGCTCTAACAATCTGATCCTTGGTGGTATCGAGCAGTAACTTGCAACCACCACCACAATAAGGGCACACTGTTTCGGTGGTCTTGAGTTCCCACTCCCGGCCCCGAAATCGACGTTGCCTTTCCACCAGGGAACCTACCGGGCAGACCGAGACACAACTGCCGCAAAAAGTACAGCCCGACTCTTGGAGCGGCTTTTCAAACGCGGTAGTAACCCTGGTCGTTATTCCCCGGCTGACAAAATCAAAAACATTATTACCGTTCCGCATCCGGCATATTCTGACGCATCTTCCACAGAGGATACACAAGCTGGGGTTCCGTTCAATAAGCGGATTGGTGGTATCTATTGGCTGTTCATCCCGGCGCAGGGGGAACCTATTCCGCTCAATACCCACCTCATAGGTATACTTCTGCAACTCGCAACGACCGCTCTTTTCACAAGTGGTACAATCTCCGGGATGAGCCGACCAGATCAACTCCAAAACAAAACGCCTAGCCGCCAGTACCCGTTCGGTCCGGGTCCAAACCACCATCCCCTCGCGCACGCCTCTGGCACAGGAGACAACCAGGTCTTTAGTCCCCTCCAACTCAACCAGACACAGGCGGCAGGCGCTACTCGGCACCAAACCGTTAAGATGGCAAAGATGGGGAATGTCGATTTGGATCCGGGCCGCGGCTTCAATGATGGTCACCCCTTTGGGAACCGCTACCTCCTGACCGTCAATCTGCAACCTGACCAACTCACTCATTGCTTCTCCTCTTCTCCGTTGGTTAAATCAGCTCTTCTAGACCAACTCAATGGCGTTTTCAGCACACACCGGCAGGCACAAGCCACACTTGGTGCACTTCTCAGCACTGATGGTGTAGGGTACATTATCAGCAAGGTAAGGCAGATACTCCTCACCTAAGACCGCCCCCTCGGGACAAACTTGTTTGCACAAACCACACATAGCACACCTCTCGGCAACCACCCGATAAGTGGTCAGCCCGGAGCAAGACCGCTGGGGACACCGTCTGTTCTCCACGTGCGCCACGTATTCTTCGGATGAGAGCAGATCGGCCAGCACCCCGGCCGCCTCTTTACCACCTTTACAGCGCGCCGTCTCCTTCATCCCAAAAGAGAGCAGGCCCAGCAATTGAAAATCCTCCGGCACTCCTTCCCCCCGGGTGAGTTTTCGTAATAACCCGCTGACCTGCGCCGACCCGACCATACATGACCAACACCGAGCACAGAACTTGACTTTGGCAAGAAACTCCAGCGTGTTAACCACCGCACAAACCTCACCGACCGGCTTCATAAACGCCCTCCTTGCCAATCCCGTTTGACTCACCGACAAGGATACATTCCACTGGACAAGCCTGCAAACAAATGCCGCAACGATTGCACTTGACCTCGTCGATATAGTATCTTTGCCGGGCACTGATCACGGCCTTTTTCTCACAAACCTCCATACACAGGCCACAAAGAAGACATTCTTCGTCAACAATCCGGTAAGTTCCCAGGGCGTGGCACGCTTTGACCGGACAATGGTTGCCATAAATGTGGGCCTCGTATTCCTCCCGAAAGTAACGGATAGTGGTCAGGATCGGATTGGGCGCAGTCCGCCCCAACCCACACAGGGCAGTAGCCTTAATCTCGCCGCCCAGCCGCTCTAAAAGCTCGATATCCCCCGGCCTTCCTTCTCCGGCCACAATTCTGTCCAGTACCTTCAGCATCTGATAAGTTCCGATCCGGCAAGGCGGACATTTCCCACAAGACTCCTTCTGCGTAAAAGAGAGGAAGAAACGGGCAACTCCCACCATGCAATCGTCCTCATCCATCACCACCAGCCCACCGGAGCCCATCATGGCCCCGACGCTCGACAAGGAATCAAAATCAATCGGGAGATCAAGATGTTTTTCAGGAAGGCAACCCCCACTAGGGCCGCCGATCTGGACCGCCTTGAACCGCTTGTCGTCCATCACCCCGCCCCCGACATCAAATACGATCTCCCTGAGGGTTGTTCCCATTGGCACCTCCACCAGCCCGGTGTTTTTAACTTTGCCGGTGAGCGCTAATACCTGGGTCCCTTTGGACCGCTCGGTACCGATACCGGCAAACCAGTCAGCGCCCCGGTTGATGATTGCCGGCACGGCGGCGAAAGTTTTCACGTTGTTCAACACCGTCGGTTTATCCCACAGACCAGCCTCGACCGGGTAGGGCGGGGTCTGGCGGGGCATACCCCTTGTGCCCTCGATGGAACACGTCAGCGCCGTCGCTTCACCACAAACAAAGGCCCCTGCCCCCTTTTTCAGCTCGACGGTAAAGTTAAAGCCGGTGCCAAGGATGTTTTCTCCCAGCAAGCCCAACTGCTCGGCTTGCCGCAGCGCCAACTCCAGATTGGTGACCGCCAGCGGATATTCGGCCCGCACATAGACAAACCCCTGGGTGACATCACCGATGGCGTAGGCCGCAATAATCATCCCCTCGATCACCGAGTGGGGATCCCCCTCCATCACACTCCGGTCCATGAAAGCACCCGGGTCGCCCTCATCCCCGTTACTGATGAGGTATTTCACCGTTCCCTCTTGCCTCCGGCATAATTCCCACTTCAGCCCGGTCGGAAATCCGGCTCCCCCGCGACCACGCAACCCGGAACGCTTGATGGTATCGATCACCGCTTCCGGAGTCATCCCGGCCAGCACCTTGGCCAGGGCTTCATATCCGCCGACTTTAACGGCGTCATAAATATCAGTCGGACTGATCCACCCGCAATTACGCAAAAGAACACTGGTCTGTTTCTGATAAAAAGGTATTTCGTCCCGCCACCGAATAAACTCCCCGGTGTCGGATTCGGCGTAAAGGAACCGGTTCAGCGGTCTTCCCCGCGCCATGGTCAAATCCATTATCTGGGGTACATCAGAAGCTGTAACCCTTTGATAGAAAAGATGCTGCGGCTCAATCGTCACCAGCGGCCCCTTTTCACACCATCCCAGGCAGCCGGTCCTGACCACCTTGATCTCGCGCCCCTGCTTCTCTATTTCGGCCGCAAAGGCAGCGGCGGTTTCCAGGCCGCCGGCAGCAACACAACCGGTTCCACAACACACCTTCAGCGTGGGCTGCTTTGCTGTTTTTTCCTCAAGAAGCAATCTCTCCCTGAGGACGTGCACGTCATTTATATGCCGCAGTTTATTCACAACGACGCTCCTATTCTGAAAGTAGCAACCAGCGGTCAGGTGCCGGCATGCCAGGAACAAAAGCCCCCGGCAGACCACCAACCACCGTTATCCGACGGCAGAGTCCTCCGCCTGTTTTCTGAGACGGGTGATGATCTTGTGGTGGTCCTTCTTCTTGACCACCCGCTCATTGGCGACCACCACCGGGGCCAAACCGCAACAACCGACACAACTGACCGCCCCCAAGGTAAATTCAAAATCGGCGGTGGTCTCTTCGGCCTTTATCCCGAGCTCCTGCTCAAAGCGACCAAGAATGGCCGGCGCCCCACGAATGTGGCATGCTGTCCCCACACACACCTGGAGTATATTTTTCCCCCGGGGGCTAAAGTAAAATTGGGTGTAAAACGAAGCTACCCCGTAAACCTGGGCAAAGGGGAAATCAAGTTCCTCGGCGACAATACGCAAAGCATCCTCCGGCAGATAGCCCAACACTCGCTGGACATCCTGCAAGGCGTGCACCAGCATGCCTTTGTGGTGCCGGTATTTTGTCATTACTTCCCGAACGATCCCGGAAACTTCATCCACTACTTGCCCCCCCGGTCCGGAACCGGCACTATCACTAATCTTGTCCGCACACCGGCAAACCGACCCGGTCTCCTGCACCGCCATCCCAACCATCTCTTGATCCCCCTTATTGAGTAACTGTCAGTTCGGCAATCATTTCCCGAACCAGCCCGATGGCCTCCGGATGCCGCATAATCAATAGGTCGGCTCCAGCCAAAAGCAACAGCATCGCCGACATCGCCTCCATCAGCACGCCCCTTTCCTTAGCCTCCCCAAACTCAGGAGTGGCTCCGGCTTTCACTTCCTTGATTTTCCACACTTCTTTGCCCAAGTTGCAAATAATGGGAAACTGGAGTCGCTCATCCTGCTGGGTCAAGGCCGCCATTCGGATTCGCTCCATTGTTGAGTAACAATACTCGATGCCATAACCCAAACTACTAGTCGTGGGATCAATCATAATTCGCCCGTCGGGAACACCCAGACCACCCAGCAGGATATTAAGTTGTTTGGCCAGGTTGACATCCATCGGACTCGATGCAATTATCGTATGGTGATAACCAATGGCCGCCGCCCCGATTTTCTTATAATTCCCCACCACGACCGGCCCGATAAGCAGGTTCTTCCCTGCACAGACCGCACACACTTCCCTCAAAACCTCGCTATCCTTCTCTTCGTTGCCACAACCCCAAACAATCAGGGGCCGCCCATCAAGGGCCTCGGCCACCCTCTTGACCACCGCCACACTTTCCTCGACGCCTCGGTCAAGCTCATTAGGGTCGGTACTCACCAGTTGCAAACAAATCATTTCGGCCCCGTAATCATTAGTACATTTCTGCGCCCAGGCCACCGGATCGGTGGTCACTCCGGCAAAGGGCGCCAAAGCGGCCTCCGGCCACTCTTTAGGCGGCATATCATAGATCTCCATCGCTATCCGCGGCTGGTTGGGCATCCCACCCTCGAAAAGATAAAAAGGATAGACCGTCGCCCCACCAACGACGATGTTTTTATCTCCCTCACCCAGCCGGACTTCTTTAATTTTGCCACTATATCTCGTTTGCGGAATTTCAAAAGCCATTTTTAAAACCTTCCTTAACGCTCAACTTCTTCTCCCAGATCCCGGCAAAGCTTTACCGTCCAAACTGCAAACTCAAAAAACTTTCCCTGAATTCCCCCAACTCCCAAGCCGGGGGCTCTCTCTTCTCGCCACTTCATCACTCATTATTCATCCCCCAACTCCTAAGCCGGGGGCTCTCTCTTTTCGCTGCCATACCCTTCTCCGTACCAATACCGCTCACCGGTCTGCAAATATTTGAGCTTTTCCGCCCTGCTCCCCAACTTCTGTCGCCAGCTCCCGGCCAGCTCGTCTTCGGGCTTGCCTTCCTCGAAGGTTGCGCCCAATACCGCCACTTGTTCCCTGCCGGGGGCACTTTTTTGCTCAACCTGATATTCTAACACGCTTTTCACTCCTTTCGTCCTCTCTTTGCCTTGCATCGCCAATGGCATATTCTCGAAAACTCCCCTTGCCTTTGTTTCGCTTCAACCACTCAACCACTCGACTTCTTGATCCTTAACTGGTTCAGATTAGAATTAGTTTGCCAACGGACAGCCCGTGCTGCCAAGAAACCAACCTTCAATGGTCAAAACCGGCTTCTGGTGTAGGGAATAGACACCTTGAAAAGAATGGGACCAGTCCAGGGGACAAACCCCGGCCCGGGAACTGAAGCCTTCCGGGGGCCAAATGTTGCAATTTGACTGCAATTAACACATTTCGCCAGGTGAACAACCAGCCCCCGGTGCCATTTGGAGTACATTTTCGACCGTTGGCAGCCACCATTTCAGACTAAACGATACCGGACGCTGTTTTTGCCGCTTTCAAGGTATTCAGCATCAACATGGTGATGGTCATGGGGCCGATGCCGCCAGGGACCGGAGTGATCGCCCCCGCCTGCTCTTTGACCGCCTCAAAATCAACATCCCCGACCAAAATGGCCTTACCGGATTCGGTTTTCCCGATGCGGTTAACGCCGACATCAATCACCACCGCTCCTTTCTTGACCATGTCGGCGGTGATGGCCCTGGGCTTGCCGACGGCCGCAATTAGTATATCGGCACGCTTGGTGTGCCGGGCCAGGTCCCGAGTTCCGGTATGGCAGATGGTCACCGTGGCGTTGGCCCCTTTTTGTTTCTGGAAAAACATGTTGGCCAGCGGCTTGCCCACGATATTACTCCGACCCACCACCACTACATCCGCCCCTTCAATTTCCACCCCGGACCGGATTAAACATTGCTGCACCGCGTAAGGAGTACATGGTAAATAATCAGGCTCACCAATCATCAACTTACCCAGATTCATCGGGTGAAAGCCGTCAACGTCCTTGCGGGGGTCAAGCGCATAAAGTACCCGGCGCTCGTCAATGTGGGCGGGCAAGGGCAACTGCACTAAAATGCCGTGAACTCCCGGATCGTGATTCAACTTGTCGATCAGGGCCAGCAAAGTCTCCTCGTCAGCATCCGCCGGCAAGTCATGCCTTTCCGAGTGAATACCCAAGGCCGCGCAGGTCTTCGCCTTTTGCCCGACGTAAACCTGGGAGGCCGGGTCTTCACCCACCAAAACAGTAGCCAACCCCGGGACGAGCCGGTACCGCTCCTTGAGTGCGGCAATTTCCTGCTTCAGCTCTTGGTGAATCTGCTTGGCGATCTCGATACCACTAATAATCCGTGCCGACATTTTTATTTTTGCTCCTTCCTGATAAAATTTCAGTCATTAAATCATGGACTGCTCCAACGGCTGCGGTGGTATCGGGCAGGTCAAGCAGCGACTTCAACCGGAGATCATACCGGTGCACCTCTTCATCCAAAGGGATGGTCGCGACCGGTTCGATGCTCAGCCGGGCCAATTCCTCGACGATGAAGGGGTCCAACCGGTCAGGAACAAAATTAATGACCGCCGCTTGTCTTTTCACCGCCAGTTTAAGTTCGAAGATCAGATCCCTGATCCGGGCCACCGTGCGGACCCCCCGTACCGAATGGTCGGAGATCACAAGCAGAACATCAATATCCTGTGTGGTTCTCCGGCTTAAATGCTCCATCCCGGCCTCATTATCGATCACGACATAAGCATAGTTTTCGGCCAGGATACTGATAAAGTTCGTCAAAACATGATTGGGATAACAATAGCACCCCGGCCCCGCGCCCCGACCCATCACTAAAAGATCGAACCCTTCCTGTTCGACAAGCGCCGTGCTCAATTGATATCCCAGGTAAGTCTCTTTGGTTATCCCAGGAGAAAGATTCATCTTTTCCTCATCAAAAGCAGCGATCACCGAACCAACCGTCTGCTCCACCTCAATTCCGAGACTCTCTCCTAAATTGACATTAGGGTCGGCGTCGACCGCTAGGATCGGTCCCACACCATTCTTTCTCAAGTAACGAATGATTAGACTTGCCAGCGACGTTTTTCCACTACCACCCTTGCCGGCGACTGCAATCGAAAAACTCACCTCTGCACCTCCTGAAAGGGGGATTCTATTGAAAGGGGGAACCCTGCCGATGGAAACTCAGCCGCATTGGTGTGCGGCAAAAATAGCGCCGCCACATAATTCTCCATAAAAACGGCACTTTCACTCAATTCAAGATTGGTCATCATCCGCGCCACCCGCTCCCCTTCATCAAGCATGCCAGCAGAAAACGAAGTCAATCTTGCCCCCAAAAGCGAACTATTGCCGGCGAAAATAAACTTGTCCCGAGGCAGGTCGGGAAGCAAGCCGATGGTAATTGCCTTTTCAATGTTAATCTTACTGCCAAAGGTACCGGCGATAATCACCCGCTCCAGATCGGAGTAGCCGAGCGCCACGCTTTGGAGCAATGTCCGACCCCCGGCGTACATGGCTGCCTTGGCCCGGATGAGGTTATCCATATCCACCTCGGTGAGCACAATATCCCTGCCGATTTGCGTTTCAGAGGCCCAACACAGGACGTATTCACCGCCATCGCTACCCTTCCTGACTCTCTTGGTAGGGAGATTGAGGTTAAATTGGCCATTTTGATTAATGACCCCGGCGGTCAATAGTGCGGCAACGGTATTGATCAAACCCGAGCCGCAGATCCCCTTGGGTCTGGCCCCGCCAATGGTCTCAACCGCCGGTTCGAAGCTTGACGGATCGAGGTCAAAACTTTCAATGGCCCCACTAGCGGCAATCATACCGTGCTTGATCCCGCCGCCCTCCAGGGCCGGACCAGCCGAACAAGCAGCCGCGACCAGCCAATCGGAATTTCCGACCACCAGTTCACCGTTGGTCCCGATGTCCATAAAGAGCGTTAGTTTCTCGCTCTGATATACCCCGGTCCCCAAAATCCCGGAAACAATATCAGCGCCAACGTAGCTCGCCACCGAGGGCAACGCATGGAGGTAAACATATTCTCCCAATTCGATACCCAAATCATTTGCCTTCACCCGGGGAATAGAACTGGCGACCGGGGCATAAGGCGCCAACCGGATATATTTTGGCTCCAGACCAAATAGGAGATGGAGCATGGTGGTGTTACCGGCAACCACCACGTGACCAATATGTTTCCGCTCAACCCCGGTACGGACCAGTACTTGCTCGATAATCCCATTGATGGTTGCAACCGCCAACTGCTGCAACTTAGCCTGTCCACCCGGTCGCCGGCAGTACGCAATCCGGGTGATCACGTCTTCCCCACAACTGAGTTGGCGGTTGTAATCAATGCCCAGAGCTAAGACTTCCCCCCGGTTCAAATCGAGCAACTGCCCATGAACCGTGGTGGTGCCGAGATCAAAGGCCAACGAGTAATGCCGGCCTCTGGTATCTCCGGGCTCGATGTTTATGATGGTCTGCTTGCGCTCACCACTTGATTGGGCGATGCTTTCATCCACAAGAGTGGTGACCGTGACCTGCCAATCACCGACCCGCAAAACCTCGGCCAGCTTCCGGACCACACCGAAGTCTACCGCAACGTTTTCCAGGTGATATTGTCGCTTCAAACCTCTCAATAGCCGAGAAAGATCACTGACGTTGTCGTCCAAGGTCGGTGGTGGTAATTCGATAAACAGCTTGCTCAAAGGGGGCTTAAATTCCCAGCCGGCAGCCAAGACCTCCGGCTCGGCATCAAGCTGTTGTCCGCCCGCCGCCAACTCCCCGCTACCTCGGACGGAAGCAGTTTTCTCCAGCCTTGATTCGACCGGAATATGCACCGTCAAATCGGTAACGACGCTGCTCCGGCAAGCCATCCGGAAACCTTGTTCATACTCCGTTTCCGAAAGCTTCTCGGTCCGGCTGCCGGTCACTTCCCCTTTTTCAATGATGACCTTGCAAGTGCCACAAACCCCGGCACCCCCGCAGGAAGCATTGATCTGCACCCCGGCGGCGATCGCCGCTTCCAGCAAATTGGCGGCTTGGACCACCACAATTTCAATTAAATCGGGATCGAAATGTACTTTTATTTTTTCATTCGCCAAACCTTCAACCTCCTTCCGGCGCTTTGGCAACGGCCGACAGAGATTGGTAGATATTGTTTACGGCGGCAAAAATCTGTGGACTGGAATCAATCAGGGACCGGTTGGCAAAATCGGCTGCTACCAACCCTGGGTCATAAGGAATAAAGCCGAGAAATTCCCGGCCGGGGAGACTGTCGATCAGGAAATCCCGCTCGGCTTGGCTACGAAGCTTATTCCCCACCACGGCGATATTCGGCAAACCAATGTCCCAGGCCAAACGCTCAATTTTCTCGGCCGCCTCAATGCTTCGTCGGCCTGGTTCCACCACCACAATCAGTTTGTCCACCGCACCGGCCGTCGCCCGCCCCAAATGTTCTATCCCGGCCTCCATGTCCAAAATAACAGCCTCCTTCCCAACCAGGAGCAACTGGTTTACCAGAGCTTTCAACAAGATACTTTCCGGGCAATAGCAACCACTGCCCCCTTTTTTAAGACGCCCCATCACCATTAGTCTGATGCCGTTGTGCTCCAGACAATACCTCTCCGGCAGGTCCTCGACTTTGGGATTCAATTTGAACAAGGATCCGGACTGGCCCGGTTGGGCCCCAGTCCGCTCTCGCACTAGGCCGGCCAGTTCGGAGATGGGGATTATCTTCTCGGCCTGGGGAAAACCAAGGGTGGCGGCCAAATTGGCATCCGGATCGGCATCAATTGCCAAGACCGAATAACCCGACTCGGCAAATACCTTGGCAAGAAAAGAGGCTAACAGGGTTTTCCCCACCCCCCCCTTACCGCTAATGGCAATCTTCATAAAAAACCTCGTTTCTGACACCATCCGCCCGGATACAATCGGCCTTTTTCTGCCGTTTTTACCTTACAGTGCAACTTTTTTTCGGTAAAAACGTGCGCTGTAGGGTTAAAGCAGTTTTTTAAGTTTTACTGCGCAAACTTTGTACTCCGGAGTTTTACTCACCGGGCCGAAAGCGTCATTGGTTACCAAGTTAATCGGCGTCGCACCGAAATGAAAAGGAGCAAAACCCATCCCGCGCATGACCTTATCGGTAATTCTTATAACCAGGGTTGTTTTCCCGCGGCGCGAGACCACTTCAACCTGGTCGCCGGCCGCCAATCCGTATCTTTCGGCATCTTCGGGGTGCATTTCCAGATAAGCCCGGTCAACCTGTTTTGTGAAATACGGACTCTGACGGGTCATGGTGGCAGTATTATAATGGTGTGGATCCCGGCCGGTGGTCAGCAAGAACGGATACTCCGCATCGGTCAGCTCGGCGGAAGGAACAAATTCCACCGGTACAAACCGCGCCCGGCCGCCGGGCTGCGGGAAAGTGGCAGTGTACCTGACCGGAGTACCTGGATGAGACTCGTCCGGGCACGGCATATGTATCCCTTGACCATCCTGCAACCGAAGATGAGTTATCCCGGCAAGTCCCGGGACCACCTTTCTGATTTCATCCCAAATCTCGGTCGCGCTTTGGTAGGGAAACAAATCGGCGTGCCCCAACCCGGACGCAATCATCTGAATTATCCGCCAGTCGGGCAAACTCTCACCGCGTGGTGGAATAGCGGCACTTAATAATTGCACCGCCCGATCCAGCCGAAAAAAAGTCCCCTCTTTTTCGGCGAAGGTACAGGCCGGAAGTACTACGTCGGCATATTCGGCCGTCTCGGTCATGAATATGTCCTGAACGACCAAAAACTCCACTGCGGCCAATGCCTTTCTCGTGATATTTAAATTTGCCTGTGATATCGCGGGATTCTCGCCAGCAATATAAAGCATTCTGGTTTTACCATTCAGCACACCCGGAATAACTTCAGTAGAGGTAGCACCCACTTTCTCCGGCAGGCGGTCAACGCCCCAAAACTCCTCGAATTTCCGCCGCACCGCTGGATCACCAACAAACTTGTACCCCGGAAAGATATCCGGCAAGGCCCCAAGAAAGGAAGCTCCCTGCACATTGTTTTGCCCCCGCACCGGACTAAAGCCACTCTTGGGTTTACCGACATTACCGGTCAACAACACCAAGTTTACGAGGGCGGAAACATTTTCAACCCCGCTCACATGCTGGGTCATGCCCATTCCCCAAAGAACGACTGAACTGTCGCCGGTCGCATAAAGTCTGGCGGCCTCAATGATGCTTTCGGCCGCCACCCCACTTATTTTTTCGGCATATTCCGGAGTATACGGCTCTACTTTATGCTTTAATTCTTCGTAACCCACAGTTCGGTTGCTTATAAACCCAGGATCCACCAAGCCCTCTTTGATGATAATTCGAGCCATGGCGTTAAGAATCGGGATTTCGGCACCGGGCCGAAGTTGTAAAAACACATCGGCCAACTCGGCGATGGGCGTTCTCCGCGGGTCCATTACGATTATTTTACTGCCCCGCTGCTTGGCTGGTTTGATACTTTTGTACGCCAGCCGCGGATGAGCAGCCGTCGGATTATAGCCGGCAATAAAAATCACCTTGGTGTCGACAATTTCGCCGATGGTGTTGCTCATTGTGGCACTACCGATAGACTTCATCAGCGCTTTCAGCGAAGGAATATGGCAGATCCTCGCACAACTATCAATATTATTGGTCCCGATCACGGCCCGAACAAATTTTTGATAACTATATATTTCTTCGTTGGTAAAACAACCGGAGCCTATAAACCCGATGCTATCCGCTCCGTATCGCTCTTTCAGCGCTGAAAGTTTGGCGACAACAATCCCTACCGCCTCTTCCCAAGAACATTCCCGAAAGCCATTTCTCCCTCTGACCAGCGGCTTGAGCAACCGCTTGGGGCTGTGTACAAAATCTGCAACCTTTAGGCCCTTGGGACACAAATACCGGTCACCTTTGTCAAAAGGCGACACTTTTTCTATTTTATTTCCCTCTACGGTTAACACCATTTGGCAGCCCGCGCCACAGTACGGGCACACCGTTATAATCTCTTTGGGCACAAACTCTCCTATCCAAATACCCGACTTGGGTGATGCTGCAGCGGTGCTGGTGTTATCTTACCGCCGGAGTTCGACACTTTTCCCGATTTTTGGCTGTCTGGCGATTTCAACACGTTGAAATCATTGATCTAGAGTTTAGAGTCTCCGCAAAGATCCACCTGGCAAGCAGATGAAAATTTTATTTCGAAACCACTGGACATTTTACACAAAATGCGCGGCCGCCGAAGGCGGCCTGCCTAAAACAACCTTTGCTCATGGAACACCCCCTAGGGACTTTGTCTTACTTACCCCCAATTCATGGTCCAAGAAAACCCTATGCCAGTCTAGTGGTCAAAAATCCTATGCAAGTGGCTTCAATCTCGCTGCCAGATCCGAAGGCTGAACCGCCAAAGCCCTGGCTCTGATTTTCCGCAACTCCAGAGTTCGGGACTTCTGGGACAGAAAAGAACAAAAAGTCGTCTTCCCGGAAGCGATTTCAGAATAGTATTCGCGAAAAGCAGCCTGATTCTCAGACCAGCTAAAACTTTTTCTGCCAATAACAGCCATCTTTTAGCGGCTGAACGAATCTTTGCGCCCTCTTTTTGAATAAGGTCGGCAATAGAAGACTCTAAACTCTAGTTAAGGGGATCAATGCACCACAATCTCCAGCAGATCGTGCTTCATGGCCCAGTGGATGCAGAAGTCGATCCGCTGCGGACCAAGCGGCGGATCCATGGCGTCCAGCTTTTCCTTGATTCTGGCGATGGTTTCCGGTTTTCGGGCCAAAAAGAGCAGGGGCCGAAGGACGTCCATGGACACGAGATGGTCCAGGCCGGCGTAGATCACGGGAAAGTCTTCCCCCCGCAGGACCTTGGCGCCGGCCTTGGTCACCCGGATCCGGGCGTTGTGCTTTAGCGTCGCTTTGGGAAACAACGAAAACATGCGGGCGTAGGAAAGCTCCAGTGACCTGGGGACGCAACGGGAAGGACGAGGCGCGTCCAGGTTTCGGAGCCGGTTCCAGAGGCTTATGTAGCTCTCGATGACCTTGGGCCAGGAAAACAACGTCAGGGCGCGTCGCCTGCCGCGTTCGCCCATGGCTTGGCGCAATTCCGGCTGAGCGCAGAGGGAGCGCAGGGCCTCGGCCAAATCCGGAATATGGACCACAGTCTGTTGGGCCAGAAGGAACTGGACCTCGTAATCCGGAATCAGTCCGGCCAGGGCGTCGATGTTCGCGGAATCCTCCGGGCCCCATGTGGGAATGAGCAGGCCGGTTTGGTCATGCTCCACCAGGTCCCGGTATCCGCTGTAGTCCGAGGCGATCACGGGCAGCCCGGCCAGGGCGGCCTCCAGCAGGGTCAGCCCGAAGGTTTCTTGGGGATTGTCGGCCAGGGAGATGAACAGGTCTGCGGCGGCGTAGAGTTCCCGCTTGGTCTGTTCGTCCGGACTGGGAACGATCAGGCAGGGTAGGCCCACGTTGCGCGCCAGGTGCTGAAACTGGCCCGGGAAGTCGTCTCCCTGCTCGATCCAGCCGGCGACAACCAGCAGGGCATGGGGACGTTTTTGGGTAAAAGCGCGTTGCCAGGCCCGCAATAGCGGGATCATATCCATTTTCGAATGCGGGCTGATCCGGCCCAGAATCAGCATGACGCACTGATCAGGGTCAGCCTGGAGGCCGCTGGCGGTGAGCCGCCCACGGCCTTTTTGCCGCAGCATTGCCCGGGCGTCCCAGGCAAAGGGTTCATTCATGCCCAGGGGGATGATTTCCACGCCTGGCTGGGGATGGTCTCGCGGGTCCAGACCGAGGCGGTCGCGCAGCAGCTGGAAGGAAGACTCCACCGCGTTCTTCCCGGCCCTGGACGTGGCCACGATGCAGTCTCTTAGGGTGCAGCCCGGCCAGAGATGGTCCAGGAACCGGCCCGGATAGTCCGGATAGCTTAAGGAATGGGTGATGCTGGAGATGGGAAAGATGTTCCGGCCAAGGTTGTTGCGCAGCCTGGCCAGGTTTGAAGGGTTGTTGATGCAGTCCGAAAGATGAAAGCAGAAATAGGTGTGACTGCGCATGAGTCTGGGCAGATCCTGACGCAAAAAAACCTTGAGGCGTTTTGCGGCAAGTAATTCCGGCCAGTTTTTGCCCAGAGTGTTTTGAAAATCGCAGACCTGCTTTGGCGTGGACAGGAAAAAATGATAGGCGTCAAAGGGGTCCTGGGCCAACAGGGCCCTGAGGAATTGCTCATTGGCCACTTTCCGTCCCCAGGCCGGGCCCGATTCCAGAAAGGGGTCCAGGGTACCCCAGATGCGCGGTTCATGAGCATCCATGCGTCCATCCATGCCTATGCCACAAAGAACAAAAAGCAGGTTTTGTCAAATTCGGGGCGCGGGTTAATAATACGGCGATTGTTTTGGCCCTAGACTTGCAATGCCCTGTGGAATGAGAGTGACGAAGTTTCATTCTTAAGGGGAGATCAACAGCAATGAATATTGATCAGCAACGCGTCGCGATTCTGTCCATTGGTCTTGATCCGCGTGAGGAAGAGGAACTGCAGGCCGTCTTTGGGTCCAAGTACGCCCTGGAGCGTTTTGGTGGCGGGGCCAAGGGGGTCTTTTCGCCGGGGACCAACAGCGCTGTTTTGGCTTTTGTCTCCTGGAGAGGGATGAACGGCCAGTTGGCGGGCCTGACCAGGAATTATTTTTCCCGCGAGGATTTCCCATCCCGCGTGCTCATTCTGGACGCTGCCGTGGCCCAGTCCGACCTGGAACGCATCGTGGACGCCGGTTTTTCCGCCGTGATCCGCTATCCCTTCGAGCCGGAACGGATCAGGGAATTAGTGGATCATGCCGCAGAATCCCGAGGGATTTACAAGGACCTCTACCATATGGCCCGGGAGATCTGCCTGGAGCGGGAGATTCTTTCTCGTCAGGCGGATTTATTGCAGTTTTTCAATAAGATACTGACCAGAGCCAGCTTCTCGCTGGATCCCATTGAAATTCTGCATCAAGCCCACGAAGATTTGCGCATTCTCCTGGAGGTCAAGAGCGTCGATGCGGTGTTCTGGCAAAGGAGTCGGGACCGGAACATGGAGGCGGAGCTATTTATCCATGAGCATGACAGCAAGGCGATCCAGGACAGGCTGATTCAATTCCTGCTGGAACACGCGGCTAGGCATGCGGAGGAAAAAATCACAGCCTATCACGTTACGTTCATGTCCCGCATCGAGTCCATGCGTGATCTGACGGAAGTCAAGGACGAGGACATGCTGATTCTGCCGTTGCGTTTCGGCGGGCAAAGTTTTGGCTGCATCTGCATCGCCTCGGAAAGGATTGCCCGGCTGGGCCGCGACCGCTTGCAGACCATCCTGGCGGCGGTGAACCATTTGTCTTTGGCGTTGCGCAACGCCCTGTTGTATCGGGAAATGCGCATCAAGGCTGACCGCGACGCCCTGACCCGGTTGCCCAATCGTCAGTATTTTGACGAGCGGTTGCTGCAGGAGATGAAGCGCCATCAACGCTACGGCCACCCCTTGAGCCTGCTGATGATGGATTTGGATCATTTCAAGCGGCTCAACGATACCCACGGACACCAGGCCGGAGACATGGTTCTGGAGGATGTGGGGCGGATTCTGATGAGCAGCTTAAGAAGCTCGGACACCCCGGCCAGATACGGCGGCGAGGAGTTCGTGGTCCTGCTTTCCAATACCACCGAGGAGCAGGCCTGGATTCTGGCCGAGCGCATCCGGGAGTCCATTGCCGGCTGGCGGTTTCATTTTAAGGGCCGTTTTTTCAGGATCACCGCGAGCATCGGCGTGGCTTCCCTGCAAACCGGAGTATTTTCCTCCTCGGCCGACCTTCTGGGCAAGGCTGACGCGGCCCTGTACCGGGCCAAAAACAAGGGGCGGAACATGGTCTGCTCCTTTACGGAAGAGGAGGAATGCAGACAGTTCGCGTGAGGGTGTGGAATCTCGACACGTTGCTTTTAGCGGAGTCGATATCGGAAACCTCACTGGTGGAATGACTACAGGAACCATCGTCCAGTGAGATGCATTACAGAGCTAGACACCGGCCGACCTCCAAAACCAGCTATTCCTGCTCGCTGTCACTGTCCGACATGGGAAAGTCGACCTTGATTTTGAAGGTCTTTTCTGCGGGCAGATTCAAGATTTCAATGCCGGTCTTGGCCGTGATGCCTGCCAGGATTTCACGGACCTTGTCCACGCCCGGGGCGATCAACGTGAACCAAACGTTATAGGCGTGCTGGCGCAGGTAATTGTGTGTCACGCCGGGGTGGCGGTTCACCTCGGCCACGAACTCGTCCAGCCTGTCCTCGGGCACCTGGGCCGCGCACAGGGTGCTGGTCCAGCCCAGTTTGCGGGACTGAAAATTCCCGCCGATGCGGCGGATGATGCCTTTGCCCTTGAGGGTACGCACCCTGGCCAGGGCCTCGGCCTCGGTCAGCTCGAATTGTTCGCCGATCCTGGCGTAGGGTCGGGGATCAAGGGGAAAGTCGGTCTGGATCAGGTCCAGGATTTTTTTGTCGAGGGCATCCATGGCGCGGACCGTCATACTTTTCTGGGTTGATAGGAGCACAGGGGTTCCTCGGCTAGATAGTGCCCGTTCATGGTCATGGCCCGGGCTCGACACCCGGCGCAGACGCGGTGGAACTCGCAGACTCCGCACTTGCCCTGATATTGCTTCTGATCCCGCAACTCAAGAAACTGGGGCGATTTTTTCCAGATCTCCGGAAACGGCGTTTTCCGGACCTGGCCGCAGTCCAGCTCCAGGTAGCCGCAGGGCTGGACCTGCCCGGTATGTGAGATGAAGCAGAACCCCGTGCCGCCCAGGCAGCCCCGGCTGACCGCGTCCAGACCGAAGTTGTCCATGGTCGCCGGGATGCGGTCCGCTTTGGCCCGCTGTCGCAGGATGCGGTGGTAATGGGGGGCGCAGGTGGCCTTGAGCTGCATGGATGTGGTCTTTCGGAAATCGTAGAACCAGTTGAGCACTTCCTCGTATTCCTGGGCCGTGATCACCTCCCGGCCCAGATTCGCGCCCCGGCCTGTGGGTACCAGCAGAAAGATATGCCAAGCCGTGGCCCCCAGGCTCTCTGCCAGGCGGAAGATTTTCCTGAATTGACTGAGATTGCCCCGGGTCACTGTGGTATTGATCTGAAACGGCAGGCCTACGGCCTTGAGGTGCTCAATGCCGCGCATGGCCCCGGCAAAGGCGCCGCCCACCCCGCGGAAGGCGTCATGGCTTGCCGCGTCAGGCCCGTCAATGGAGATGCTGGTCCGCTGGATGCCGGCCTCCTTCATTTGGCGGGCCGTGTCCGCCGTGATCAGGGTGCCGTTGGGGGCCATGACGCAGCGCAGACCCTTGGCGTCGGCGTAGCGCACCAGTTCGAAGATGTCGGGCCGCAGCAGCGGCTCGCCGCCGGTGAAAATGATGATCGGATCGCCCACCTCGGGAAAGGTGTCGATGAGCGCCTTGGCGTCCTTAGTGGAGAATTCCCCGGGATACGGCTCCATGTGCGCTTCCGCCCGGCAGTGCTTGCAGGCCAGGTTGCAGGAACGGGTCACTTCCCAGGCGATCAGACGGCAGACGAGCGAGCCGTTTAACGGCTTGCCGTTAAACGGCTC
>DBNV01000097.1:0-1120 GCA_002299865.1 Desulfonatronaceae bacterium UBA663 | reverse complement strand
CGGCTCACCCGAGTGTTCTCCGGGATGTCCGCCGGGATGACCGTCCAGAGGCTTGCCGGGTGTTGTGCCGAGAGTTTTGTCGGGGTGATGCGGGTGAGGCATGGGAGCTTCGGGGTTTGTTTACTTTATCCACTCCAGGACTTGTTCGGCGAAGTACGTCAAAATCAGGTCCGCGCCGGCGCGCTTGATGCCTGTCAAGGTTTCCAAGACCACTGTTTGCTCGTCGAGCCAGCCGTTTTGCGCCGCAGCCTTGATCATGGCGTACTCGCCGCTGACCTGATAGGCGGCCAGGGGCACGTCCACGGCTTCCCGCAAATCCCGTAGGATGTCTAGATAGGGCAGGGCCGGCTTGACCAGGAGCAGGTCGGCGTCTTCCTCCAGATCGGCCCGGGCCTCGCGAAAGGCTTCCAGACGGTTGGCCGGGTCCATTTGATAGGTTTTGCGGTCACCGAACTGGGGCAAACTTTCCGCGGCCTCCCGAAAAGGACTGTACAAACCGGAAGCGTATTTCACGGCATAACTCATGATCGGCAGGCTCGTGAATCCCTCGTCGTCCAAAGCTGATCGGATAGCGCCCACCCGGCCGTCCATCATGTCCGAGGGCGCGACCATGTCCGCCCCGGCCCGGGCATGGGACAGGGCGGTCTTGGTCAAGAGTCCCAGGGTCGGGTCGTTCAGGATCTCCTGGCCAGAAACATTGTCGGAAACAAGGCCGCAGTGGCCGTGGGAGGTGTATTCGCACAGACAGACGTCGGTGATCACGCACAGGTCCGGAAAGGCTTGCTTCATCGCGGCCACGGCCTGCTGTGTGACGCCGTCTTCGGCCCAGGCCTGGGAACCTGAGGCGTCCTTCTGTTTAGGAATGCCGAAGAGGATACAGGCCGCCAGGCCCTGGTCCACGGCCCGGCCGACCCGTTCCTTCAGGGCGTTCAGCCCAAGCTGGTTCTGACCGGGCATGACGCCGATGGGCTTGACAAAGCCAGGATCATCCGTTTCCACGACAAAATAGGGCTGGATCAGGTCGTCCCGGTGCAGCCTGGTCTCCCGGATCAGTCCTCGCATGGTGGCTGTGCGGCGCAAGCGGCGCCCGCGAAAAAAAGTCATAGCACTTCCTGGAAGT
>DBNV01000025.1 GCA_002299865.1 Desulfonatronaceae bacterium UBA663 | reverse complement strand
AGGCCCTGGTCTGTGCCGAGGTGGAGGCCGGCTGGGACCCAGCCGGCATGGATCTGCCGGGCCCGGCCTTAGGCCCAAGGCCGGGCCTGGCTTTGTTGGTGAACCGTCTGTACGGTCAGACCAGGATTCTGATATGGAAAAAAACCACTGTAAAAAGCGGATTGCCGTCTATCCAGGGACCTTCGACCCCTTGACCAACGGTCACGTCAGCCTGGTCCGTCGGGGACTGGAGATTTTCGACCAGGTTGTCGTGGCCGTGGCCCACGACACGCCGAAAGCCCCGCTGTTCACCCTGGAGGAGCGTTTGGAGATGGTCAACGAGGTCTTCTCCCTGGAACCCCGGGTCATGGTCGAGGGGTTCCGGGGGCTTTTGGTGGAGTATACGCGGGCCAAGGGGGCGCGGGTCATCTTGCGGGGCCTGCGGGCGGTTTCGGACTTTGAACATGAGTTTCAACTGGCCTTGATGAACCGCAAGCTGGATCGGGGTCTGCAGACCATGTTTTTGATGACGGATTATAAATGGCTGTTCATCAACTCCACCATCATTAAGGAAGCCGCCCGGCTTAACGGCGACATCCAGGGACTCGTGCCCGAGCCCGTGCTGCGTCGGTTGCGGGCAAAATATGCTGCAAAAAATGCGTCTTGAGGAAGAATCCGGATGGATCTGTCTGGTGGGGGCCACGGGCACGGGCAAGACCGCGGCGGCCTTGACCTTGGCCGAACGCTTTCCGGTCGACATTATTAATGCGGACTCCCGGCAGGTGTATCGCGATCTGCCCATTGTCACGGCCCAGCCGACCTTGGAGGAGCAGGTTTGCTGCCCGCACCGACTCTATGGATTCATGGCCCTGCACGAATCCATTTCCGCCGGACGGTTTGTGGCCATGGCCCACCCGGAACTTAAGTCATGCCGGGAAAAATGGCGCATCCCCGTGCTGGTGGGCGGGAGTGGGCTGTATCTGAGGGCCCTGGCCGGCGGACTGGCTTTTATTCCCGAGGTGGCCCAGGATGTCCGGGCGGCTGTGCTGCAGGAGTGCGCCAAGCTTGGCCCTGAAACATTGCATAAACGCTTGCAAGGCCTGGACCCGGCCTTTGCGGCCAAGATTCACCCGCGCGACCGGCAACGGATCACCCGTGCTCTGGAAGTGTGCATTGCCACAAGCCGGCCGTTTTCCTGGTGGCACAAGCAACAGCCGGCCCGGCTTGGTCACAACCCCCGGAACTTAAGGGCGAACCCGGGGGTGAACCCCCCAGGGGTGATCTCAAAGGTGATCGGCCTGCGTTTGGACCGGGACAAGTTGCACAAAAGGTTGGCCCAACGCATGGAGGCCATGGTGGACAGGGGGGCCATGCTTGAGCTGGAGCGGGCCTGGGGCAAATGTCCGGACGCTGCGGCCCCGGGCTATTCAGGCCTGGGCTGCCGTGAACTTTTAAGCTTCCTGCAAGGCGAGGTCACGCTGGAGCAAGCCAAGGCACAGTGGTTGTCCCGCACCAAGGCTTATGCCAAGCGACAGGAAACGTGGTTTAAGAACATTCCGGACGTGTCTTGGCTTGCTCCGGGCGATGACGAGGCATTATTAAGGATCTTCAGGAGTCTGGATACGTGAACAGTAAAAAAGGCCCGCTTTGGGCAAGGATGCGCTTCCTGGCCGCATGGTTCGGCCTCTGCTTGGTGCTTGCGCCCGTTGCCCTTCATGCCGGTCAGGAAGTGCGGGTGTTCGTGACGGCGGATGAAGAGGGACGCCTGGCAGATCGCTCTGCGGTCCTGGAGCAAGCCTTGCAAAGCGGCGTTTTTCAGGAGGCCGAAGCTCTGCTGCGGGGGCGGCTGCCCAAGGCTCGGCAAGGTTTGTTGCGCGAAGTGCTGGCGGGCAAAGCCCCTGAGTATGTCTTGGGCTTTTCTTCGCCGGCGCCTGAAACCACGGCTTGGGGGGTAGTGCTGCATTTTGATGTGCATGTGAACCGCCAAGCCCTGCGCGACTTTCTGCAAGCCATTGGTCTTTACTATACCTTGGACCGGCCTGTGGGATACGTGTTGGAAGCCAAGGGCTTGTCCATTGCCGACGCGGCAATGGTCGCGAACATGGAGACCCTGTCCGGGCTGCAGCGCGGCAAAGCGGACAGCCCGACCTTGCGCCTGTCCCGTACCTTGGACCAGGGCTGGCAGGGAAGACTAGACTTCGAAGGCCTGGTTTGGTCTGCCCAAGCCCCGGACTTGTCCCGGCTGTGGGCAAGTCTGTGGGGAAATTACTTTGCCCTGGACCGGGTCCGCCAAGGCTTTGCGCAGCGGGTGTTGTTGACGACCCGAGGCTGGCCTTCGGCCGTTGCCGTCCAGGACTTTGACCAGGTGCTGCGCGGCTGGAACCTGGAGGCGGGGGAGGTCCGGATGATCAGCATGTCCCTTGGTTCCCTTGGTGGGCAGGAAACGCAGGCCAAGTGGGAAATCCTGACCATGGACCGGGTCGGCCTGGAGGCCGGGCTTAAGACTACGCTGCAGGACAGGCAGATCCAATATGTCCTTGCATTGCCATAGCCCCCCGGCGGGCGGCCCGGCGGGCGGACCGCCGTGAACCTCTTAAAACAGCAGGGCAAGCTACAGGCCATGCCGAACAATAACTGGACCCTGCCCAACATGATTACCGTTGCCAGGATGGTCATGGTTCCTGTTTTTGTGGTCGCGTTCATTTACACTAGGCTTGATCTGGCGTTGCTGCTGTTCATCTTAGCCGGAGCAAGCGACGCCCTGGACGGTTTTCTGGCCCGCCTGCTTAGGCAGCGCTCACAACTGGGGGCCATGCTCGACCCGGTGGCGGACAAGCTGCTCTTGATCACGGCCTTCATCTGTCTTGCTCTTGAGGGGCTTGTCTCCAGTTGGCTGGCCGTGCTGGTGATCAGCCGGGAC
>DBNV01000060.1:7506-7942 GCA_002299865.1 Desulfonatronaceae bacterium UBA663 | reverse complement strand
AAGGAATGGCACCTCGCGCACGAGGCATTGTCGGGCACTCCGGAAAAGGAGCCGTCCGGACGGAAGTAGTGGCAGTCGTCACAGGACATTCCGTACAGTTCAACATGGTTTAGATGCGTGAAAACAAGCGGCTGGCTTTTCTGGCTGTATAAAAGATGGGGAAAACCCCACCAGCCAAAGGCCAAAGTTGCCACGAACCCCACCAAAAACGGCAAAGCTACCCCGCCTTTGCTCGGCCCTCCACTCTTTTCTTCCATCATTTTGCCTCACCTGCTGTAATGTTGATGATGAAAAGACCCACTCTTCCCAGTCTGAACCCTAAACTTCAGGCACCCTATGCAACAGGGCAAACCCCATGTCAAGAGCAAATGAAAAAAATCACGATCAAAAAATATATTTTTCAAAAATAATTACAGATGATTAGCAATGCAATTGC
>DBNV01000060.1:6243-7173 GCA_002299865.1 Desulfonatronaceae bacterium UBA663 | reverse complement strand
CAATTGCGATTGAGGGAATTTTCAACTGTTACACCTTTTCCTCGCCTTGGGCCGGACTGCGGCCGTACACGTCGTCGAAACGGACAATGTCGTCTTCCTCCAGATAAGAACCGGATTGGATCTCGATGATCTCCACCGGCACCCGTCCCGGATTGGACAGGCGAGGCAGCGACGCTTTGGGGATGTCCACGGACTGATTCTCCACGACGATCATTTCGCGCTCGCCTACCTGGACCATGGCCGTGCCCTTGATGACCACTGAACGCAAACCGGATCAGGCGGTTTTAGGTTCTTCCTTGCGCGGCCTCAACCAAGAGGCGGATTTGTGCCCATAACGTATCGCGTCCGCGGCGTGTCTTGGAGGAAAAAAACAGGGGGTCGGCTTCCGGACCCAGCACGTCCCGCCAGCTGTTTCGGGTTGCAAAGCATTCGCGTTGCGTGCATTTATCGGCCTTGGTGAGGACCGGGAGCAAGGGCAGGCGCAGGCTTTGCGCCATGGCCGCGAGTTCCATGTCCGGGGCTTGCGGCGGCAGCCTGGAATCCAGAATCAGCAGCAATCCCGCCAGGTGGGCGTTGCGCTGAAAATAGCGCTCCATCAGCCTGCCCCAGGCTTGCCGTTCGCTTTTGGAGCGCCTGGCATAGCCGTATCCAGGCAGGTCCACCAGGTAGAAGTCGCCGGGCTGGACAAGATAGTAATTCAGGCTGCGGGTCTTGCCCGGTGTGGAACTGATTTTTGCCAAGTTTTTACGGTTCCCCAGGCAGTTGATCAGCGAGGATTTGCCCACGTTGGAGCGGCCGGCCAGAGCCACCTGGGGGGCGGTGACGGATTCCATCTGCTCCAAGGTGTAAATGGTCTTTTCCAGGGAGAGCGTGATCTGCGGATCGCTTGTCGTCGATTCCGGGTTTGTCATGGAGTGGTTCCTGCTGCGC
>DBNV01000060.1:3864-5860 GCA_002299865.1 Desulfonatronaceae bacterium UBA663 | reverse complement strand
TTGATACCTATTCTCGTCATTGCCTATCTTTCGGAAATAGGAGAAATTGCCGCGGACGGCAGCCTCCGCAAGGTTTATGGTCTTACGTGTTTCTTCAACGCTTCGCTATCAGATGAAAATTGAGCCTTGATGTCCATATATCTTCCGCAAATAGATCCCGTGGCGTTTGCCGTTGGTCCCTTGCAGGTCCGTTGGTATGGCTTGATGTACCTGTTCGGCTTCCTTGCCGCTTGGTTGTTGGGTTCTCTGCGGGCCAAGCGCTCGGGGTCCGGGTGGAACCCTCAGGAACTACCGGATTTGATCACATTTTGTGCCTTGGGAGTGCTTCTTGGCGCACGTCTAGGGTACATGCTGTTTTACGATTTTACCACCTTCGTGACTCAACCCCTGGAAACCCTGAAAATTTGGCAAGGGGGCATGTCCTTCCACGGCGGCCTGTTGGGCGTATTGGTCGCGTCATGGTACTTCGCTTGGCGCACCGGACGAAGTTTTTTCCAAGTGACGGATTTCGTCGCTCCGCTGGTCCCTCTAGGGTTGGGTGCAGGTAGAATCGGCAACTTTCTGAACGGCGAACTCTGGGGCCGAGTCACGGACGTCCCTTGGGCCATGGTTTTTGCTAACCCAGCAGCCGGTTTTCTGCCCCGGCATCCTTCTCAACTGTACCAGGCTTTCCTGGAAGGCCTGGTACTTTTTATCATACTCTGGGTTTTCTCCGCCAGGCCCAGGCCAATCATGGCCGTCTCCGGCCTGTTTTCTTTTTGTTGCGGCCTGTTTCGCTTCACTGTCGAATTCTTCCGCGAGCCGGACGCCCATCTCGGATTCGTGGCCTTGGGCTGGATGAGCATGGGTCAGGCGCTTTCCCTGCCCATGATCGCCTTGGGACTCTATCTGCTTGGGCTGGCATACAGAGGCCGGTAATTCCAATTTGTGGCTCGAGATCGGAATTGAGATTGGGATTTGAGTCGAATAATCGCAAAATCGTCGAGAAGCCCTGAAAAACCGTGTTGTTCAGTGGCTAAAACGTCTAAAAAAGGGCGCGTGGTTCGCGCCCTTTTTTCTGGTGTATCAGAGTGTTTGTCGGTTAACTGTTGAGGATGTCCATGGCCTGATCCAGATTGGCTTCCATGACGTAGGCGATGCCGGTGACCTTGGCGCACTCTTCAGTCAGGGCCATGAGTTCGCCGCGAGTGATGGCAGCCAGATTGAAGCATCGGGCTCCGGCCATGAGTTGTTGCAGGCCGACCTTGATCCGATCACAGAAACTGAAAATGCCCACCGCCCCCAAGGGGATGTTCGGCATCTCCTTTGCTCCCACCAGATTGCTGACTCTGGAATAGTTCAGGAAAATTTCCTCCGGGGTCTGACCAAAGGCGGAAACGGTCTTGGGCAAGTCCTTTTCGGCCAGCCATTTGGCGATATTCTTGCCGACCATGCCGGGGATCATCAGCGCTCGGCCCATGCAAACAGCCTTGACATAAGGCGTGCCCAGGGCCAGGGCCTTGAACACCCCGTCCTCGCTGGCAAAGGCCCCGGCAAAGGCCAGGTCCGGGACGCGCAGCCTGCGGCTTTTCAAATGCTCGGCGAATTTGTACGCAGCCGAATGCAGATACAAGCTGGGCATACCCCATTCGGCCATCATCCTCCACGGGCTCATGCCCGTGCCGCCGGGGGCGCCGTCGATGGTCAGCAGATCAATGCCCGCCTTGCTGCTCCAGCGCATGGCCATGGCCAGTTCGCGCAGGCCGTAGGCCCCGGTCTTCAGGGTTATGCGCTTGTAGCCGAGCCTTCGCAGGCGTTCCACCTCAGCCAGGAAGGATTCCTCGGAAATGAAGCCCAGCCGGCTGTGCCGTTCGAATTCCTTGATCCCGCCGGACTTGAAAGCCGCCTGGTTGACCGGATCCGACGGGTCCGGGGTGACGATGTAGCCCCGTCTCTGCAATTCCATGGCCCGTTCCAGGCTGTGGACCATGATTTCTCCGCCGATGGATTTGGCGCC
>DBNV01000060.1:0-3467 GCA_002299865.1 Desulfonatronaceae bacterium UBA663 | reverse complement strand
AGGCGGGAGTCCTCCACGTTCATCTGGACCAGCATTTCCCCGAAGCCTCGGTGATAGCGACGGTAGATCTCGATGCGGCGGTCCATTTCCGGGGAAAGGATGACCATATTCTTGGCGTTTAGTTTCAGGCCCGGATCAATGCCGCAGACGTTTTCTCCGCAGACCAGGCTGATGCCGCTCAAGGCGGCGCCCACGGCGAAGTGCTCCCAGTTGGCCCGGGCGATTTCCGTGGAACCCAGCGCGCCCGTAAAGATGGGCACTTCCATGATGGTTTTGGTGTCCCAGCCATAGGAAGCGCGCGTGTCTACCTTGGGGAATAGGGCCGTGTCCGGTCCGGGTTCCACGCCTTCGGGCAGGCCCTTGGCACCCATGGCGTAGCCGTGAATGTTCAGATGGGAATAGTCCAGGGGATAATTCTTGTCTCCCCCTGCGATGACCTTGCCGAACGGACCAGGGTAGATCACTTCGCGGCCGCGAAAGGACGACTTGAAGATCTCGCAGTTGCCCCGGCAGCCGTCTATGCAGCGGGTACAGAGTCCGCTCATGGGCACGACGCTCTTGGAGCGGTTGAAACTTTGGGTGGCCTCGTTGGCATTGGGTTGGTTCAGGTTCATGTTTTTCCTCCGGAAACTGACGATTTTATGAGCAAAAGGGGGCATATTAATACATTATTGTACGGCGGGCATGGCGGGCTATCTAATGGCCGTTTCCAGGTGGAAACTACTTGAAGACGTGCTCTGGGTCGGGAAAAGAGCCGTTTTTGACTTCCGCGATGTACTGCCGCACTCCGTCGCGGATGACCTGGCCCGCCTGGGCGTACTGCTTGACGAACTTGGGTCTGAAGCGGTCGTAGAGCCCCACCAAGTCGTGGAAGACCAAGACCTGGCCGTCGCAGCCGGGGCCCGCGCCGATGCCGATGGTGGGGATGGTCAACCGGGTGGAAATGGTTTCGGCCAGGTGCTGGGGCACGCATTCCAGGACCAGGGAAAACGCTCCGGCGTCCTGCAAGGCCAAGGCATGGTCGAGGATGCGCTGCGCCGCGTCCTGGGTGCGTCCCTGGACCTTGAAGCCTCCGAGCTGATGGATATGCTGGGGTGTTAGACCCAAATGGGCCATGACCGGAATTCCGTTGGCCGTCATCTTTTGTACGGCGGGCAGGATCTCATTCCCGCCTTCCACCTTCACGGCATGCATTCCGGCTTCCTGGAGAAACCGTCCGGCATTGACCAATGCCTGCTCCGGGGAAATCTGATAGCTCATGAAGGGCATGTCCCCTACCAGAAAGGCCCGCTTGCTCCCCCTGGCTACGGCCCGGCAATGGTGCAGCATGTCCTCCATGGTCACAGGCAGGGTGTTATCCATGCCGAGCATGACCATGCCCAGGGAATCGCCCACCAGGAGCACGTCCACGCCGGTCTCGTCCAGCAGTTTTGCCGTGGCCCAGTCATAGGCCGTGATCACGGCGATCTTTTCGCCGCGATCCTTCATCTCCGCCAGGACGGCGGTGGTCACTTTGTCCATGGGGATGGCCCCTTATGCATCATGCATCCATCTTGTCCAGGGCGTCCATCAGGCTGATGATCAGCTTGAGGAAATCCGCCTCGGTGAGGATGCCCACCAGGCGTTTGTCCCTGACCACGGGCAGGCAGCCGTACTTGTGATTGAGCAGGATTTCCGCGGCTTCGCGCAGGTCCATGTTCTCGGCAACCGTGGTCACGTCGTGGCGCATGATTTCACGGATGGGAATGGAAGCGTCGATTTCATCCTGGACTTCGGCCTCGATGTCCGCCAGCTTGGAAATGGTCACAGAAAGCAGGTCGCGGTGCGTGAGCAGGCCGACGAATTCCTCTTTCTTGTTGACGATGGGAATGTGACGGATGCGACCCAGGGCCATGATGGAACGCGCGGTTTGCAGATTGTCGTTCTCCTGCAGGGAAAAGACTTTGGTAGTCATCAGGTCGTTGACTTTTAACATAGGGTGCCTCCTTGACGTTCATGTGAGCGATGGCGTGATTTTTCCTGTTGCGTTGGGTTCTGTCAAGGAGCGGAGGCGATTTTCGGAAACATTGTTTTTGGTTCTTGTTTTTTCTAGTATTTTTGCATAAATTTAGTGGCTCGCCTCATCCATTAAACCACAGGACCGTGAACCTTTGAACCATTTTGGAGAGAGCAATGTCTGAACGTACGTTGTGCATGATCAAGCCGGACGGCGTGGAACGCAATTTGATCGGCGCGGTGTTGGTGCGTATTGAAGCCGCCGGTTTGAGGATCGTGGCCCTGCGCAAATTGCGCTTGAGCAAGACCCAGGCCGAGGGCTTTTACGCCGTGCATCGAGAGCGTCCTTTTTTCCAAAGTCTGGTCGATTACATGTCCTCCGGGTCCATTGTGGCCGCCGTGCTGGCGGGGGACAAGGCCATTGTCCGCTGGCGCGACCTGATGGGCGCCACCAATCCGGTCAATGCCGCCGAAGGCACCATTCGCAAGGATTTCGCCCTGGATGTGGAACGCAACACCGTGCATGGTTCGGATGCCCCGGACACGGCTGCGCAGGAGATCCCATACTTTTTTAATGCCATGGAGTTACAGGAGTGAATACGCTGCGTGTCGGCTGCATCGGCCTGGGGAATATGGGCGGCGCACTGATCAGTGCGTTGTCCGGCCGTGGTAACACGGAGATTTTCGGCTATGACCCGGATGATGCCAAGGTCGAGACATTTGTTCAGCTACCGGACTTTTCGGCGCGGACATCAGCGGGCGAGGTTTTTCAGGCTGCGGAATTTGTTGTCATCGCGGTCAAGCCCCAGGTGATGGCCCGGGTCCTGGCGGAAATCAGTCCTGTCCTGACACCGAGGAACTGCCTGATTTCTATCGCTGCGGGCATCGGCATGCAGCAGTTGCGCGAGTGGACCGGGGCGCGTTGCGCCGTGGTGCGGGTCATGCCCAACACTCCGGCCCTGGTCCGAAGCGGAGTCAGCGCCGTGTGTTTTGACGATCCGCAACTGACGCAATTCCAAAAGGCCGTGATCGCGGAACTGTTGGAACTTTTGGGCCAAGTGCACGTGTTGCCGGAACAGGACTTTCATGCCTTTACCGCTTTGGTCGGCTCCGGGCCGGCTTACGTTTACTACTTTATGGACGCGTTGGTGCAGTCCGGAGTGTCCTTCGGCTTAAGCCGCGCTCAGGCCGAAACCATGGTCGCGGGGTTGCTTGCGGGATCAGTAAAACTGGCATCGGAAAGTCGGATGGAGTTGTCCGCCCTGCAGGCCATGGTCACTTCGCCGGCTGGAACGACCGTTGCCGCGCTGAACCATCTAGACCGCAACGCCCTGCGCGGGATTTTGATCGACGCCGTGGGTCAGGCGGAAAAACGGAGCAGGGCGTTGGGGCGCGCCGCAGGCTGAACATCCAAAAGATTGCAGCAGATAGCGCAAGATCAAAAAAAGAAGGGCCGCTTCGCGAAGCGGCCC
>DBNV01000057.1 GCA_002299865.1 Desulfonatronaceae bacterium UBA663 | reverse complement strand
TAAAGAGATGCGTCGATTTAAAATCATCGGTATCGTCGGGGTCGCGTTGTTGTTTTTGCTCGGTCTTTACTGGCTGGGAGGAAAGGCGACACGGGAATATGGCGAGGTGCGTCCGATCAGTCAGGATGCGGACGTGGATGTGACCATGGGCGGCGTGGAAATGCGCCTGGGCCAGGAAGGCCGGACCTTGTGGGTGCTCAAGGCCGTCTCTGCGGCATATGACCAGGAAGACCAACTGGTGCTTCTGAACTCTCCCTTGGTCATCAAACACCTGCCCGATCAGGACCTGCCGGTCATGGTGAACGCGCCTCTGGGAGAGGTGGATCAGGGCAGTAATGACATCAGACTCTGGTCCGGGGTGCAAATGGAATACGGTCCGATGACTCTCAACTCGGATGAAGTCGTGTATCTCCATGTAGATGAGATGATCCACCTGTACGGGAACGTTCTGTTGGATTATCAAGGCATGCAGCTGCGGGCTCCCAAGGGAGACATGGACCTGATCACCAGGGTGGTCAACGCCGAAGGCGGTGTGGAAGTGGTCATTGCCAAGGACAGGCTGACGGAGTCTTTTTAGTTTCGGGTGTGGATTTTTATGATGCGACCACGCCGCGGCGCGGCCTTGATTCTTTTACTGTTGCTGATGTTTTTCGGCCCGAGAGCGGAGGCGTCCGAAGAACAAGACGCGTCCACGCGCATCACCTCGGAGAGACTACGTTATTCACACCACGACAACCGGATCGAGTTCATCGGCAGGGTGCGCGTGGACAGGCCTGGTTTTGAGATGCGTTCGGAACGCCTGCTTGTTTATCTCCAAACAGTGCGGCGCGATGAAAGCGCGGTCTCTAACGGCTCCGGGGAGCCTGGCCAGGAGCCCAACTCCCGGGTGGAAGTTAAGAAAATGATCGCCCAAGGCAAGGTCTATTTGAAGCATGGCGGACGAGTCGGGCGGAGCGACACGGCCACGTATTGGGTGGATCGGGAAGTTCTGCGTCTGGAGGGCAACGCCGTGGTCGAGGAAGGTCCGACCAAGCTTAAGGGACATATGATCACCTTGCATGTTCAGGATGAGGAGTTGGACGTAGAGGGACGTTCCGAACGTCGGGTGGAGGGGATGTTTTTTCTGCCTCAAGAGGAAAGGCGGTGATTGCTGTCCTGACCGGAAAAAACCTGCGCAAGTCTTTTGGACAGCGCGAAGTGGCGCGGGGCATCACGGTTCAAGTTCGGCAGGGCGAGATCGTGGGGCTGCTAGGGCCCAACGGGGCAGGCAAAACCACAACGTTCTACATGCTTGTGGGGGTGATCAAGCCCACTCACGGCACTGTGGAAATGGACGGGCGGCGCATCACCACTTGGCCGCTGCATGAGCGGGCCCGGCTGGGGTTGAGTTATCTGCCTCAGGAAAGTTCCGTGTTCAAGAAACTCACCGTGTTGCAGAATTTGCAGATCATCCTCGAATACACGGACTTCTCGCCCGCGTTGCAGCGCAAAAAGGCTGAAGCCTTGCTGGATGAATTGGGCATTGCCAAGCTTGCCGACCAGAAAGCCATGCACCTTTCCGGGGGAGAGCGCAGACGCCTGGAGATTGCTCGGGCCTTGATCCGCGACCCGAAGTTCATGTTGCTGGACGAGCCGTTCGCAGGCATCGACCCCTTGGCCGTGGACGATATTCAAGATATTGTCACCTCCTTGCGGCAAAAGGGCATCGGCGTGCTGATTTCAGATCATAACGTGCGCGAAACACTGAAAATCTGTGATCGGGCCTCCATCGTCTTCGAAGGACAGGCCATTTTTGACGGCACGCCCGAGGAAATCGTGGCGGATCCCAGGGCCAGAAAGGTCTATCTCGGAGAGGATTTTTCCCTGTGAGTCGGCGATTGCGATGCGAACCACCGAGAGCGCAGTTTTCCCATGCGCAACGCCGAAAGAATTTGCGTATCAGGGTGCGGGATGTCGCCCCGACGATCATGAGATCGCCTGGAGGCCAACGGGAAAGCGGACAGCGCCGCGCTTTTCCATCGACCGAAACGTCGAAAACGCGAGACGGACTTTTGACAGCCGGATCAGCGTCATGGATAAGGATGATGTGTGGCCCTTGAACTGCGTCAGCAACTCAAACTGACCCAGCAGTTGGTCATGACCCCCCAGCTGCAGCAGGCCATCAAGCTGTTGCAGCTTTCCCGTTTGGAGCTGGTGGAGAGCATCAGGCAGGAACTTTTGGAGAATCCGGTCCTGGAAGAGGCGTTGGACAAAACCGTGGAGGCGGCCCAGGCCGAAACGGAGGTCGCAACGTCCGACAAAGAGCGTTTTCAGCCGGTCAGCGTGAACGATGGGCGTCAACCGCATGACGCGGAATGGCAGGACTATCTGGGCGAGTTTTCCAGTGTCAGTCGGCAGATGCATGGCAGGGATCTGGAAATCCCCGAGGAGGGCATGAGCCTGGAGGCCAGGTTGGCCGGCAAGACCTCCTTGATCGGCCATTTGTCCTGGCAGTTGCGGCTCTCGCGGATGGACGCGGGGCGGTTGGCCATTACCGACGTTATCTTAGGCAACCTGGATTCCATCGGTTATCTGCGCGAAGCCCCGGAAAACATCGCCGGCCTGACCGGTTCAAGCGTCGGGGAGGTCGAGGCGGTTTTGCGGGTGGTGCAACGGCTGGATCCGGTGGGCATCGCGGCCCGCAGTCCCCAGGAGTGTCTCCTGGTACAAATGGATGTGCTCGGCCTGGATGACCCGGTTTTGGTGTCCCTGGTGCGGGACCACATGGAGGAGCTGGAGAAGCGGCGATACAAGCCCTTGGCTAAAAAGCTCCGGATATCCATGGAGCAGATCAAGGAGTATCTGGACGTCATCCGCCGGCTTGACCCCCTGCCCGGCAGGAATTTCGGCTCCGCGGAACCGCAGTATGCGAGTCCGGACGTGTTTGTGTCCCGCCAGGGCGAGGACTTTATCATCGTCCTCAATGAGGAGGACATTCCTCAGTTGATGATCAACGAGGCGTACGCCAAGGGTATGCTGTCCACCCAAAGCAGCAAGGCCAGGGACTATATCCAGGAGAGGGTGCGTTCGGCCCATTGGCTGATGAAAAGCCTCTATCAGCGCCAACGCACCTTGTACAAGGTCGCGGAGAGCATCGTCCGTTTTCAACGCGAGTTTTTTCTCTACGGCGTGACCCATCTGAAGCCGATGATTCTCAAGGACGTGGCCATGGACATCAATATGCACGAGTCCACCGTCAGCAGGATCACCACCAACAAGTACATGAGCACGCCCCACGGCATTCATGAACTGAAGTTTTTCTTCAACAGCGCCCTGGGCATGGATGACGGCAGCGAGGCCGGTTCTGAAAGCGTCAAGGCCGAGATAAAAAAGTTGATCTCCGAGGAAGATTCCATGCGTCCGTTGAGCGACGAACTCATCGCTCAACTGCTGAAAAAATCCCTGGGCGTGAATATTGCCAGAAGGACCGTGGCCAAGTATAGAATGGCCTTGAATATTGAATCCTCCTCCAAGAGGAAAGAATTGTTCTAGGCGCGGTCTTTTGGGGGCGAGGCTTAGCATGTGGGAAGTTTGTAGCGGACAGCCAACCACGATCAAACCCGCTCCCGGATAAATTAATTGCCGGGAGTTCATCTCCAGGAGGTGTCCCCATGGAAATCAAGTTTACATTCAAGAATTTCGAGCCTTCCAGGCATCTCAAGGGCTATGCCCAGGAGCGTTTTGAGAAGATCGCCAAATATCTGCCCCCGGAGACCCAGGGCGAGCTTTCCGTGAACCTGTCGGTGGAAAAATACCGGCACATGGCCGAGGTCATCCTGGTGGGCAAGGACCTGCACATCTCCGCCAATACGGAGAGCGAGGACATGTATTCCACCATTGACCTGGTGCTGGACAAGCTGGAGGCGCAGGTGCGCAAGACCAGGGAAAAAGGCAAGGACCATCGTCGCGGTCAAAAGGGCTGGTCCGCCCGGGTGGACGTGATCTCCTTCATCCAGGGCGAAGGCGGCAAGCGGGAACAGTCCATCACTGCCACGGACAACTTCCAGCCCAAGCCCATGTCCGTGGACGAGGCGGCCATGCAACTGGAGACCCTGGGCAACGATTTTTTGGTGTTCCTGAATGCGGAGATTGATCGGGTCAACGTGATTTATCGGCGCAAAAGCGGAGACTTCGGTCTTATTGATCCGGGCATCTAGATGATCTTAAATGATTTCCTGGACAAGGATCTTGTGTTGGCGGATTTGCGGGCCACCGGCAAGGTCGATGTATTGCGGGAACTGGTTTCGGCTGTGGCGAGAAAATGGCCGGACTTCAACACTGAATCGGCCTTCAGGGTCCTGCGGGACCGGGAGAGTCTCGGCAGCACCGGCATCGGCGACGGCGTGGCCATTCCGCACGGCAAACTGCGGGATCTGGAGCGCATCGTCCTGGTGGTCGGCCGCAGCGCCGAGGGCGTGGGCTTCGACGCCCTGGACCACAAGCCGTGCCATATTTTTTTCATGGTCCTGGCACCGGAGCAGGTCGCGGGAATGCACCTGCGCATCCTGGCCTCCATAACCCGACTGCTCAAGAGCGAAACCTTCAGGGCGGGGCTTCTGACCGCTCTGGACGAGGACGCTTTCTGGGATACCCTTAATGCCGCCTGAATCCGAGACCGTAGCGCAAAGACAGGACTTGCGGCGCGCGGCGCGCCGCGCAGCGGGCATCCCTCTGGTCGTGGTGAGCGGGCTGTCCGGCGCCGGCAAGAGCACTGTCCTCAATGTGTTCGAGGACATGGGGTTTTTTTGCGTAGACGGCCTGCCGCCCGGTCTGGTAGGCAAATTGGTGCTGCTTTTCGACGACTTGAAGATGGAGCGCCACCGCGGATTGGCCTTGGGGCTGGACGTCCGCCAGGATGATTTCGTCTCCCGTTGGCGGGAAGTGGTCGAGGAAATGACCCAGGCCGGCATGGTCCTGAAGCTGTTGTTCTTGGAGGCCAGGACCGAGGTGCTGGTGCGCCGGTACGCGACGACCCGTCGCCCGCATCCTTTGGAGATCCTTGCTCCCGGGCTTGATCAGGCCATCGTCCGGGAACGGGGCATGCTCAAAGACCTGCGTTTGCAAGCGGACCTGGTTGTTGACACCTCGGACTATTCCATCCACGATCTGCGCCGGTTCATTCAGGAAAAATGGAGCCTCCCGGGTTGTTCAGGACAGGGGTTGCGCGTGCATCTCATTTCCTTCGGGTTCAAGTATGGCGTGCCTCTGGAGGCGGATTTGGTGTTTGATTTGCGGTTTTTGCCCAATCCGTATTTTGACGCCCAGTTGCGCCCCTTGTCCGGGCTGGACGGATGCATCGCCGACTATGTACTGCAAGGGGAACCGGGCAAGTCGTTTTTACGGCGTTTCGAAGAATTCTTACGCTTTCTCCTGCCTCTGTATGCCTTGGAGGGGCGCTACCGGTTGACCATGGCCCTGGGCTGCACCGGAGGGAGACACCGGTCGGTGGCCGTGACCCAAGCCTTGTCCACGTTTCTGAACTCTTCCGGTTTTGCCGTGTCCACGGAGTATCGCCACCTGGAGCTTGGCTGAAGGTCGATTCAATACTTTTACTGTATTCTTTGGGAGCGCTAAGGTGATCGGAGTCGTTCTGGTAACCCACACCGAGTACGGGCTGTACCTGCTCAAGGCCGCGGAATTGATCCTTGGTCCCCAGGAGAACTGTTTCTTCGTGAGCGTGGACGTGACCAAGGAAGTGGAGAAATCTCTTGGCGAGATCAAGAAAGGCGTAAAGCAGTCCGATCAGGGCGACGGGGTCGTCGTGTTGACGGACATGTTCGGAGGCACGCCCACGAATTTGAGCCTATCCCTGCTTAACCTGGGCGAGCATCGTCTGGAAGTGATCACCGGGGTGAACCTGCCCATGCTGCTCAGGGTGTTGGGCTCGCGCAAGCTGCGGTTGGAAGACTTGGCCAAGGAGGCCAAGGCCGCCGGGATGCAGGGGATCGTCGTGGCCGGAGACCTGCTGCGCAGCAAGGTGGCCAAGGGGTAGCGGCAAACTATGTATTGGGTGCGCATCGACAATCGCCTGGTCCACGGCCAGATCATCGAAACTTGGCTGCCGTATCTGGGTTCGCGGATCATCCTGGTGGTCAATGACGAGTTGGCCGAGGACGTGTTGCGTCAGGAGATCATCCGGCTGGCCGTGCCTGCGGGGGTGAAACTGCTGTTTTGCCGCGTCGACGAAGTCCTTGGGGTGCTCAAGGCCGAGGAGCAAAGGGCGGTTCCCGACGACGTGCTGCTGCTCTTCGCCTCCTGCGCGGACGCCAATCGAGTGCATCAGGCCGGCCTAGTCTTTACGTCCTTGAACGTCGGCAACCTGCATTACGCTCCCGGCAAGCAGCAGCTTTGTCCGCATGTCGCCGTGAGCAGCGAGGACATCGGTTGTTTACGGTATTTCAGCAGGCAGGGGGTTCGTCTGGATTTTCGATGCGTGCCCAATGATTCCACGCTAGTGAGGCCTTCATGGTGAGCTTTGCCGGGGACGCGGTTGTCTGGACAGCGACGGCGTGTTTTTTTTTGTGATTTTTTCCCTGGCGCGCTTCGGGCTGAATGTTGGGTTCCTGGACCGGCCCCTGGTGATCGGGCTGTTCTGGTCAGCCCTGATCGGACCATGGGAAGTGGCTATGCCGGTGGCCCTGTTTTTCGAACTCTTTTATCTGGACCTGTTCCCCATCGGGACTTTTGTCCCGCCGCATGGGCCCTTCGCCCTGCTGGTGGCCCTGCCCCTGATCCGCATTTGCGACGTCGTCCAGCCTTCCCTGATCTTCGTCGTGCTTCTGCTAAGCATGCCCGCCGCCTGGCTGGGAAGCAGGCTGGAGGAAAGGCATCGTCAGTGGCAGAACTTAGGCTATACCCGCATGTTGCAGTCCACCCGGCCGGGCCAGGAGCACGTTGTTTCCGCGACGGGACTGGCGCGCAACGCGCTCGTTCAGATTTGCGTCATCCAGGGGTTGGCCTTTCTTATGGTTATGGCCCTGCTGGTGCCGCTTGCCGAGTGGGTCTTGCTTTACGTCCGGGCGCACATTCTGGATCTTCCCGTCGGCTGGTCCCACATCTGGATGCTGGGGACCATCGGCGCTTTGCTTTCCTTTCGGGCTCGTAGGGTCTATGCGGCTTTCCTGATTGTGACGGCGGCGGTCGGGATCTGGTTCGGCATGAGCAGGGGGCTGTTGTGAGCTGTATTTGCCGGCGGAACGTCCCGGCGACGAGCGTGGAGATCACCTGTTGATCTGTGTTCAACCAAGGCGGGAGGGCAGTGAAGGGAATACTTTAGACCGGCAGGACCACCTCGAACACGCAGCCTCGCGGGATGTTCTTGCGCACCTTGATGGCACCCTGGTGCTCGCCCACGATGGACTTGGCAATGGTCAGACCCAGCCCGGTCCCGCCTTTCTTTCTCGAAAAATAGGGTTCGAAAATATTCTGGACGTCCTCGATATGGGCGAGGCCGGACCCGTTGTCCGCGATTTCCACGCTGACGGTCTGGCTCATGGGGTCGTGAGACACCGTGATTCCCACGCGGGGGGCTTCCTCGCCCCCATGCTCTTCCAGGGCTTCCACGGCGTTGGTCAGCAGGTTGATCCAGGCCCTGCGCAGGGCTTCCGGATCGAAGCGCATGAGCGGGATGGGGGTGGCGAAGCGCAGCTCCCAGGCGATGCGTACGTGACTGTTGCGGAACATGTCCACCACCTCCTCCAGGTGGGGGCCAAGGTTTTCCTCAACGGGACGAACCTCGGGCAGTTTGGCGAATGAGGAGAACTCCTGGACCATGCGTTGCAGGTGTTCCACTTGGCGAATGATGATTTTCGTGCATTGGGTGAACACGGCCGGATCATCGACCTTGGAGGCGAATTTTCGCTCCAGACGCTGGGCCGAGAGCTTGATGGGCGTCAGGGGGTTCTTGATTTCGTGGGCGATGCGCCGGGCCACGTCCTTCCAGGCTGCCAGCCGCTGCATCTTTTCCAGTTCCGTGACGTCCTCGAACACGGCGATGATGCCGCCCTGATCCCGGAGGTGAACAATGTTCACCAGCAGTTTTATCTCCCGTGAGCCTATGGTCATGTCCAGCTGCTTTTGCCATTTGGCTTGAGGGTGGGCTTGCAGGTGTTTGACCACGCTGTGGAGCATGGCCAGATAGTCCTGATGCAGGAACTGGTCCGGCGTCTTGCCCATGATACGGCGGGAATCGAAGTTTAGGATGGCCTCGGCGGCTTTGTTCACCGTGGTCACCCTCCCGTGTGCGCTGATGGAGACGACCCCCGAGGTGATGTTGTCCAGGACGGCTTCCATGTACTGCCCGTGGGCCTCCAATGCCCGGTTTTGTTCTTCCAGCCGGAGGTTGACCTGGGTCAGCTTGGCCCGGCCGGCTTCCAGATCCTGGACCATGTGGTTGAAGGATTGCACGAGCATGCCCAGTTCGTCCCTGGAATCGTCTTGAAGGCGGAACGCCAGATCGCCCTCGGCAATGCGCTGGGTGCCCAGGGCCAGAGCCTGTACGGGCGCGGACAGTTCCTTGGCCAGACGGAAGCCGAACCAGATGGCGCCCAGAATGATCAGCATGGTGATCAGGCCCAGCACGAGATACAGGGTGACTTTCAGCGGGCGCTTCAGGGTCTGCAGCTTTTTGTATTCGTCCACGCCGTGGACGATCTGCTGGAGCTTGAACAGCAGGCCCTCGCCCAGGTTGTCCCCTAAAACCAGATAGCCGGTCCGGCCTCCGTCCACGGGCAGGATGGCGACCACCAGGTCGGATTCCGGGTCGGGATAGACGGAAGAAAGGGTGCGCGGATTGTCCGGCAGGGTTTCGAGGTTCAGACCGTTACGCAGTCCCGGCCAGATCCGGCTCCAGGTCTGATCGGCGTTCCAGTTTTGTTCCGCCAGTTGGGGCGTAAGCACGCCCACCAAGCCCAGATCGTATTCGCGACGCTTGAGTTCCAGGAACTCGTTCATGGTCTTGCCGCCCCAGACCAAGCCCCGGTCGCGGATCTGGGAGAGTAGAAATTCGCCGCGTTGTTCCAGCCTTTTCTGGGCCGAGGCGTAGAAGGATTGGCCCACGGCCAGGGCCTGTTCCATGGATTTTCCCACCTGTCCCTGAAACCAAAAGTCCACGGAAGTGCGCACGAAGATCAGGGAGATCACAAACAGCAGAACGGTGGGCGCTAGGGACAGCGAGATGAAAGCCAGCACCAGCCTGGTGCGCAGGCGCACGCCGATGACCCTGCGCCGTCGATCCAGGATCAGTTTGACCACGTTCCTGGCCACCAGGAACGTGACCACCAGGAGCAGGATGAAGTTTAAGTTGTACAGGGCGAAGAAGACGTAGGAATCCACGTGCAGGAACTGCAACTGCACCCAGACCAGCAGGATCACGGCCCCGAAACCGAACAGGGCCAGATACAGCTCCCGTTGCTGTCGCTTGCGCTGCGTCCGATCCGGCACGCTGATTTTAATCGGCTCGGAAGAGGGCATGGAGAAGGCTTGTCAAGCAGTTATGGAACAAAAAATTCCAATTCATGGCGGATCGGCGCGATGACCTCCCACGGCCAGAAAAACAGGACGCGGCGCATCCATACCGGGATGTCCCGACGGTCGAGGCTGATTTCCAGCTCCAAATGGTAGGTCCGGCCGGGGGTGAGCATGGCCCACTGGCCCATGTCCAGGGTGATTTCCCGCCATTGCTCGGTGAGCAGTTCCGCCAAATTTTTGTTTTTAACGAGATGTTCCTTCTGGGGCAGGGTCAGTTCAAACTCTTGGGCCAGGTGGTTCCACTCCAGAACGTGTTCAACCTGCTTTTCGTTGAGTACGCGGTTGGGCAGGATAAAACGCTTGGACATCAGTCTGGCCGTGCCGAACATCCAGAGGTCCACCCCCTCCCGCAGCATGGCCTGAACTTGATCGATCTCGGCTAAGCTGAGGCCGAAGCGCAGGTGGATTTTTCCGGATTGGTTGTCCAGAACGAGGTTGTTCAGCGACAGCGTCTGGGCCTGGGCCGAAAGCGGGAGCAGGACCGCCAGCAGCAGCGCGAGAAGAACTCGAGGCAATAGATGTGTCATTCGTTTTATTGATGACGGCCGTCGGTCGAGGCCGTCGGCGACCGTTCAGGGCTTCCTTGATACCCTCAATGCCCTGCCTTTGACAACTACGGCTGCTTCATGGCCGGGAGCAGGATGCAGGGGCTGCGGAAGTATCTGGCGGGGCGCGCCCTGGGTCTTTACGAAGTGCAAGGCTTTGGCGAAGAGTTTTTGGGGTTTGCGGTCATGCCGGTTGATTCCGCAAGGCTTTTGTGGTCAGGATGCAGTCCATGCATGAGCCAAACGCCAATTCCGGCTTCCTGACCCCCTTGCAGCGGCGGCTGATCAGCATCGCCCTGGCCGTCCTGGCCCTGAATCTCATCGGCGGTTCCGCCTTTGGCTTTTTCCTGCTCCTGCGCTGGTTCGTCATTTCCTTCTCGGGCATTCTTTGGCCCCTGGCCGTGGCCGGAATCCTGGCTCTGCTTCTGCGGCCTTTGGTGCTATGGGCCGAACGTGCGCTGAAGCTGGGCCGCATCGGGGCCATCGCCCTGCTTTACGGCCTGGCCGTACTGGTCTGCATGGCCATGATCGCCCTGGTCCTGCCTGTTCTCCTGTCCCAGGCCGGGGCCTTTATGGAGTATTTGCCGACCATGCTGGAGCAGGTCACGGACCTGATCCTGCGCTTTGCGCCTGAGGCCGGGCAATTGGTGCGCTCCTCCCTGGGCGAGGAAGCCCTGCGCGGTCATCTGGACACGCTTGCGCAGCATTTCAGCAGGATCCTGGAAGTGTCTCTGCCCGCTCTGGACGCCCTGGGCGACTACCTGTCCCGGGTGTTCATCCTGGCCGCGGGGCTGGCCATTATCCCGGTGTATCTGTTCTTTTTCCTGCACACCGACCGGGATCCGCTCAAGTCCATGGACGAACAACTATCCTTTGTTCCAGCTTGGCTCAGGGAGGATATCACCTTTTTGACGGGCGAGTTCGCACGGATCATGGTGGCCTTTTTCCGGGGCCAGATCGTGATCGGTCTGATCATGGGCTTGCTCATGGCCCTGGGGTTTTCCCTGGCCGGCCTCAAGTTCGGCGCGTTTCTGGGCGTGGTCATCGGCCTGTTGAACATCATTCCCTACCTGGGCAGCATCCTGGGGTTGCTCACGGTCCTGCCGCTGGCTTTCTTCCAGCAGGACGGCGGTCTGCCGCTCCTGTCGCTGGTCCTGGGCGTTTTCGTCGCGGTCCAGCTTATGGAAGGCTACGTGCTCACGCCAAACATCATGGGCCATAACACCGGCCTGCACCCTTTAGCCATCATCATCTCCATGTTTTTCTGGGGCAAGGCTCTGGGCGGCATCCTGGGCATGGTTCTGGCCATCCCGCTGACCGCGTTCTTCGTGGTGGCCTGGCGGCTGGTCAAGAAGAAGTATCTGGAGGGGCGAGGGCCTGTCTCGTGATTGCGGAAAGACATTCAAATCAAGCAAGGAGCCTTCTCATGCCTGTTCATCCCCTGGCCGGACGCCCGGCCCCCGAAGACATGCTGCCCAATATTCCCCGGAGCATGTCCCGCTACTACACCATTGAACCGGACCCGGCGAATCCCGAACAGCACGTGGCCTTCGGCACCTCGGGCCACCGCGGAGTGGCCGACGCCGGCTCTTTCAACGAAGCGCATATCCTCGCCGTGACCCAGGCCGTCTGCGAGTACAGGGCGGGAGCAGGCATCACCGGCCCCCTTTTTCTAGGCATGGACACCCACGCCTTGTCCGAGGCGGCCCTGGCCACGGCCCTGGAGGTGCTGGCGGCCAACGAGGTCACGGTGATGTATCAGCAGGGCCTGGGCTACACGCCCACACCGGTGATCTCCCATGCCATTCTGACCTATAACCGGGACAACCCGGGGAAACAGGCCGACGGCGTGGTGCTCACGCCCAGCCACAACCCGCCGGACAACGGCGGGTTCAAGTACAATCCGCCCCACGGCGGCCCGGCGGACACGGGCGCGACCAAGGCCGTGGAGGTGCTGGCCAACAAATTGTTGGAGCGCGGGCTGTCCGGGGTGAAACGCATCCCCCTGGTCAGGGCCCTGGCCGTGCCGACCACCCACGAATACGATTATGTCCGGCCCTACGTGGAGGACTTAGCGAACGTGGTGGACATGGCCGCCATAGCCCAAGCCGGCCCGGCCCTGGGCGTGGACCCCATGGGCGGCTCGGGGATTGCCTTTTGGGCGCCCATGGCCGAGCGCTACGGACTGAACCTGACCGTGGTCAACAAGAGCCTGGATCCCAGGTTCGCGTTCATGCCCCTGGACAAGGACGGGGTGATCCGCATGGACTGTTCCTCGCCGTATGCCATGGCCGGACTCTTGGCCCAAAAAGACCGCTTCGACCTGTGCTTTGGCAACGACCCGGACTCTGACCGCCACGGCATTGTGACCAGGGCCGGGCTGATGAACCCGAATCATTTTCTGGCCACGGCCGTGTCCTACCTGTTCACCCATCGGCCGGGCTGGGCCGCTGATCTGAAGGTGGGCAAGACCGTGGTCACCAGCGCCATGCTGGACAGGGTGGCCGCAGCCCTGGGCCAGCCGGTCTATGAGGTTCCCGTGGGTTTCAAATGGTTCGTGCCGGGGTTGCTGGAGGGCGTGTTGGGCTTGGGTTGCGAGGAAAGCGCCGGGGCGTCGTTTTTGCGCAGAAACGGAACGGTCTGGACCACGGACAAGGACGGGCTGATCATGAACCTTTTGGCCGCGGAAATACTGGCCGTGACCGGCAAGACCCCCCAGGAAATCTACGACGACCTGGCGGAAAAGCTGGGCCGGCCACTGTACGAGCGGCGGCAGGCCCCGGCGGGCCGCGAGCAGAAACAGGCCTTCAAGACCCTGACCCCGGCCATGATCCAGGCCGACCACCTGGCCGGGGAAAAGATCCAGGCCGTGCTGACCACGGCCCCGGGCAACAACGCTTCCATCGGTGGGCTGAAGGTGGTCACGGCCAACGGCTGGTTCGCGGCTAGGCCTTCGGGTACCGAGGACATCTACAAGATTTACATTGAGAGCTTCCGGGACCAGGCCCACCTGGAGCTTCTGGCCCGGGAGGCCCAGGCCTTGGTGGACGAGGCGTTCAGGAAGGCGGGAGCATCTCGTCCTGGAGATAGTCCCTTTTTCGCCCGTATCTCTGCGTAGTATC
>DBNV01000122.1:7612-9770 GCA_002299865.1 Desulfonatronaceae bacterium UBA663 | reverse complement strand
TTCCTACAGGTTCAACGCTCCGCATAACCGGCTGGCAATGGAGCGCAGCGGAATTGCCAGTCCGAGTTGATGCGGTGGTTAGGTCGTCTAACATCGCCTTGCGCACATCGCTTGCCTACTGCGTACGGATCGAGATAGACACTCCCCCAAGAACACGCGCGCCGTCGTCAGTTTTTGTGGGCATGTAATAGGAGAGTTTGTAAGGTCCGCACTTAGTGTCAAATCCTCGGATGAGACCATCCGTGTATTCCACTTCGCGAGTAGCACAGGTCGTTCCTCCGCGGCGGCGCAGTTCTTTGGATGCGCGCGTGTACGCCTCAGGTGCGTCTTCGTTCTCATTCATATCGAACGACTTGCTGATAAAGCTGATGAGATTAGCCGTTGCGCCTATCGAGCCAAGAACTTGGTACAGGTTACCAACCTTCTGGGTCACGATCCATGAACCACTGCCAATGTACTGCACCCGATAAGACGAAAGTGAACGAAGAGCCTCGTCAACCTTCTGTCCAAGGCGCAACTAAATACCGCCTATGTCGAGTGACTGCGCGTGTGCCGCGTGAACCATGCCGACCGAAAGCACGGCCGCAAGCACGGCCGCCAATAGATAGAGCCTCATCCTGTCATCCCCTCCTCATGCGACCTAACCATTGCTTAACTTGCCATTTTGCCATGATCATGTGAAAATAAATAGGTTTTCGGGCAGTTTTGCCCGAGGCCTATTATCAGCAATCTCTGGGGTATCATTATCGGAATCTTATGCCTGACTCGACAAAAAGTCCAGCCAAAACTCCTCGATCAAGTCCGACAGGCACTCCGCCTGCACAACTACTCCATTCACACCGAGCGATCCTACGTGGACTGGATCGTGCGGTTTGTTCGTTGCCACAGCATGCGGTCTTTGTGAGGATCTTATCTTAAGGTGGACCGCCGGCAGGAAAAAATATGTTTTCATCAGGCTCGCTCCACCACGTTTGGGAAATTGCCGTCACCAACCACGCTTGCAACCTACCCAACTTATCTAAAGGCCCCATGACAGCGCAACAACCACCGGACGAACAAAAGAACGTGCAGGCCCGCATCATGGACTTTCTCGCGGATTGGCAGGCGGACCAAAGACAGGTCCGATCTTTTTTCAGCCGTCTGTTGGACAAATTCGCGGAATTGAACGCCAACTTGGACTTTGTGGTCCGCAAGGGAGTCAGCGCCAGCCTGCGGGCCGGCGGCAAGCCTGGCGCCTTGTCGCACCCCCTGTTCTGTTTGGTGGACGTGGTCGAAGACAGTGATGGTCCTTGGCTGTCCGTATGTTTCTACGCGAACACGGTGACCGACCCTGAACAGCTGGGCAATCTGGTTCCGGAAGGTCTCTTGGGCGAGGACGGCTACTGTTTCGACATCGAGCACCCGGACGACGGCGTGGAACGTTATATTCACGCCCGGATAACAGCAGCCTTTGCAGCCTGCTCGCCAAACATCGCATAAACAATTCGCAGTCACGTCATTTTCCTGTCACATGACTTTTGTAGTCATGCGCCATAAAATAGGAGGAAACGGCATGACTTGCGATCAACGCTCTGTTTTTCATCAGGTTTTGTCCGAAATGCTGGAACAGACGACATCCAAGAGATACGTCATCGCCCAGGCCATCAGCCAAAGCTATCACAACTGCCCGGATTACAACGATCAGGCGTCCCTGGAAGCTGATCGCAACCTGCTTATTCTTCTTGGGGAGCGTCAGGGGACTCTGATTCGACAGATCAGAATGGCCCTGGATCGTTTGAACGACGGATCATACGGAATCTGCGAGGAATGCGGGGATGGAATTCCCCTGAAACGCCTTCAGGTGCAGCCGACATCGACCCTGTGCGTTTCCTGCAAGGAATACAGGGAAAGGACGGCCTCGCCTCGAGCCATAGCCTGGGCGTGATCCTGGGGGAAAATAAAGTCGGGTGGTGCTACACCGGCCAGAATCAGATCATCAACGGCGTTGCTGTGATGATCACCGGCACGGACAAAGGCAGCTCCAGGCACCAATAATCGTACAAAACAGCGCCCTCCAGGCCTCATGGCCAAGAGGTGTTGGACTGGTGTCCGAGCGTCTTCTGCTCCCCTCCCCATGCTTAGTTGACAACACCGCACCAAGCTTGGCAAAGAGCTTGGC
>DBNV01000122.1:6031-7282 GCA_002299865.1 Desulfonatronaceae bacterium UBA663 | reverse complement strand
AGCTTGGCAAAGAGCTTGGCGGCTCGAGAAACACTTCAACCCCGCGGATGCCCCATGACCACTGCACAATACCCTGCGATTTTCACTCCGGAAAGACTTGCGACCCTCTTCCCGCCAAAACGCAGTGAGGCTTTTTTCGAAGCCCTGTACGGCGACGTCGATGAGGCCGCGTTCTTCATCCGGCTGGAATTCTTGCGCGGCGACGCCCAGCGCTTGCATTTCCAGTTCCGCCTGGAGGAACTGCCGGGCAAATGTCTGGCCTGCAATATGACCTACGGTCTGCCGAAGGTCTTTGCCCGCCACCCGGTGCTCAACCTGAACGGGCTGGTCAGCGAAATCGGACAGGCTTTGGACATCCCTCCGGACAGACTCCACGGGAAACTTGGCCATACCGTTGCCCACTCCTCGGATCTGCATCTTATTCCCTTGACCATCACCATTTTAGCCGGCCTGATCGGCGATACGGTTTAAGGTCCAGGGCCGCAGGAACCCGCCGACCTCCCCCGCCTCCTGGAGATGGCGGATCAGGGAACTGCCCATGACCACGCCGTCCACGGCCTCGCTGATTCCGGCCAACTGTGAGGGAGAGCGCAGCCCAAAGCCCAGGGCCAAGGGGATGGAGAAGATTTTCCGGGCTCGGCTCAGGGCGTTTTGCAGCTCCACGGGCAGCGCGTCCCTCTCGCCCGTGACCCCCATGACGGACACAAAATAGACAAAACCCTCGGAGGCCCTAGCGTACAGGCGCAACCGCTCAGCCGGGGTATTTAGACCCACCAGCGAAATCAAGGCGACTTTGCGCTCCTGAAACATTTTTCGGATCTCCTCGGACTCCTCCAGGGGCAGATCCGCAATAATCAGCCCGTTGACCCCGGCCTGAGAGGCCGTCTCGGCCAGCCGCTGCAGGCCGAACTGGAGAAATGGATTCATATAGCCCATCAGCACGATGCCGGCCCGGATAGCAAAGCGGCGCGCAGCCAGTTCATCCAGAATCCATTGCAGACTGACACCCTGCTCCAGGCAACGCAGCGCGGCCTGCTCCACCATGGGGCCGTCGGCCACGGGATCGGAAAAGGGCACGCCGATCTCGATGATATCCGCCCCGGACTGATCCAAGTCGGCGATGTGCCGCCAGAAGGCGTCCTTGTCCGGATAGCCGGCGGGCAGGTAGGGCATCACGGCCTTGCGGCCGAGGGACAGGGCGGCTTCAATTTTCTCTGTCAGGATATGTTTGGCCATGGTTATCTCCGGATG
>DBNV01000122.1:0-5655 GCA_002299865.1 Desulfonatronaceae bacterium UBA663 | reverse complement strand
GACAGGCGGGTGGTCATCCCTTGTTCAGGGCCTGGCGCACGATGCCCAGGTCCTTGTCCCCGCGGCCGGACAGGCAGACCACCACGTCCGTGGCACCCTGAAGCGTCCCGGCCAGACTCAAGACATGGGCCAGGGCATGGGAACTTTCCAGGGCCGCGAGAATCCCCTCGGTCCGAGCCAGGCGCAAAAACGCGTCCAGGGCCTGGGCGTCCGTGACGCTGACGTATTCAGCCCGGCCCTGGGCCTGGAGATGGGCATGTTCAGGCCCCACTCCCGGATAATCCAGGCCCGGGGCCAGGGAATGAGACGGCAGGATCTGGCCTTCGGCAGTCTGCAACAGCTTAGTCTTGCAGCCGTGCAACACGCCCGGCGTGCCCTTGGTCAGGGTGGCGGAATGAAAGCATCCCGGCGTTCCCTGACCGGCGGCCTCCACGCCCACCAGAGCTGTTTGCGCATGGGGCACAAAGGCGTGGAACATGCCGATGGCGTTGGAGCCGCCGCCCACGCAGGCCACGACTCGCTCCGGCAGCTTGCCCGTTCGGCTCTGGAACTGCTCTAGGGCTTCCCGGCCGATGACTGCCTGCAGCTCGCGCACCAACAGCGGAAACGGATGCGGTCCTACGACTGAGCCCAGACAGTAGTGGGTGTCGGCCTGTTCCGCGATCCAGTGGCGCATGGCCGCATTGATGGCGTCCTTAAGCGTTTGGCTGCCGGATTCCACCGGCCGGACCTGGGCGCCCAAAAGCTCCATCCGCTGGACATTGTGCGCTTGGCGCACCACGTCCTGTGCGCCCATGTACACGATGCACTCCAGGCCTAGCAGGGCTGCGGCCGTGGCCGCGGCCACGCCGTGCTGTCCGGCCCCGGTTTCGGCCACCAGCCTGGCCTTGCCCATGTGCTTGGCCAACAGGGCTTGGCCCACGGTGTTGTTGATCTTGTGCGCGCCGGTGTGAGCCAGGTCCTCGCGTTTCAGCCACAGGCCGAAGCCCAGCTCCCGGGACAGGTTGTCACAACGGTACAAAGCCGTGGGCCGGCCTACATAGTGGCGCAAAAGGTTCGTGAACTCCTCCTGAAAGGCCGCGCCGGGCATGATCCGGCCCATGGCTTCCTCCAGTTCCAGTAGTGGCGGCATGAGTAGCTCCGGCGCGAAGCGCCCGCCGAAATCTCCGAAATAACCCTTTTTCATGGAATTTCCTTGTTGGTTGTGTTGTAGAAACTGTTTAAAATTACTCAATATCCGGCCGGCATGGCCCGTTTTGAACCCGTCGCAACTTCATCGCCGCCCTCGTAACGTTGAACCATTGTCCGTCCATAACAAAAGGGGGGCATTTTTGCGCTTGGCAATGGTTCAACGAACGATGGCTGGCTTAAGTCGGACAGGCGACAGATTCAAAACGGGCCATGCCGGCCTTGATGAAAGCAGCTAAGGAGTTACATAATGTTAAGGCTCCTTGAAGCCCGTCAGTTCTCGCATGACTCGCAGCAATGCTTCCCGGCTTTTTCGGCCCGGCGCGTCCTCCACGCCGGAATTGAGATCCACCCCGTCCGGTGCGCAGCGCGACAGGGCGTCCCGGATGTTTTCCGGCCCCAGGCCCCCGGCCAAAAACCAAGGCAGGGGAGACCGCAAACCAGCCAGCCCGACAAAGTCCAGACTGCGGCCGTGCCCGCCGCCACTGGTCCCGGCGTCCAACAACACGGCCCGGCAAAACAGCGCATACGCCTCGATATCCCGCTGCAGGTCCTCCAGCCGGGCGTATTGCTGCGGCCAGAAGACCTTGATCACCCGCTGCGGCCCCACGGTCCGGCAAAAGGCCTGGTCCTGCCCGCCGTGCAGCTGGGCTAGGGCCAGACCGGTCTGATCCATGATCTTACACACTTCGTCCGCGCTCTGGCGCACGAACACCCCCACGCGCAAGGCCCGGCCCTGGGCCTGGGCCCGGGCCTGGCTCAGGGCGGCCACCTGGTCGACACCGACGTTGCGCGGGCTGGCCGGATGAAAGATGAACCCGATCCAGTCCACGCCCAGCTCCTCGCACAGGGCTACGTCCTCGGCCCTGGTCAGACCGCAAACCTTGATCACTCTCCTGCCGTTATTGAACATCATTTTTCCTTTGCGTGCCAATTGCGAATTTAGCGAAGTCCGCACGCTTTTAGCCATGCGCTGCCATTATGCCCCCCGCATCTCCTCCAACAAACCGGCCAGGGCTGCGCCCGGATCAGGCTCTTGCATCAACCGGGCGCCCATGAGCAGGCCGTCAAATCCCGCGTCCCGCATCCTGGCCATGTCCCGGGCCGTCTGCATTCCACTGGCGCTGATCCAGACCTCGCTTGCGGACTTGCGGCTGATCAACTCCAGGGACAGGCCAAGGTTCGTGGTCAGGGTGTCCAGGTCCCTGTTGTTCACCTGGATGATGCGCGCTCCGGCGTGCCGAACCTCGGCGTGCCGAACCCGGTCCAGGTCGGCCCGGTCAAAGACCTCCACCACGGCTTCCAGGCCAAATTCTGCGCAAGCCGCAAGCATAGTCGCCAGCTCATCCAGCGTGAGCATCCGCGCGATGAGCAGCACGGCTGAGGCCGGGGTTGCCGCGCTTTGGCGAACCTGCAGCGGATGCAGCAGAAAATCCTTGCGCAGCAAAGGTAGGCCCGGCCCGGTCATGGCGTCCAGATATTCCAGCCGCCCCTGGAAATAAGTTTGCTCGGTGAGCACGGACAAAGCCGCGGCACCGGCCTTGGCATAACCCGAGGCGGCCTGCTCCGGGAGCCAGCCCGCATTGATCAGGCCCTTGCTTGGCGAGGCCCGCTTGTACTCGGCGATTACGGCGCCCGGGCCGCGATCCCGCAGAGCTTGACCCAGGGAAGGCCGGGCGATGGACAACGGTTCGGGCAAGGCTCCGGCCGCTCGGCCAGCCGCAGCCAGCTTTTGCAAGGCCTCGATTTCAGCCTGTTTGGCTTGCCGGAATTTCTCAAGCATACAGTACCCTGTTGCTGACGCCTTTTTTCAACGCGGCCCTAGCCAACTCGGCGCACTGGATCAGGCTTTTGTCCTCTTCCAGGAGATAGAGGCAGGCGGCCAGGTTCAGGGCGGTCATCTCGGCCATGGCCCTGGGCCCTGTTCCGGCCAGCACCTCGTGCATCACGCCTACGGCATGGTCCTTGTCCCGCACGATCACGTCCTCGGGAGCGTGCCGCGCAAAACCAAGCTTTTCCGGGTTGATGGCCGTCTTTTCCATGATCCCGTCCTTAACCAGGTAGCAGCGGGCCAGGCCAAAGGTGGTCAGCTCGTCAAAGCCCCCGGCCCCGTGCACCACCAGGGCCTTTTCCACGCCGGTCAACAGCAGGGCCTCGCCCATGATGAACAAATACTCCGGGTGGCCCACGCCGATGAGCTGGTGCGTGGGCCGGGCCGGGTTGAGCAGCGGTCCCATCAGGTTGAACAAAGTTCGAATGCCCAGTTCCCGGCGCACCGGCATGATGTGCTTGAAGGCCGGGTGATAGGCCGGGGCAAAAAGGAAGACGAAGTTGTGCGCAGCTAAGCCCTCGGCCACCTTGTCCGGCTCGGTGTCCAGGGGCACGCCCAGGGCCTCGAGCACGTCGGCGCTGCCGCAGGATGAAGACACGGCCCGATTGCCGTGCTTGACCACCTGATGACCTATTTCGGCCAGATACAAGGCTACGGCCGTGGAACAGTTGAAGCTATGGGTGTTGTCTCCGCCCGTGCCGCAGGTGTCGATGCGCGGCCCGGACAGCCCGGGGATTGGGCGGGCGTGTTTTAAGCCGGCGCGCACGCCCGCGGCCAGATCCGTGGCATCCTCGCCCTTGGCCCGCAGGCCCAGGAGGAAGGCCCCGGCCTGGCTGGGCTTTAGCCTGCCCTCCAGCAGGGCGCTGAAGATCAGGTCGGCCTGCACGTCGCTTAAGGGCCTGCGGCAGGCCAGTTGTTCCAAAATATCGCTGATTTCCTTGCTCATTGCATGATCCTCCCGCCTCTAAAGACTTATGTTGTGCATGTTCAAAAAATTGGCCAACAACCGGGGGCCGTCCGGGGTGAGCACAGATTCGGGATGAAACTGCACGCCCATCCAGGGGCGGTCCGTGTAACGCAGGCCCATCACCTCTCCTTGCCTGGTCCAGGCCGTGCGCACCAGCAGATCCGGGACATCCCCCACATTAACCAGCAGGGAATGGTAGCGGCCGCACTGCATGGGCCGGGGCAGGCCGGAAAACAAGCCTTCTTCGTCATGCTCCACGGCCGAGGTCTTGCCGTGCATAATCCGTTCTGCAACGGTTACGGACGCACCGGCAAAACGCCCCAGAACCTGATGCCCCAGGCAGATGCCCAAAACCGGCGTCTTGCGGGGCAGACGCTGCAGGAATTCCAGGCATAACCCCGCGGATTCCGGCCGCCCCGGCCCAGGAGAGATGACCACGGCCTCCAGTTCATCGCTTGCGGCCAGCGCCAATAGTTCGCGTCGGTCATTACGCATTACGGCGGGGGAAACCCCCAGGACCTGGAAGGCCTGGACCAGATTGAAGGTGAACGAGTCGTAGTTATCGATAAGTAAAAACATCGCTGCCTCCCTGCCTGGTCAAAGCGTCCATGAGCACCCGGGCCTTGTTGCGGCATTCGTCCCACTCCTTTTCCGGTTCGGAGTCCGCGACGATCCCGGCCCCGGCCTGGAAACACACCTGCCCGTCCCTGATCCACAGACTGCGGATGGTGAGGCCCGTGTCCAGGTTCACCCGCTGCGGGCCGTCGGCGGTGTTCAACCCCAGCCAACCGATGGCCCCGGCATACGGGCCCCGCGGCAGGGCTTCCTGCAGGGCGATGATCTCCATGGCCCTGATTTTGGGCGCGCCGCTGACCGTGCCCGCGGGGAACGTGGCCTGGAGCACGTCCAGGGCGTCCAGCCCTTTGGCCAGGCGGGCCTGGACGTAGGAGGTCAAGTGCATGACGTGGGAAAAGCGCTCCACCTGCATGAACTTGTCCACCTGCACGCTGCCCGGCGCGGCGATCCGGCCCAGGTCGTTGCGGCCCAGATCCACGAGCATGACATGCTCGGCCCGTTCCTTGGGATCGGCCAGCAGTTCCTCGGCCAGGGCCCGGTCCTGATCCTCGCTTTGGCCGCGCGGCCTGGTTCCGGCGATAGGCCGGGACTCAAGCAGGCCGTCCTGACAGCGGACCATCAGTTCCGGCGAGGAGCCCAGCAATGTCAGGCGCGGCAGACGCATGAAAAACATGTACGGCGAAGGGTTGATCTGCCGCAGGCGGCGGTAAAGCACGAACGGCTCGCCGGAGAACGGAGCCTCGAAGCGAGTGGAAAGCACGGTCTGGATCGCCTCGCCGGTCCGGATCAGTTCCTTGACGCGGTCCACCTGGGCCATGAATTCTCCGGCTTGGGGCGTTTCGCGAATCTGGCCGACCACAGGGGGCTCGTCAAGCGAAGGCTTTTGCAACTCTTCCACGCCACCGCGGTTCGGGTCCAGACTCAAGACACAGCAGCGATGGTGCAGATGGTCGTACAGGACCACCCGTCCCGGCAGCACCAGGCAGGCCTCGGTCTGGGACGCGGGCAGCTTGTCCGCCAGCTTGGGTTCAAACAGACCGGCCATGCCGTAACCGAAATATCCGTACAGGCCCCTGGTCAGGGCGGGCAAATC
>DBNV01000098.1:3177-10785 GCA_002299865.1 Desulfonatronaceae bacterium UBA663 | reverse complement strand
TTGACCACCGTTGTTGTTTTCCCGACGCCGCCCTTGTGGTTGGCGAAGGAAATAATCCCCATGCTCCCCCCGCGAGGACGGCCTGCCGGGGAGAGGTCGCGCAGACCGGATCCGGAATACGGACGAAGACGGACTATTCTTCGCCGCTGATTTGAGAAGCTCCCCCTTCCAACTCCAGGGCCAACGCCTGGAGCAATTCACGAATCTCCCGCAGGGCTTCCTGCTGTTCCATTCCGTCCACCTGAGAGCCCAGGTAAGCGACCCGGCCGGCCGTCTCCCGCAGAAAACCGGCCACGATGCGCTTGCGTACCTCTTCGGGCAGTTTACTCAAGACCTGCATTTGATTTTTCAGCCGCCCCACCTCATCAAGCAACGCGGCCTGGGACGTTCCTACGGCCTTGATCTCCTGGCGCATTGCCACGCGCTCCTGTTCCCAGGAGCGGCCCATCTCCTCCTGGGCCGAACGCAACTGTCCGGCAAGGCCGGACAGTTCATCCAACTGGGCGGCAACGGGTTTCAATCGCTCACTGAGCAAGATGTAAACGGCACCGCCGACGACCAGGGCCAGGGCCGCGGAAAGAAGCAGGACAGCCCCCCATCCCGGCGCGCTGGGCTTGACCAGGACTTCGTCTCCGGTCTTGGCTCGATGCGATGCAGATTCGTCAACACAAGGAGTAGTGGAAGATCCCATGGCGGTTTGCTCCGTTTTTGTCTGAAAATGTGTTTGAGGTTCTCCTTTGGCCGACGTTTCGGCTTGTGCAGCCGACGCGACCTCCGGTTGCAACTCCCGCTCCAGGGCCTGGATCTGGGCGTATAAACCGCGCACCTGGCGCCGCCCTGCGCGGTTCTCGAGCAGGGCGACCAGGGCGACCAACACGAATCCGATCAGAAAGAGCCCCATGATCACGGCATAGACGGGCAATTCCCCGGAAAAGGCCAAGGATGCCGGCCAATCCAGGCCGAAACGCATGGGGATTGAAAGCACGTTCACGTTCTGCACGGTCAGCGACACGGCGAACACGAAAAGAACAGCGACGAGGAAGGCCTTGATCAAGTTCATGGGACGCCCCAGGACGTCGAAATGGTTACTTGACGTTGAAAGCCGCCAATTCGGAATACTCCAGATTCAACTTCGCCCGCGCCAGAGCCAGCGTTTTCCCGGCCTGATCGCGGGCCTTGCGGTCGCCGGCGTCCAAAATCTCCCAAATTCGGTCCGGCTCCGCTTCCAGGGCCTTTCTGCGGGCCTGGATGGGTTCCAGAAAACGCTCCAGACTTTGCAACAACATTTTTTTGCAGTCCACGCAACCCAGACCGGCCTGGGTGCAGCCGACGATGATTTCCCGGCGGATCTGTTCATCCGTGATCAGGCCGTGATACGGAAAAAGATTGCAATGATCCGGATTGCCGGGGTCCTTCCTGCGCATCCGGTTCGTATCCGTAAGCATGCTCATGATCTTGGGGGTGACGTCTTCCAGGGATTCGGAAAGATGCACCGCGTTGCCGTAGCTCTTGCTCATCTTCCGGCCGTCCAGACCGGGCAGCTTCTGGGCCTCGGTCAGTTTGGCCTGAGGTTCGGGAAAAAGAGAGCCGTACAAGTGATTGAACCTGCGGGCGATTTCCCTGGTCAGTTCCAGGTGCGGCAATTGGTCTTGGCCCACGGGCACCAGATGCGGTCGGTAGATTAGAATATCCGCGGCCATGAGCACGGGATACCCTAAAAAACCATAGGTGCTAAGATCCTTGGCGCCTTCCAGTTCGCCCTTGACCTCCTTGTAGGTCGGGTTGCGCTCCAGCCAGCCCAGGGGTGTGAACATGGAAAACAATAGTTGTAACTCCGCGTGCTCCTTGACCTGAGACTGCAAGAAAATCGTGCACTTGGTCGGATCCAACCCGGCCGCGACCCAGTCCAGCACGAGCTGGGGCACGAACTCCCTGATCCTCGTCGGGGAAGCGTATTCGCTGGTCAGGGCGTGCCAGTCCGCCACGAAAAAGAAACAGTCGTACTGGTCCTGGAGTTCAACCCAGTTGACCAACACGCCGAAATAGTGTCCGAGATGCAGCGGCCCCGTAGGCCGCATTCCGGAAACGATACGTTGCCGAGAAGTGCTCATGTCGTCGATATTCATGGTTTAAGATGTCTAACAATCCAGACGCGAAACGCAAATCCGCCGGGCTTTCCTCTACACCGTCACGCCCAAAAAGCGCATCCCCGCCGACACCAAGGGCAGAAGGATCTTCTGGGGCACGCCGGTCAACAGCAAAAGGATGATCAGGACTAATCCGTACCGCTCCAACCCATAGATGAATGCTGCCCCCCTGTATGGAAGAAATCCGGCCAAGATCTTGCTTCCGTCCAGGGGAGGCACGGGGAAAAGATTGAATATGCCGAGAATAAGATTGATCAGTACGCCGTATTTGGCCATGAGCACCAGGGGCATAAGGACTCCCGTCCCCGCTCCGTCCAGAACCGCGGCCAACCAGAACAAGGCATGATAGAGCGCGGCGAAACCGAGGGCCAGGGCGAAATTGCTCCCGGGGCCGGCCAGGGAGACCAGCATCATGCCTCTCACGGGATCGGCGAAGTACCTTGGATTGACCGGCACGGGCTTTGCCCATCCGAAAAGAAACGGGCTTTTCATCAACACGAGCAGAAGCGGAACGATGATCGTACCCACGAGGTCAATATGCCGCAAAGGATTCAGCGTCAGGCGCCCGTTCAGCTTGGCGGTCGGATCTCCCATGCGCCACGCGGCGTAGCCGTGCGCAACCTCATGGCAGGTGATCGCGATGAGTATTGGAACGGCCATGATGGCCAGTTGTCGAGCAAACGACGCGATGTCGATGTTGAAGATGTCAAACATCCGTTGGAAATATCACGATCCTTAGGACAGAGGCAAGAAAATGCTTGGTTAAAAAATGCCCCGCAACGCTTGGCCTTGTCCTCCCCCGTAATCCTGGCGTATGTGTCGCCGACACATTCCCCGCGCATAAAATCGTCGCCCTCGACTGCGGAAAGGGCGAGGATTTTGCTCTGGTGGCTCCGGCATCTTGCCGGAGCATGAGCCGGCTGGAAGCCGGCTCCACTCGAAGGAAACATTCATGAGCATTTTGATCAAGAACGCGCTCCTGGACGGTGTTCCCACTGATGTTTTGATCCGGGGAGAACACATCGCCGATATCGGCCCGGACTTGAAGGCCGCGGCCGAGACAGTCGTCGAGACAGTCGCCAAGACGGTCATTGACGCCACGGACAAGGCCATCGTCCCTGCCTTGATCAACGCCCACACCCATGCGGCCATGACCCTGCTGCGCGGGTACGCCGACGACATGGAACTGCACTCCTGGCTGAACGACCAGATCTGGCCCATGGAGCAGAAGCTCACCCCGGAAGACGTGTACTGGGGCTCCAAACTGGCCTGCCTGGAGATGATCAAGACCGGGACCACGTATTTTTGCGACATGTACTGGCACATGCCCAGCACCATCCGGGCCGTGGAGGACATGGGCCTGCGGGCCATGCTCTCCTCGGTGTTCATCGACTTCGGCGACCCCAAGAAGATCGCGCGCTTCAAGAAGCGCACCCAGGAATTCTTTGACCGCCAAAACACCTCCGCCAGCCGCGTTCAGTTCGCCCTCGGCCCTCACGCCATCTACACCGTGTCCAAGGATGCCCTGGCCTGGCTGGCGGATTTCGCCCGGGAAAAGAGCTTGATGATTCACATCCATCTTTCCGAAACCAAGCGCGAGGTCGAGGATTGTCTCTCGGCCCATGGGCTGACCCCGGTGCGCTACCTAAGGGATCTCGGCTTTCTCGGCCCGAACATCCTGGCGGCCCATGCCATCTGGCTGGACGCCGAGGAAATGGACATCCTGGCCGAGCACGAGGTCAAGATCGCCCACTTGCCCGTTTCCAACATGAAGCTTTGCTCCGGAGCCTTTCCCTATCGTCGGCTGCTCGCCAGGGGCGTGTGCATCGGCCTGGGCACGGACGGCTGCTCCTCCAACAACAACCTGGACATGTTCGAGGAGATGAAGTTCGCGGCCCTGGTCCACAAGTCTTTGACCGGCGACCCCACGGCCCTGCCCGCGGCCCAGGCCTGGGCCTGCGCCACCATCAACGGAGCGAAAATATTCGGCCTGGAAGCCGGGCGCATCGCGCCGGGGATGCTCGCGGACTGCCTGCTTCTGGACTTAAACCATCCCCAACTCGTGCCCAACCACAATCTGATTTCCAACATGGTCTATGCGGCCAACGGCGACTGCGTGCATACTACCATCTGCGCGGGCAAGATCCTGATGCAGGACCGCCATGTGCCCGGGGAAGCGGAAATCATCCAAGAATGCAAGGCCCGGATCAGCGCCATTCTCAAACGCTGATCCAAACTCGCCTTGGCGATGATCGCCTAGGCGATCAAAAATACTTAGGGAAGCCCCTTGTTGCCTGAAACCCATTCTTCTCCCAAGCATAACGGGCTCACCGGCCGCATTGCCCGCAACGCCACGGTGGTCGCGGCCGGCACCGTGGTCAGTCGGATCCTGGGGTTCCTGCGGGATATGATCTTCGCCTACACCCTGGGCGCGGGGATCTGGGCCGACGCCTTTTTCGTGGCCTTCCGCCTGCCCAACCTGCTGCGTAGCCTCTTTGCCGAAGGCTCCCTGACCATGGCCTTCATCCCCGAGTTTTCGCGCACCAGACAGGAAAAGGGTACTGCGGAGGCTTTTGTTCTGGCCCGTTCCGTATTGATCTGGCTGGTGCTGATCCTGACCGTGATCTGTATAGCCGCGATCATTTGGGCCAAACCCCTGACTCTGCTCATCGCCCCGGGCTTTGGGCGCGATCCGGAAGTGCTGGCCGGTGCCGTGACCTTGGTGCGGATCTGCTTTCCCTATATCTTGTTCATCTCCGCAGTGGCCCTGTGCATGGGCGTGCTCAACTCCATGGGTCATTTCTGGGCCCCGGCCATCGCACCCAGCATCCTTAATCTGGGACTGATCGCCTCGGCCCTGCTGGCCATGCTCATGGGCTGGGACGTGGCCCTGGCCCTGGCCTGGGGCGTCTGCCTCTCTGGTCTGGGGCAATGGCTCTTGCAGCAGCCCTATCTGCGCAGCAAAGGTCTGTCCTGGCGCGGACCCACGGATCTGAAACATCCCGGCGTAAAGCGCATCGGCGTACTGATGCTGCCCACGATCTTCGGCGCGGCCGTGTACCAACTGAACATTCTCATCGGCACGCTGTTGGCCTCACTGCTTGCTGTGGGCAGCATCTCCTTTCTCTATTACGCCGACCGCTTGGTCCAACTGCCCTTAAGCGTTTTCGGCGTAGCCCTGAGCACGGCGGCCCTGCCCAGCCTCTCCTTGCTGGCCGCCTCCAGAAACATGACCGGCTTTCAGAATACCCTCAACTCCACCTTAGGCATGGTCCTGTTCGTGTGCCTGCCTTCGGCCGCAGGCCTGGCTGGCATGAGCGTGCCCATCGTGGACGCGGTCTTCGGCCGAGGGGCCTTTGGTCCCGAAGCCGTGCAAGCCACGGCCTGGGCCCTGGTCGGCTACAGCATCGGTCTGCCGGCCTTCGCCTGCGTACGACCCTTGGTTTCAGCCTTCTACGCCCTGGAGGATACCCGCTCCCCTGTGCTGGTGGCCGCGGTCTGCCTGGTGATCAACGTCGGCTTGAGCTTGCTGCTGATGCGGGATATGGCTCATGTCGGCTTGGCCGTTGCCACGGCCTTGTCTTCCTGGGTCAACGTCCTGTTGCTGGGACTTCTGTTGCGTCGTAAACTCGGCCCCTGGCTGAGCATCCGCAACCGGCTGTGCCGCATGTTCGCCTTGACGGTCCTGTTGGGCTTAGCCACTCTGGGCGTTTCCGGGCTGGGGAAAGTCGCGGTGCTGACCATCCCGGTCCTGGCCGGACTCTACGGCTTGGCCGCCCTGAAATGGAACATCGTCGAAGCACGGATGATCAAGGATCTGATCGTTGCCAAGTGGCGCCAAAGAAACCCTGCTCCTTGAAACTAAAAACCGCTCCCGCTCCCCCAAACCTTCAACCCTGCCTCTGGAAAATATGCCTGAATTCATTCCCCTGCCTTTTGCCGGTTATGACTGGCAGAACCCGGACATCCGTCCGGAACTGGTATCCGCCCCGCCTTACGACGTGCTGTCCCCCAAACAGCGCGAAGCCCTGGCGGCCAGAAGCCCTTACAACCTGGTGCATGTGGATCTCCCGAAAAGCTATGCCCAGGCCGGCATTATCTTAAATCAATGGCACGCCAAAGGCGTCCTGAAAAAAGCCACACGCCCCTTGTTCGCGGTCCTGGCCTCCCGCTATGCCCTGCGGGGGCGAGAACTGGTCCGCTGGGGCTTCATGGGCGGTCTTCGCCTAGCGCCCTGGAGACAAGCCGGAGTCTTTCCGCATGAACAGACCTACCCCAAAGCAAAAACCGATCGTCTGGAATTGATGCGCGCCACCAAGGCTCAACTCAGTCCGATTTTCGGCGTGTTCGACTATCCGGGCGGCGAACTGCAGGCTCTCTGCGACGCATTGGATCGCCACCCCCCCTTGGTGCGCTTTTCCTCCGACGACGGCGTTGAGCATCGCCTCTGGCCCGTGCCTTTGGACCAGGAAAAACTCATCTCCAAGACCGTACACGGGTGCAACGTGTACATTGCCGACGGCCACCACCGCTATGAAACCGCCCTGAACTTCGCCCATGAACAAAGCGGCGGGGCCGGATCTCCAGGCCCTTGGGACCATGTCTTCGCCTGCCTCTGCAATATCGCCTCTCCTGGACTGGAAATCCTGCCTTACCACCGCATGGTCGCCGGCCCGGCACTTCATCCTTGGTCCGACATCCTGCTCCGGGCCGAGGAATGGTTCTCCCTGCGCAAGGTCACGGCCCCCAAGGCGCTGGATATGGAAAACGCACCCTCGGCCAGCATGCTGGCCTTGCCCGACGGCTTGCGGCTGCTGACCTTGAAAGAGGAAGATCACGCTCAAAGCGACCCGTTGTTCCGGAACATCGGGGCCTATGTTCTGGACACGTTTTTCTTCCGCAAGGCCATGGGGCTGACCGACGCAGACTTGGCCGCAGGCGGACACCTGGTCTACACGCCCTTTGCCGAGCAAGCCATGGACGCGGTCAGGCAAGGCACGGCCCAGGCCGCCCTGCTGCTCAAGCCCGTGGACATGGATACCTTGCGCGAGGTCTCGGAGTCAGGCCGAGTCATGCCGCGCAAATCCACCTTTTTCCACCCCAAACTCCCCGGAGGCTTGCTGTTTCATCTTTTTTAACGCCCCTTTGACACTCGATCTCATGGCCCCTCTTTTCCCGGCTGGACATAACCGGTTGTCGGCCCTTGGCTGACCTTGGCTAAAAATCCTTTGGACACCATGTCCTGCAGATCATAGATAGCCGTTCTTCTGGAGACATCCGATCCCAACAAGGACTGGTAGATCTTGCGGTTGATCTGGCCGTGGCGGGTTACATACTTGTAGGCCAAAACCTGACGGTGGTTGAGTTCCATGGACACTGGAGCCTCCGCCGGCGGGGTGGCGGGGCTGGTGGGCGCCGGCCGGATCACATCCCGGATTTCGCTTGCACCGGTCTCGACCCG
>DBNV01000098.1:0-2842 GCA_002299865.1 Desulfonatronaceae bacterium UBA663 | reverse complement strand
GGTCTCGACCCGGAGCTGGTCGCGCTGGATGATCTCCCCCTCGGCCATGACAGCGGCTTTGACAATGCTGTTCTTGAGTTCGCGGATGTTCCCGGGCCAATGGTACTGCATCAACTTGTCCAAAAAGCCCTTGGAAAAGGCTAAGCCCTGCCGGCCGGCCATGTGCTCGGCCTCCATAAGGAAATAATTGGCCAGCAAGGGAATATTCTCACGGTGGTCCCGTAACGGAGGTAGAGAAATGGTGATGACTTTGAGACGGTAGTAGAGGTCCTCGCGAAATGCCTGCTTTTGGATCAACTCATTGAGATCGGCATTGGTCGCTGTGATGAGTCGGATGTCCACATCCAGTTCCTGATCACTGCCCAAAGGCTTAATCTTGCGCATGGAGATGGCCCGCAACAGGGCCTGCTGGACCTTGGGCGAGGAGGTCTGAATCTCGTCCAAAAACAGGATTCCGCCGTGGGCTTGCAAAAAAGCCCCTTTGCGGTCGGTCTTTCCGTCCGTATAGGCCCCCTTGATATGACCGAACAGGGTGTCCAGGAGGAGGCTTTCATCCAGCTCGCCGCAATTGACAGAGATGAACGGTCGCTGGGAACGTCTGGAAATCCGGTGAATGGCCTCGGCTGCCAGCTGCTTGCCCGTCCCGGTTTCACCGACGATCAGGATGTCCGCATCCACCTGCCCGGCTTTGCGAAGGTCCCTTTTCAGTTGCGCCATTAACGGGCCGGTTCCGACGATTTCCGGAAAGAGGTCGCTGCTGCCGTCCCGCTGTTTCCAGTCCCCGGCCGGGTCGGCCGGTTCCTGGAGAGTCACGGATTCTATGGCCAGATCCTTGACCCGGATTTCCTCAGCCTGGTCCTTGATGGTCGCGATCATGGCATTGATGGTGTCCTGGATGACCTGGGCCTCATCGCTTCGGGTCCGGCATCGGATTTCTTCAAGTCTTCCTTTAGTACGCATGGATCGGATGGAGTGGGCCAAGGAGCTGAAATCCCGGGCCGTACCTTGGGCCACCAAGACGAGGAGCAAGATCATGACCAGGACGCTTAAGCCGACAATAGCCGCCATGGTGTGCAAAGGCCTGGATCCGGCCACCACAGTGAACATGCCCCGGTCCACGACAGCCACTCCGCCGAGAATGACAGGGGCTTTGTCCGGTGTGACCGTAAACCGGATCGGGGCATAGGCCAGGCTGTATTCACCCTCCATCTGCCAGCCCTTGCGGCTTTGATCCTGGAGCGGGCCTGTCACCCCTTGGACAGTGTCCTGGATCATCTGCCAGTATCGGGATTCAGTGTCAGCCGGTATAAAAGCCGACGGCATCCCCGGCCGGCCGAGTGTTCCCTGTTTGCGGGACCGAACCGACAAGGTCGAAAGCGGGGTTTGGCTCTGGGGCAAGGGTTCCGACTGGAACAAGACCCATCCATCCCGGTCGTACAGATAGGAATACGCCAGGGCCGGATTCCTGGGCCCGGCAAAGACCGGGGACTGCTCTGAATCATAGAGGGACAAAAGATCACGAATCCGGCGGACATCAACGGCCAGGTAGGCATAGCCCGCGAATTCACCCTGCTCCGACACAAGGGGTGTTGCCAGCCGGAGGACTGTTGCGGCGAACCGGTTGTGGGGGTTTTCCTCGGACGGAAATGGATAATCCACCTCCTGCATGTCCACCACCAGCACTTCCCCTTGCCCCATCGTCCTCAATTGCTCATACAGGTGCAACGGGCTGGGCCGAATATCATTGACCAGGCCTGGAGGAATACGAACCTGACGCCCGGCCTGAGAAATTATGACCAGCGGCTCATTGGCCTTGAGGGCGATAAAACCAAATTCAACATGCTCGCTGCCCCTGGATTCCCGGATATCAGTCAGGAAGCGCTGCAAGGACTGGGCATCCATGGACTGCCGGGATGCGTACAGCAAATCCTCACGGTATCTTTCCAATAAAGCGCTGACAGCATGGGCTGTTGTTGCGGCATGTTGCCGTGCAGACCGCTCCAGGGCCAGGGTGATCTGCTCGGCAGAAATAAAATAGGTCGTCAACCCTATGGCCATGATGATCACCAGTGCTGAAGGGACCAAGGCCAAGAGCATGCGGGTGCGCAGTTTGCGGCCTGGGCCCTCTTGTGCGGTGGCGATCACCCTTATGGATTGGGGGTGCTTGTCCCTGAAACGGAATTTACTCAGCATAGTCCTCAATCCCTTTGCGCAACCAACTTAAGTGGATTGACCCTGCCGAGGCGAGGCCGGCCTGGGGTTTTTTTAAAAAAAATTCATGGAAACAATAGCTGCAGCGGCGTGCAGCGGAACAGCGCAATACCCCCCCACTTGCACATTCTCTTTAAGAAGACAATGCACGCCACAACCGCGCTGTTTTCAAAAATATATTAGCTAACATATAGACAATAAAGGACTTCTCTTTCTCAATTTTTGCCAAAAGTTGCGCAACATTTGCCGGCCATAGTCCTCTTTCTTTTTGCAATCTTAAGGATACAGGAATGTGCACAATCTTGGCAAGAATGCGCTTAAAAAAAAAATACGTTATAATTTTAAACAAGTTCTAAAAACTACTAACGTGCAACAGGCCGACGGCGCGGATTTTGCAGAATCAAATAACTAAGTTGTTGATTGCAAGACCTTGCAAGATCCCCAAGATTCCGTTGTTGCAAGGCGCCGTCAAGACAAGATCCCTTGAACCGGCCACACACGGATGGAACGTGTCGCGACTTTCCTTAAAACTTAAAACCAGCCCTTGCATGCTGCTTACATGCCGCTCTTGGCTGCCCTTGGCTGTTTGGAGCGGCTTTTTGGGGCTGCAAGGGAACAGAGGAGGATTCAG
>DBNV01000058.1:15150-22966 GCA_002299865.1 Desulfonatronaceae bacterium UBA663 | reverse complement strand
ACCGCGCCCAATGCCCCGCTTTTCCCGACCTGGCATGGGTTTTCGCCTACCTGTCCTCTCCGGTGCGGATTCTGGATCTGGACGCCCTCTGGGCCCTGGGGCGGTTCATCGCCGCAGCGCGCCAGTTGCGCGGTCAACTGCTGGCCTGCGCCGGGCATCGTTGGCCGCTGCTGTGCGAAACTGCCCAAGCCTGCATCTGGCCGGAACAGACGGCCGCGGCCCTGAAGCGTTGCGTCAGCGACGACGGCCGGCTCAAGGACGAAAGCTCCCCGGAATTGTGGTCTTTGCGTCAGGAGATTCGCCGGATCCATCAACAGTGCACCAGGAGAGTCAAGGACTTCGTCACGGACCAAGGCCTTGCCGGATATCTGCAAGACGATTTCATGACCATCTCCTCGGACCGCTACGTTCTACCGCTGAAGACCAGTTTCAAAGGCAAGGTCTCCGGGATCATCCATGATTATTCTCAAACCGGAGAAACCTGCTATATCGAACCGTTGTTTCTGATGGAGATCAACAACGGCTTGCAGGAACGCAAACAGCAGGAACGCGAGGCCGAGACCAAGGTCCTGGCCTTTCTCACGGACTTGGTGCGCCTGGAATCCGGCCCGCTTAAGCAGCTCTACGCCTGGCTCACGGGCATGGACCTCTTGCTGGCCAAAGCCCGGCTGGGAGGGCTTTTGCAAGGCCGGGCCATTAACGTGGCCCCCGGTGGAGAGCTGCATCTGAAAAACGCCCGTCATCCGCTTCTGGCACTGAGCGGACAACAGGCTCGCCCCGTGGACCTGGAACTCAAGGGCGAGCAACGGGTGCTGATCATCAGCGGCGGCAATGCCGGGGGCAAGACAGTGGCCTTGAAAACCGTCGGGCTGCTGGCACTGATGGCCCAGTCCGGGCTGCCCGTGCCCGTGGATGAGGGCGGCAGCCTGCCGCTGTGGCAGAATGTGTTCGTGTTCATGGGGGATGAACAGACCCTGGAGGGGCAGCTCAGCACGTTTTCGGCGCAAATCCGCCATTTGTCCGCGGTCTGGGAGCGGATCGACGAGAACAGCCTAGTGCTGCTAGACGAGTTCGGCGCGGGCACGGATCCCAGTCAGGGTGCGGCCCTGGCCCAGGCCGTAGTGGACGGGGTGCTGGAAAAGAGCGCCTGGAGCGCCGTGGCCACCCATTTCCCCGCGCTCAAGGCCTACGCCCTGACCAGGCCGGGGGTGCGCTCCGCCTCAGTGCTGTTCGACCCCGGGACTAACAAGCCGTTGTACAGCCTGGCCTATGACCAGGTGGGCGCCAGCCAAGCCATGGAAGTTGCCCGCGAATACGGATTGCCTGAGTCGGTCCTGGACAAGGCCCGACAATATCTGCTCCTGGATGGGACGGACACGCAACAGTTGATCGTCCGCCTGAACGAACTGGCCGTGATCCGAGAAAAGGAACTGGCCCGGGTGCGGGAGCAGGCCCTGGCCCTGGCTGAGCAAAAAATAAAGCTGACCAAGGCGTTCGAGCGCGACAAGACCGCCCTGCTGCTGGAACTCAAGAAGCAGGCCCAGGATGTGCTGCGCCTGATGCGCGAGGAAAAGATCGGCCGACGCCAGGCCCTACGCGAGCTTGGCCAAGCCCGGCGTACGCTGGAGGCGCAGGGGCGACGGGATGAGTCGCAGATGATCCGCCTTAAGCCTCGGGACGAATGGGAGGACCTTCTCGTTGGCCAAAGGGTGGACTATCCCGCCTGGGGCAAGAGCGGAGTCGTCCTGGAGCGGGACGAACGACGCAAGACGCTGAAAGTGGACCTGGGCGGGGTTTCCTTGTGGCTGTCCTCTCAAGATTTGACCAAGACTCCGGCGCGGGAAGCCGCTTCGCGGCCGGCGATAATCCTGACCGCAAATGGTCCGCCCGCGGATCATCCGCTCGCGGGGTGTCGTCTGGACCTGCGCGGCCTGCGCACAGACGAGGCGCTCAGGCGATTGGGGGCGTTTCTGGACCGTGCCGTGCTGTCCGGTGTTTCCCAGGTGGATATTGTTCACGGCCGGGGCACCGGGGCGTTGCGTCGGGAAGTGGGCCGGTTTCTGCAAGATTTCCCGGCCGTGGCCTCCTTTGCCCCGGCCAATGAGGATGAAGGCGGCGACGGGGTGACCCAGGCAAGGATGCGATGAACTCGCAACATGTCCGAAAAATCAAAGACAGGCTTGACTTCGTCGAACTGGTGCATAGGTACGTGTCTCTGCGGCCCGTCGGGGAGCGATGGACAGCGCCGTGTCCGTTCCATCACGAAACCAAGCCCTCGTTTTACGTCCATCCCGGCCCAGGGTTTTTCTACTGCTTCGGATGTCAGGCCTCGGGCGACGTGATTGACTTCTACGCCCGGATCAACGGCCTGGACTTCAAGCAGGCCCTGATCCAACTGGCCGCAGAAACCGGCGTGGAACTGGACTTCGGGCCCATGGATCCCCGAAAGAAACGGGAGCTTGAGGATCACCAGATTTTTTTGCGGATGTACGCGCAAAGCGCCGAGCACTTTCAGCGCAACCTGGAATCAACCCGGGCAGAGGCTCCCGGAAAATATCTGCGCAAGCGTGGTGTCAGCGCAGAAATGCTTGCCGCGTTCGGTATCGGCTGGAGTCGCCCGGACTGGCATGGCCTGGAGGAAGATCTGCGCTCCAAGGGCTATGCCCGGGAGCAGGCCATTGCTTGCGGTTTGTTGGTGCAAAACGAACGGGGCCGAGTGTACGACCGCTTCCGAAACCGGATCATGTTTCCGATTCACGACTTGGCCGGACGGATCATCGCCTTTGGCGGACGGGCCATGGACAGCGATGAACCAAAATATATCAACAGCAGTGAGACGCCCATCTACATCAAGGGCGAACATTTGTACGGGCTGCACCAGGCGCGCCGGGCCATAGTCCGCGACAAGCGTGCGGTATTGACCGAGGGCTATCTGGACGTCATCGCCCTGCACCAATTCGGCTTTCCTCAGTCCGTGGGCGTGCTGGGAACGGCCCTGACCGCGCAGCAGGTTAAGCGTTTGGCCGGGTTTTGCTCCCGAGTGGACTTGGTGTTTGACGGAGACCAGGCCGGACTCAAGGCTGCGGTGCGAGCCGCCCAGATGTTTCTGGTCCAGGGCTTGCGGTGCGCCGTAGTGACTTTGCCTGACGGCGAGGACGTGGACAGCGTGCTGCACAAGCAGGGACCGGAGACGCTGCGCGGGATGATTGGTCAGGCCCGTGAGGGCTTGAATTTTTGTTTGCAAACCATCAGCCGGGACTATGCGCCCAGGGAGACCGTTGACTGGGTGAGGCATTTTCTGGACGCGGTGGACAACGAGGCTTTGCGGGGCTTTTATCTGCCCCGCCTGGCCTCTGGCCTGGGCATGTCCGAGACGGAACTGCGCCGTGGCCGCAAGACGGGGAGTCCGGCTTTTTTTGGTCCTGGCGTTGGGCCGCAAAGGCCGGCGCAAGCCCGCTTCACCGGCCTGTCCGCCAAGGACCGTCAGCTCCTGGCCTTTGCCGTGCGTTACCCGAAATACCGGGATCGCTTGGCGGTCCATGAACTGCTCCAGATCCTGGAGAGCGACTGGGCCAAGGCATTTTGGGAAAAGGTGTCCAAGCTCGGCTCCGAGCAGGACCTGCAAGGCTTTTCCGACGAGGAAAAGCATTTTTTCTATCAAGCCCTGGCCGACAAACCCGTGGCGGATGCTGACCACGACACTGCGGCCTGGGACGAAGTGCGTATATTTTTGGAAAGACGGCAAATAAAGGACAGGCAAAAGGAAATGCTGCGGGCCATTCGCCTGGCCCAAGACCAAGGGGATGCGCAGTCCGTGGCCGAACTTCTCAAGGCCTATCAAGAACTCGTCAAGGAGGCAGAATGAGCAATATTAAAGAGATCCAGCAGATCAAGGCCTTGATCGCCGAGGGGACGAAAAAAGGGTTTTTAACCTTCGAGGAGTTGAACAAGGCCCTGCCCTCGGAAATCAGCAAGCCGGAGCAGATCGAGGAAGTCATCAATATTTTCGATCAGTTGGATATCACGATTATTGACGCGGGCAAGCTGACCAAGAGCATCCTGACCGAAGAAATCGAGGAGGAGGCCCCCACGGAGCAGGTCGGGGTCCAGTTCACCGAAGGCGACGAGGCGGACTACGCGCCGCGTGGCTCGGACCCGGTGCGCATGTACTTGCGGGAAATGGGCGCGGTGCCCCTGCTGGACCGTGAAGGCGAGGTGCATATCGCCAAGAAGATCGAGGTGGGGGAACTGGAAGTGCTCTTCGCCTTGGTGGAGGTGCCCGTGGTGATCGAGGAACTGACCCAGATCGGCGAGGACCTCAAACAGGGCCGGATCAAGCTCAAGGACGTGGTCAAGACCATCGAGGAGGACGATCCTTCGGAAGACCAGATGAACCAGCGGCAGCGGGTGTTGTTTTTGCTGGATGAGATCCATTCCGTGTTCAAGAAGAAGCGCAAGATCTACCAGAAGCTGGACCAGTGCGCCCGCCTGGACCGTCGGGTGTTCGGGCTGCAAAAGGAGATCATGGCCTTCAAGGAGGTGGTGGTGGCCTCCCTGCGAGACATCAAGCTGGAAAAGACCCTCATCAGCCGGCTCCTCGAGACAGTGGAGGATTATGTCCGGCAGATGCACAACTGCCAGCGCGACATTTCCGCGTACATCCTGTCCGTGGGCAAGAATCTTACGGAAATCAGGGCAGTTTTCGACCTTTTGGACAAGCGGGAGATGAGTCCGGTGGCCGCTGCCGACGCCCTGAGCATGACCATGGACGAGCTGTTTTCCTTCAAGGAAATGCTGACCGGAAAGATAGAGATCTTGGAACGCCTTCGGGAACGGTGCAACCATAACGTTCAGGATCTTGAAGAGGTCCTCTGGCGGGCCAAGCGCGGCAACCAGGCCGCCCAGCAGGCCAAGCAGGAGCTGATCCGCTCCAACTTGCGCCTGGTGGTGAGCATCGCCAAGAAATATACCAATCGCGGATTGCAGTTCTTGGACCTGATCCAGGAGGGAAATATCGGTTTGATCAAGGCCGTGGACAAGTTCGAATATCAACGCGGCTATAAGTTCTCCACCTACGCCACCTGGTGGATCAGGCAGGCCATCACCAGGGCCATCGCTGATCAGGCCCGGACCATCCGCATCCCGGTGCACATGATTGAAACCATCAACAAGCTGATCCGGACCTCCCGTTACCTGGTCCAGGAACTGGGCCGCGACCCCTCGCCTGAGGAAATCGCCGAGCGCATGGACTATCCTCTGGACAAGGTCAAGAAGGTCCTCAAAATCGCCAAGGAGCCCATTTCCCTGGAGACGCCCATCGGCGAGGAAGAAGACAGCAGTCTAGGCGATTTCATCGAGGACAAGAAGGCCCTGGCCCCGGCGGACGAAGTGGTCAACGCCAAGCTCTCCGAACAGATCTCCCAGATCCTTTCGGAACTGACCCCTCGGGAGGAACATGTCCTGCGCAAGCGGTTCGGCATCGGCGAACCCTCGGATCATACCCTGGAGGAGGTGGGCAAACTGTTCAATGTCACCAGGGAACGCATCCGTCAGATTGAGGCCAAGGCCCTGCGCAAGCTGCGTCACCCCGGCCGTAGTCAGGTGCTGCGGTCATTCTACGACGGCTAGGCGGCGAAATGTCGCCCATGCAAAGCCGCATTCCGGCCGCCTTAGGGCTGCTCCTGCTCGTTTTATGCCTGTTCCGGGCTGCTCCGCTTTTGGCCCAAGACGTGCGCGTGGAGTGGATCCCGGATGGGGATGTCCTGCATTTGCAGGACGGGCGCAGGGTGCGCCTGGTGGGAATCGACGCGCCGGAAATGGGCAAGGACGGCGCGCCGGATCAGTATTTCGCCCGCGAGGCCCGGGATTATCTGCGCCGTCTCGTACAGGGCAAGCCCTTGCGCCTGGAAACGGACGGTCAGGGGCCGGATCGTTACGGTCGCCTTTTTGCAGCCGTGTTTCTGCCGGACGGACGCATGGCCAATAAGATCCTGGTGGAGGAAGGCTTGGCCTTTTTTTATCCGCACCCCCATCAGGACCGGGGGTTTCAAAACGCAATGCTGGCGGCCCAGAAACAGGCCATTTTCTCACGTAAGGGGTTTTGGCCGCGCATCTTGTCCCTGCCTCCCCCCGCAGGCGGCTGGGTGGGCAGTCGCCGCAGCAAACGCTTGCACCATCCGCAAAGCCATTCCGCGCGGCGCATCAGTCCGCGCAATAAAGTGGTGTTCATCTCCCTGGAGCAAGCCTTCCTGGAGGGCTATGTCCCGGCCCGGACCAGTTCGCCCTGGCCAAAGGCGGATCGCAGATAAAAACGTAAAGCCGGCTTCCAGCCGGCTTATGCTCCGGCAAGATGCCGGAGCCACCAGCTTGTTCTTTAGGAAGCCGCAAGCTTTAAGGGTGTTGTTCACTCACAAAACCAGAGCTTGCTCTCCAGAGTGCAGACCCTTCAAGGCCGCTTTAGCCCCATTTCCCAGAGCCGATTTTCCACGGCCCACAGGTTAATAGCTACACCGAGGATGCGAATGCGGTCCATGACGCCGGACAGGGTACGCCATTCCGAACGGTCCAGCAGCGTCAGGATATGTGCGTTGAGTCTGGCGTCAAATATGGCGCATGATTGCCAGTGCTTGCGCAAAAAGCCTAAGAACTCCGAGGGAGCCTGCAATGGCTGCTCATCCAGGACAAAGGCCCAGGCCAGTCCGGGCAAATGAGCCCGCCACACGGCCTCAAGGTTCTGGCCGTGTTGGTCCTCCTGCCAGCGCAAAAAATGCCCCAGAGCCCTGGTCCCGAATTCCTTCTGGTTTTCCCACCATTGGTCGGCCTGTCGTTCAAGCCAGGCCAGAACGATCCATTCCTTTCTATCCCAGGCCAGGTCCTGGGCGGAAAAGACGACTTCCGAGCCGCCCGGTCCTTCCTGGGCAAGCAAACGGACCCGAACCATGTCCGACCACGGCCGGTTTAGCTCTGCCTCCCGCCATTCCCAAGTGAAGGACCCCTTCTCGCCGTGACCCGGATCCTTCGGATAGTTAAGAAAACCTTTCCCGGACCGCTCAGGTGCCGTGTTGTTCTCTATGATGATCGTCATGTGCAATCCCGGCCAGGAGATAAAGAGCTCCCGCCCCTGCTCCAGTCGTCCCTGGGCCTTGAGCAGCAACAGGGCCAGCATGACCCAGGACCCAAGGTTCATGCTCCTGGGCAGGACATGACTGTGCCAAAGGTCCAATCCGCTGCCCTTGTCCGGCAGGTTGGACTCGGCCCTGGCCATGATGCGCAGGAAATCCGGGACAAAATCCGAAGCTCCCGTGGCCTTGGCCAGTTCCATGGCCCGCAAGGCATAGACCATAGCTCGAAGAGGTTCCACGCGGCTGATCTCATCGAAAAACCAGGCGCAACTGGCCAGAGAACACATGGCCCACTCCTGCATGGCCAGAAGGTCGAAGCCTTGTCGTCGGGCTTTTGGGGGTAGGCCGGGCAGGCAATGTTCAGCAGCGAAATCCTGAATTTTCACGCCCTCGGCCAGCAGCCGGCCATAATCCAGAAGGGTCGCGCGGGCATTCTTGAAGTAGCGTCCGCCCACGGCGAAAAAGTGCGCGTCAATTCTGGATTTGGTGGACTCCAAGGCCTGACGTAAGGGGACGCGCCAGCGCTGGTTCCAGCCCGGATGCCCGCCGTCGGTGCAGCCGCAATCCGCGCGCCAACGCTCCACGCCGTGAACGCAACTCCAAGAAGAGGGTTCATGCAGGAAGACCTGCCTGCTGGGCGGGTTCTGGGCCAGATAGGCGGCGAAATTGGTTAACTCAAGATCGTCGCGGCCCTG
>DBNV01000058.1:0-14840 GCA_002299865.1 Desulfonatronaceae bacterium UBA663 | reverse complement strand
CGGCCCTGTCGGGCCTGTTCCAGAACATAGGCCAGGGCCATTTCGCCGAAAGGAAAATGATGGCCGTAGGTTTCCCCGTCCGTGGCCAGGGACAGCAAGCCCGGCCTGGCCGAAGCGACCAGACGTTGCCAGAATTGTTCGCCGTTTTCCAGAAGCCGCTCAAAGGCCACGGCCTGGGACAGGGGGCCGTGATAAAAGAACACGGCCAGGCTGCGCCCGGAAGGCAGGCGGACGGTATAGGGCAAGAAAACGTCCAGGCTGAATTCATCAACGTCGCAGCGGTTGCTTCCGTCCAGGTCGGCCACGGACGCGGCCTGTCTGGGCGCCAGAACCACGAAGCGAAATCCCGCGTCGGCCACGGCCTCCAGGGTGGATGCGTCCACTGCGGCTTCAGGAAGCCAAAGTCCCTCGGGATCACGCTTAAAGCGAGCCTGGAAATCAGCCCAGGCCCAGGCCAACTGCACTTCCTTGTCCAAAGGCGAAGCCAAAGGCATGATCATGTGATGATGGCACTGGGCCATGGCGTTGCCGTGGCCCCAGCGACGGAGGCTTTGCCGATCGGCTTCCAGGATCCGGGCGTAGCAGACCGAGTCGGCGCTTTCCAGCCAGGAAAGAAGCGACGGCCCTAAGTTGAAGCTGATCCATTCGTAGCAATTCACGATGTCCGTGATCAGCCCCCGGCCGTCCCTGCGCCTGGCCCAGGCCATGGGGGCGTAGGAAGCCTCCAGAATGCGCTGGTTCCAATTCACGCCCGGGGCCGCGCTGCCTTCGGGCAGGAGTTCGAAAATCCAGGGATCAATGCGCGGCGGCTGGTAAAAATGGCCGTGAATGCAAAGTTTTCCGGCCTGCGTCACAGCAGATCTTCCTTGCCCGCGATCAGACGCTGGCGGACTTCTTGTAGGTCTAGGCCGCACTTGAGCGCGATGGCTTCCAGATTGTCTTCAGCATCGCTGCCGCGCAAATAGAGGGGCTCAATGGGGGCATGGGCAAAACAGGCCGCTTGGGCGGCCTGGATCAACTGTTCGGGGCGGGGATGGTCCCAGGCCGGGTTCAGAATAACGGCATGAGCCAGTGTTTCGGCTATCCGCAACATGTTGCGACGCACCCCGCTGCCCAGCACGAAAAGAGGCGTCTGGGCTTCGGCGAGCAAATCCAAAGCGTCCACTGGGGCCTGTATGAACATGATCTGGGGAGCAGACAGGGCGATCAGGTCGGGAACCGAAAACACTTGGACATGCACCAAGCCGTGGCGGGCATGGGTGAGCACGGCCAGGCGGCCGCGCAGCAAAGGGGCCGGGCCTGAGGCCAACAGGGGCAGGTAATCCAGCCCGGCCATGGGCAAGCCGGCTTCAAAGACCAAGCCGTATGCCGTGGCTAGGCACAGACGCAGGCCGGTGAAGCCTCCGGGGCCACGCACGCAGGCGATGCCGTCCAGATCAGAGATGCGCAGGTCAAAAGCGGCAAGGATCCGATCCAGGGCCGGAGCCAAATGGCGCATGGCCTGGCCGGGCACGACCCAGTCCTGGTGAGCCAGAAGCCGACCCTCTTTGGCCAGGCAAAGCTGCAGGCGCTCCTCGGCACTGTTTAAGATCAGCAGAAGACCGGCGGGCGTCCTAGTCCGGCCAGGGTCACTTGAAGAAGCGGTGGATGTCATTATAGATGGCAAAGGTCAACAGCGTAACCAGGAAAGCGATGCCGATCTTGTAGGCGATTTCCTGGATCCGGGGGCTGAGCGGTTTCCCCCGAATGGCCTCCAGCGTGTAGAGAAGAATATGTCCGCCGTCCAGGACCGGCACGGGCAGCAGGTTGAGCAGACCGAGGTTGATGCTGATCAGGGCCGTCAGAGTCAACAGGCTGGTCAACCCTACGGCGGCCTGTTCGCTGACGAGCTGGGCGATGAGAATCGGTCCGCCGATGGTGTCCAGGGGGATGATTCGCTCAATGAGCTTGATGATCGCCTGCCCGGTCAAGGAGATGATGGTCCATGTCTGCTCGATGCCGGCGATCATGGCCGTCCCGGGCCCCATGGGGATGGATTGCGCGTCGCCGGACGCGGTAATGCCCAACATGGCCACCTGGATGTCCTCGCCGAAAATGTTCTGGCGGGTTTCCACGCGCGGCTGGGCCGTGATTTCCACCTGCTGCTGGTCGCGCAGCACGGTCAGGACCAGGGCGCGCTCCCCGGACTGCTGGACAACTTCGGAAAGTTCGCTCCAGAAGCTGATTTCCCGGCCGTCAATGGCCAGAACCCTGTCGCCGGAATGCAGCCCTGCGGTCTGTGCCGGACTGCTTTCCATGACTTGTCCCACCACGGGCAACAGCTCCTGTTGACCGTGAAACCAGAACAGCCCCCAGTAGATGAAGAAGGCCAGAAAGAAATTGAAGATCGGCCCGGCGGCCACCACCAAAATGCGTTGCCAGGGCGGCCTCAGGCTGAAGATTTCTTCCGGACGGGCGCCCGAGGCCGGTTCGTCATCCGGATTTTCGCCGGACAGTTTGACGTAGCCGCCCAGTGGTACCGCAGAAAGGCGGTATTCCGTGCCCTTGTACAGGAAACTGAAAATTTTTGGCCCAAAACCCAGCGAAAAAACAGGCACGCCGATGCGCATCAACCTGGCCACGAGAAAGTGCCCCAGTTCATGAAAAAAGATCAGCAGGCCTAAAACCAGAACAACGGCAAGAACGCTTTCTATCATAAAAAATAAATCCGGAATCAGAGCGGATCAGTTTGGGCGGCCCAGTGCCGCACATGCGCCGAGGTGCGTTCGCTCAAGCCCATGATCGCCTCCAGACCGTCAACCTGATCTCCGGAATGAGCGTCCATGGCCTTTTGAATTAGGGCGGCCACGTCCAAGAAGCGGATTCGTCCTTGAAGAAACAGCTCCACGGCGGCTTCATTGGCCGCGTTAAGCACCACGCAGTGGCTTTGCCCCGCGGCAAAAGCCTGCCTGCAAAGCGCCAGACACGGAAAGAGTTTGGACCGAGGCGGCTCAAAGGTCAAGCAGCCGACCCGGAGCAGGTCCAAAGGCTTAAGGCTCAGTTCCAACCGACGGGGCCAGCCCAGGCAGTAGGATATTGGCACGCGCATGTCCGGAGGGCCAAGATGGGCCAGCAGAGAACGGTCGGAAAATTCCACCAGGGAATGGACCAGGCTTTGCGGATGGATCACCACGTCCATCTGTTCCAGTCGCAAGCCGAACAGATGGCAGGCCTCAATGATTTCCAGGCCTTTATTCATCAAGGTGGCCGAGTCCACGCTGATTTTGGGGCCCATGGACCAGTTGGGATGACTGAGTGCCTGGGCGGCGGTGACGTCGGCAAACTTCTGTCCGGGCAAATGCCGGAACGGGCCCCCTGAAGCCGTGAGAATGATCCTGCGCACATCCCCGGCAGCCTCGCCTCGCAGGACCTGGAACACAGCGTTGTGTTCGGAGTCCACGGGCAAAATCGCGGCTCCTGTCCGGCCGCAAATCTCTCGAATCAAGCTTCCGGCCAGCACAAGGGATTCCTTGTTGGCCAAGGCAATGATCTTCCCGGCCCGGGCCGCAGCCAAGGTGGCAGGCAGGCCGGCCGCACCCACCTGGGCGCTGAGCACCATTTCCGCTTCGGGCAGTTCGGCCAGCCGCTCAAATCCCGCAGGTCCGGATACAATTTCCGGCCGATAGTCTTCCGGGAGAAGATCCATAAGTTCAGCGGCAACAATTTGATCCAGCACCGCCAAAAGCGGCGGACGCCAGAACACGGCCTGGGACGCCAGCAGCCGGGCGTTGCGGCCCGCAGCCAAACCGATGATTCGGAACCGTTCCGGATGTTCGGCCAGAACTTCCATGGCGCTCCGGCCGATGGAACCGGTACTGCCCAGAATGACCAGGGATCTGGGCGTATTGCCGCCACCCGTAGGCAAGGAGCTAATATAGGCAACGCCTGATTGCTGGGACATGGACTTTAAGACATGGATCAGAAAAAAGGATGGACAAGACGCAGCAGGCCGTAAACAGGAAGCACAAAAAGCAGGCTGTCGATGCGATCCAACAGGCCGCCGTATCCGGGCAGGATTGATCCGGAATCCTTAAGGCCTCGGGAACGCTTCAGGGCGGACTCAAAAAAATCGCCGAACTGGGCGGCCAGGTTCAACGCCACGCCAAGGCCCAAAAGGGCGAACACCCCAGCGTGCCCCCAGACTTTGCCGATCACCAGGCAGGCCATCATGCTGGCGACCAGTCCAGCGAAACTGCCAACCCAGGTTTTTTTCGGACTAATGACCGGCCAGACATGGCGCTTGCCCCAGAAGGAGCCGGCGTAATAGGCCGCCGTGTCCGAGAAAAAGGCCGCGGCAATGACCAGGAGCAGTTCGGGCCAAACCAACTGGAGGGCCGGATGGAGCAGCAGCGGCAGGTAACAGCACCCCAAAAAAAGGGTCTGGACCTGTCTGAAATCACTGTTTTGAGGATTCCGGCTGTAGGCGAAGAGAAAAATCAGGCTGAACAGGCAAAACAGCAGGGACAACGCCAAGACCGCCTGTTGGTAGAGCCCGGCGGCCAGCAAAAACAGGGTGCCTGCTCCGATACCGACCAGTTTCCAGGCTGTCTTCTCCCGGGGCCAGAACATGGAGTAGAATTCCCACTGGCCCAGCCCGGAAATAAGCAGCAGGAGCACAAGCAGGGGCGTGCCGCCGTGATAAAGAGTCCACAGCAGCACAGGGAGGGACAACAAACCGGTCAGCAGGCGCTTGTGATGGGCGGAGAGAATCATACGCTCCCGTTATCCTTGTCGAATTGATCCAGGCCGCCGAAGCGTCGCGAACGCTTGGCAAATACCTCCAGGGCCTCCCGCAGGCAGGCTTCGTCAAAATCGGGCCACAGCACCGGGGTGAAGTAGAATTCGCTGTACGCGACCTGATAAAGCAGGAAATTGCTCAGACGTTGTTCTCCGCTGGTGCGGATGATCAGATCCGGGTCAGGCTGGCCCGCGGTGTCCAGACACTCGGAGAAACGTTCCGGCGTGATTTCGGACGCGGGGATGCCCTTCTGCACGAGCCTCGCGCAGGCCCTGGTGATTTCCTCGCGGCCGGAATAGTTCAAGGCCAGGTTCACGGTCATGGCCTTGCACTGCTTGGTTTTGGAACAGACATGCTTGAGCGCCTGGCGCAGGACAAAGGGCAGGTCCGCCCATTCTCCGAGCACGCACAGACGAATATCCCGCTCCAGCAAAGAGTCCAGTTCATCGTTTAAATATCTGACGAGCAGATCAAAGAGGAAGGCGACTTCCTCCTCGGGACGTCGCCAATTCTCCTTGGAAAAAGCGTAGAAAGTGACGTACGGGATGCTCAGTTTGCGACAGGCCATGACAATGGCCCGCGCCGACCGAATGCCGGCCTTGTGTCCTTCGGTGCGGGGCAGGCCGTGCCGCGTGGCCCAGCGGCCGTTGCCGTCCATGATGATGGCGATATGTTCGGGAAGACTAGACAAGACCTTTCAGATCTCCATGATTTCCTTTTCCTTGGCGGCCAGGGCAGCGTCGGCCTTGGCTATGAACTCGTCGGTCAACTTCTGGACCTCATCCTGGAACTTGCGCAGTTCGTCTTCCGTGATTTCCTTGTTTTTTTCCTGCTTCTTCAAGGCGTCGTTGGCCTCCCGGCGCACGTTGCGCACACCGACCTTGGCATCCTCGGTGAATTTTTTGGCCACTTTGGCCAGTTCCTTCCGCCGTTCCTCGGTCAAGGGCGGAATGTTCACCCGGATGACCTTGCCGTCGTTGAGAGGATTGAGACCCAATTCAGATTTTTGAATGGCCTTTTCCACGTCCTTGAACGCGGCTCTGTCCCAAGGCTGGATGGAAATCGTGCGCGCGTCCGGCACGGAAATGGAAGCCAACTGCTCAATGGGCGTGGGGGTTCCGTAGTAGTCGACCTTGACCCCCTCCAACAGGGCCGTAGAGGCCCGTCCGGTGCGCAGGCGTCTGAAATCCCTGTCCAGGCCTTGCAGTGTTTTTTCCATGCGCTGCCTGCTGTCGTCCAAAACGGATGCCATGACTATTCTCCTCCTTTGACCAGAGTGCCCGTACTCTCTCCCAACACCACGCGCTTGATGTTGCCCTCCGTGAACAGGTTGAAGACCACGATGGGCAGGACATTGTCCATGGCCAGGGAAATGGCCGTGGAATCCATGACCCGCAACCGTTTCTTCAGGATGTCGATGTAGGTGATCCGGCTGAACATCTTGGCGTCGTCATGTTTTTGGGGATCTTTGTCGTAAACGCCGTCCACCTTGGTGGCTTTGAGAATGGCCTGAACCTTGAGTTCAGCGCCCCGCAGCACGGCGGCCGTGTCCGTAGTGAAGAAGGGATTGCCCGTACCGGCCGCGCAGATGACCACCCGTTTTTTTTCCAGGTGCCGGATAGCCCTGCGCCGAATGTACGGTTCGGCCACCTGTTGCATGGGGAATGCGGTCATCACCCTGGTGGCCAGACCGAGCTTCTCCAGCCCGTCCTGCACGGCCAGAGAGTTGATGACCGTGGCCAGCATGCCCATGTAATCGGCCCCGGCCCGGTCCATGCCCTGGGACGCGGCAAAGAGCCCGCGAAAGATGTTCCCTCCGCCGATGACCAGGGCCAGTTCAATGCCCAAATCCGCGACGTCCACAATCTCCCGGCAAAAGGTTTCGATGGTCGCGGGATCAATGCCGAAAGTCTTGGATCCGGCCAAAGCCTCGCCGCTGATTTTCAGCAGGACCCTAGGATAATGGAGGGCCGGCATAAGGGCTACGCTGCGTCCTCGCCCAAGGCCAGCCGGACGATGCGTCCCACCTGGATGTTCTCGCCCAGCACCGCGATGGCTTCAGTGATCAGGTCCTTCACCTTCTTGGCATCGTCCTTGATATAGGCCTGTTCCAGCAGACATACCTCCTGGGCGAACTTCTTCATTCGCCCTTCGACGATCTTGGGAATGATGTTTTCCGGTTTGCCCTCGTCACGGGTCTGATGGGTGTAAACCTGCCGCTCCCGTTCCAGCACGTCCTCGGAAATGTCCTCCGCAGCGACGCACAACGGCGCGGTGGCCGCCACCTGCATGGCCAGGTTCTTGGCCAGCTCGAGAAAGATTGCGTTCTTGGCCACGAAATCCGTCTCGCACTTGAGTTCCACCATGACTCCGATCTTGCCGTTGGAATGGATGTAGGAGCCGATATATCCCTGGGATGTCGCCCGTCCGGACTTTTTCCGGGCCTTGGCCAACCCTTTTTCCCGCAGCCAAAGCAGGGATTTTTCCTGGCATCCGCCGCACTCCTGCAGGGCCTTTTTGCAATCCATCATGCCCGCGCCGGTTTTTTCGCGCAGTTCCTTTACTGATTGGGCTGAAACGCTCATTTACTCCTCCTCCATGATCTCTTCATCGCCGACAACTGCTTCGACTTCCGGTTTTTCCCGGGCATCGGCCGCGGTTTCGCCTTCTACTTTCTCCGCCGCGCCGACCGTATCCCGCCTCCTAGCGGCGCCCTCAATGCACGCCTCGGCAATGCTGGAGGAAAACAGCTTGATTGCGCGGATGGCGTCGTCGTTGCCGGGGATGATGAAATCGATCTGGTCCGGGTCGCAATTGGTATCCACCACGCCGACCACGGGAATGTTCAGCTTGCGGCATTCCTGCACGGCGATGGCTTCCCGGTTCGGGTCGATAATGAACGCGGCCTGGGGCAAAGATTCCATCGCCTTGATGCCGCCCAGGGCCAGGTTCAATTTTTTCACCTCGCGCTCCATGTACACGATTTCCTTTTTGACGAAACGATTGATGGTCCCGTCCTCGAACATGCCTTCCAGCTTCTTCAGGCGGGAGATGCTGTTGCGGATGGTCTGGAAGTTGGTCAGGGTGCCGCCCATCCAGCGATGGGTCACGGAAAACATCCCTACCCGGACCGCCTCTTGCTTGATGGTTTCCCGAGCCTGGGGCTTGGTGCCCACGAAAATGATCTTGCCGCCCTGGGCCACGGTTTCGGCGATGAAATCGTAGGCCTTCTGAAACATCTTCACGGTCTGCTGCAGGTCGATGATGTGGATGCCGTTGCGCGCACCGAAAATGTAGGGCCGCATTTTGGGATTCCAGCGTCGGGTCTGGTGACCGAAATGCACGCCGGTCTCCAGCATCTGTTTCATTGTCATGTAAGCCATGGTTGACTCCTTGCCAAAAGGGTTGCGCCTCCATCCCCGGATTTGCACCCGTCTAAGCTTCCGCCCGATGCGAAAAGACCCCATGGGCCACACAGGGATGTGCGAATTTTGAAGCGCTTGCCCATAAGTCATATTTTCGGTCCTGGCAAGTGCGTATTTGGGTCGATGTCCCGGCGATGCCGTGTGGACACTAGGCCCTGAATGCCGCTACCATGACATCCCAGATCAAACAGAGCAGCCACCTCCTGTCCAACCATGAACACCTACCTTGTCATCCAACTGGCGCGCTTCGGGGACATCATCCAGAGCAAACGCCTGGTCCGGGGGCTGCAAGCCAGGCCCAGGGCCGTGGTGCATCTGGCCGTGGACGTGAGTCTGGTCTCTTTAGCCGAACTGATCTATCCGGGCGTGCATGTCCATGGCTTGCCCGTGCACGGTCAGCGCCCGGAGCCGGAGCGATTGCTGCAGGGCTGCCGGCCCGTGTTCAGGCAATGGCGGGAGGCCAGTTTTGAGCGCGTCTTCAACCTGAACCACTCCGGCTTCAATTACATCCTGGCCGGATTGTTTGCGCCGGAGCAGGTCTTTGGGTATCAATGGCGTCACGGCCAAGCCCTGCGGGGAGCCTGGCCGGACATGGTCTTTCGCCTGACCCGGCGCCGGTCGGTCAATCCCTTGAACCTCATGGACTACTGGGGGTATTTCCTCCAACCGGCATTGGAACCGCAAGCGGTCAATCCCGCAGCTGTGGCCAAAGGCAACGGCATCGGCGTGGCCCTGGCCGGCCGAGATGCCCGGCGATCCCTGCCCGTGCCTGTGCTGTCGCAAATTCTGGCCGCAGCCCTGCACGCAACCGCCGGTCCGGCGTACTTGCTGGGCACGGAGGCGGAGCGGCCCGCGGCCAGGCAGCTGCAGAGGGCCTTGCCCCCGGCCCTGCAGACCCGAGTACGCGACCTGAGCGGACGCACCAAATGGAACGATCTTATGGAAGTGCTGGGTCAACTGGATCTCTTGCTCACCCCGGACACTGGAATCATGCACTTGGCCGCGCACCTGGGGACCCCGGTCACGGCCTTTTTTCTCTCCTCGGCTTGGTGTTTTGAAACAGGACCCTACGGCGCAGGCCATCTGGTCTGGCAGGCCGGACGGGCCTGCGCCCCCTGCTTGGAATCCCAGCCTTGCGACCAGGACACGGCCTGTTTGCTGCCTTTCACGCATAAAACCGTGCTGGCAGCCATGGCCGGACCCGGCTTGGCCGGACGAACTTCGCCTCCTGACCCGCCCGCAGAGCTGTGCCTTTTGAAAAGCAGGGTGGATGATTTCGGTCTTAAGCTTCACCCGCAGTGCGGTGAGTTGCCGAAAAGCAAGGAACGGGAGGCGGTACGAGAGCTGTTGCGCGGTCATTGCCTGGGGATAACGCCCCGCGACGTCGCGACCGAAAACGGGGCCGCGGCCTGGATGTACGATGAAACCCAGTGGATGCTGGAGCAGTCATGAAATCATCCCTGCGCATCCTAAACGTGCTGCCCATGTCCGGCGGCTCCTTGACCGTGGGCCGCTACTGCACGACCGCCTTGCGGGAACTGGGGCACACGGTGGAGGTATTCGAGGCCCCGGAATTTTGCGGCGCATTCCGTGCCCTGAAGGGCCAGCGCATCAATATGGAGCGGCTGGCGGCCCTGGAAAACAGTTTTCTGCAGATCGTCTCCCAGATCGTTCTGGCCAAAGTGGAAAGCTTTGCTCCGGACTTGATCCTGGCCCAGGCCCAGGCCCCCTTGAGCCGCCAGACCCTGCAACGGCTGCGACGGGACAAAGTGGCCACGGCCATGTGGTTCGTGGAGGATTTTCGGGTCTTTCCATACTGGAAGGCCTTTGCCCGGCATTACGATGTGTTTGCGGTGATCCAGAAGGCCCCTTTTTTCGATTTGCTCCGGGAGCTGGGCCAGGAGAACGTTCTTTATCTGCCCTTGGCAGCGGACCCGGCTTTTCACGCGCCCATGGAGCTTTCCAACGTGGACCGGCGTCGCTACGGCGCGGACGTATCCTTTTTGGGCGCGGGCTATCCCAACCGCCACGCCGCCTTCCGCCGGCTCACCTCTCTGGATTTCAGGATTTGGGGCAACGACTGGCAGGCCGATCCGGTGCTAACACCCTGCATGCAGCGCCCGGACGAGCGTATCTCCCCGGATGAGGCGGTGAAAATCTTTAACGCCTCGAAAATCAATTTGAACCTGCACTCCAGCATCAAGGCCGAGCCCCTGATTTCCGGCGGGGACTTCGTCAATCCACGAACCTTTGAACTGGCTTCATGCGCGGCGTTTCAGCTCGTGGACAGGCGTGCGCTCCTAGGCGAGTTGTTCTCGGGCCGGGAAGTGGCGGTGTTTGAAGACATGCCCGGAATGCTTGAGGCTATCCAACACTATCTCGTGCGGCCCGAAGAACGCCGGGCCATGGCCCAGTTGGCCAGGGCCCGCGTGCTGGCCGAGCATGCCTATGTCCACAGGATGCGCGCCCTGCTGGACTTCGCAAGACAGAGGATCGGACTGGGGGGGGCCGACGCCGGGCCGGCGGACCGCGGGCCGGCGGGCCGACCCAGCCCTCTGGACGGCTTGCCGGAAGATTTACGGCAAGACGTCCGGGAATTGCTCAAGGCCTTGAACCTGCCGGAAAGCGTGTCTTTCGAGGATTTGATCTGGGCCGTGCGCCAACGCCGGGGAACCTTGAGCGACCTGGAAACTTCGCTGCTTTTCCTGGACGAATGGCGCAAACAGTACGCCCGAGCGAGGTGATCCATGCACCGCGTTTTCCTTGTATACCTCTCATCGACGACAATGCTTGACACCTCAGCGAGGCGGGTTACCTTGTCTTTTCTCTACGCAACGTCTTTCGACGTTACGGATTAAAGATCGATAGTGGAGCCGGCTTCCAGCCGGCTTATACTCCGGCAAGATGCCGGATCCACCGAGGTCCCCATGAAATTTCCCTTGCGCATTTACGGTGAAATCCGCGGCATCGACCCCGCGAAGCGCGACGTCCTGTCGGCGGTGAAGGCGTCGGTTTTTCACTTTGCCGGTGATCGCATCAATGTGGAGTACGAGGGGGCCTGGCTGGACATCGAGCAGGACCTGGACGTCATTGTCGCGTCCCTGGCCGAGAACGGGCACGGGCATGTGGACTACCTGGATCATGACCACTGGGAAATCCTGCGTTATCAGCTCACGCCCGGCGAATGGACATGCAAGCGGATTGATCTGGACAACATCCTGGAACCCCTTTTGAAAGAATAAATCCATGTCTTCATCCTTTTCCGGCGCTGGGCCCGTCGCTGTTGTCGGGGCCGGCCTGGCCGGGTGCGAATGCGCCTGGGCCCTGGCCGAACAAGGCATCCCCGTGCATCTCTTCGAAATGAAGCCGCAGCGGTTTTCTCCGGCTCACAGCAATGAAAACCTAGCCGAGCTGGTCTGCTCCAACTCCTTGCGCTCCGACGAGCAGACTTCAGGGGTGGGCCTGCTCAAGCTGGAAATGAGCGAACTGGGCAGTCTGGTCATGGAGGCGGCGCGGGCCACGCGGGTTCCGGCGGGCAAGGCCCTGGCCGTGGACCGGGAGCTTTTCGCCCAAAGCGTTACCCGGCGCATTGTCGAGCATCCCGGCATCACCCTGATCCGCGAGGAGATCCGCAGCCTGGATGATCCCTTGCTCCAGAACGCGGCCTTGACTGTGATCGCGGCGGGTCCTTTGGCCGGAGAGGAACTGGCCGAGGACCTGAAACAGGCCGTGGGCGAGGAGCATCTCTATTTCTACGACGCCATCGCACCCATCGTCGCGGCGGATTCCGTGGACATGGACGCGGCGTTCTGGGGGTCGCGCTACAATCCCGAAGAAAGCGATTATCTGAACTGCCCCCTGGACGAATCCCAGTACCGCCGCTTTTATCAGGAACTGCGCTTAGCGCGCACGGTAACACCCCGGACATTCGAAAAGGTTGTACATTTTGAGGCCTGCCTGCCCATCGAGACCCTGGCTGAGCGCGGGGAAATGACTCTGGCTTATGGTCCGCTCAAGCCGGTGGGCTTAGTGGATCCACGCACAGGGCGGCAACCATTCGCCGTGGTCCAGTTGCGGACCGAGAACAAAAATAAAACCGCCTTCAATCTGGTGGGGTTTCAGACCAAGTTGGTCTATCCGGAACAAGAACGGATTTTGCGCCTCATCCCCGCTCTGGAACGGGCCGAATTTCTGCGTCTGGGCAGCATGCACCGCAACACCTACGTCAATGCCCCGCGGGCATTGACCCCTGAACTGGGATTAAAGGCCAGACCGGGCGTGCATCTAGCCGGACAGATCACCGGGGTGGAAGGCTACGTGGAATCTGCGGCTTGCGGACTCTGGTTGGGCCATTTGCTCGCGGCCCTTGGGCAGGGCCGGGATCTGCCGCATCCGCCCCCGGAAACCGCCCTGGGGGCTTTGCTGAACCATTTGCGCACCCCCTCGGAAAATTTCCAGCCCTCCAACGTCAACTTCGGATTGATGCCGGGGATCAAGGCCCGGGGCGGCAAGGCCAAGCGCAAGCTACTCTACGCCCAGCGGGCCAGGGAGGCGTGGGCGCCTTGGGTCAAAGACGCCCTGGCGCACCGGAGAGCATGAAACCGCCTTGCTTTCGCCCTGAGCAAGGCATCATCCTCCCTCCCTGGCTCCCTCCCTGGCCGTTGCAAAACGTTTTTACGACACAAATCTGCCACGGATATTTTCTCACGACGTCTTAAGGAGTGCGCCGGAACGAGGCAAGCCTCTCGAGGCAAGCCTTTAGAATTGTCGGCCCAGAAACAATAGCGCCAGGCCCAAGATTATCGACCCCAGCCCCAGCTTGCGCAACAGCGAGGGTGGACGCTCCGAGAGAAAACGCAAAAACTCCGACATCTTCTCGGGCCAGAGGAAATACAACATGCCTTCAAGGATCAGGGCCAGGCCCAAGGCGTACAGCAGCAGGATCCAATCAAAGCTCATCGGGCAAGGTTACCCTTGGGAAGACTTTCTTGTCCAGGTGCATCCTGGTCTTTCGCAAGGCAATTTTGTTCTCATCCAACCGCCTGAAATATTAAGGCTGGCTTGCCCAGTTTTAGCCGGATCGACCGCCCTGCGCCTACTTTACCAGGGTTGGACAGATTTTTAAACTAGGCCTTGACAAGTTATGTTGCAATATGCTTTCATATTTATACCTAATTGAAAGGCATGGTTATTATTTCTAGATGTCGCCTTTCCAGATGTCCCTGCAAAAAGTTTAAATCCGGATTTCATTCATGACATCGCTGTTTGCAACCTGCTGTTTTAACTGTCTTCCGTCATCCGTCCTCTGTCTTCCGCTGCCTGAAGAAGACTTTTTACAGGCAACTCTTTCCATGGAGTCGCAACCAAATATCTCCCCAACTGCCTTGGTTGGCGGAGAATGTACGAAAAGAACAAAACCATTTTAACGCCGACCGCATGGTTGCAAGCGACTGCAAAACCAGCCATTCAATGATTAACGCGAATAGAGCCAAAATAACCGTGCTCTTTTTATTTTAAAGAGACTAAACAAAAGGGGGTGAGAAATGTTGTGAAGACAATACAGTTCCTGAGAAAAAGCTAGTTTTGTGATAGGCTATCAATTAAAAAAGGAGGTAAAAAAGATGGTACCGATAACACCGCCAGATGCATTAATTGCCTTTGCCTTATTCTTCTTTAGTGTGGCGTTTTTCTCATTGGGGATGTCTGGACTCGGCCATGGCAAACCGGAAGGAGTAGGAACAGTTTTTCTTTTCGTCGGCATAATCACCGGGATATTGGCCTTCATCATCATTAACGCCAACCTCGATAATCCGGTCAAAATTTCAGTGGGGTTGTTGTTATTAATGGTCGCCCTCACCATCCTGGCAGCTGGAATCATCAAGCTGCGCGGATACGACCTTGTACCAGCGGCGAACGCCTACATTCTATCAGGTCTGATGATGGTCGCTTTTGCGGTGTTCTTTGTCATTAACCGTGAGATTTTCAGCACAATCGGCTGGGTATGGCTCACAATCAATTGCTTATCGTGGGCTTGGGTTCACTGGACAGTGACGCTCCGCGCATACGGAAAGATTTCGCCCCCAGCTCTGGGCTGGACATTCATCATCCAAGCATTCTATACCCTATTCATACCAGCCGTCCTGTTGCTAACCGGAGTAATTTCTCTTAAACCCTAAAGCAGGGTTAGCCCTGCAGCGTGATCTCAGTACCAGACAACACCGATAGCTTGTGATACAGTAATCCTAAGGGCTTTCAGATGCTGTGTGCAGGTGAACTGTTCATCTGCACACAGCGGTTTAATTTAGTACTTGAACCGCTGGGGATATTGTGCGCTTTTTGCAACTCTCAGTCAACCCGCAAAAACACGAGTGGGAGCAGCAAATGACGACATCGCTTTTCTCGAATCCTTCATCCATAAAAGGAACCATCAAAGATATCCGGCCGATTGAAATCCGGATGGTTAGCCTTTTCACCCCCCTGGAGCACTTGTGGGATGAACTGGCGAGCTGATATCATGGCTCAATTTTCATCTGATGTTGAAGGAACACGCAATGCCATGAACCTTGCGGAAGCCATCGATCGCAGCGATTTCTTCTGTTTTCAAGAGCTTGGCAGTGACGAGTACAAGGATCAACGCT
>DBNV01000042.1 GCA_002299865.1 Desulfonatronaceae bacterium UBA663 | reverse complement strand
AATCGTGCCACGGCGTCTTGTTGTTTCCAAAACGCTCGGGCCTGGGTTACGGCCTGCGCGCCGAGCAATGCCGGCGTCACGGGCATCACGACAGCCTCGCCTGTTTCTTTGACCGAACGCTGACGCAGAGGATCGAACAAACGCAGACTTTCCAGCGTCTGCCCGAAAAACTCCATGCGCAGCGCCAAGTCAAAGCCCGGCGGAAAAATATCCAGAATGTCCCCGCGCCGCGCGATCTCGCCGACACCCGCAACCAAGTTCGTGCGTTGATATCCCCAGAGCACGGCCTGTTCCAGAATGTCGTCCGGGGCCACCTCCTCCCCAACGACAAGATGCAGGAAGGAAGTCTCGACCAAAGATCTGGAAGGCCATTTAATCAAAAAATTTTCCACGCTGACCAACAAACCGAACGGTCGCCGGGCGTGACGCAAGGCGTGCAGTCCGATCCAACGCTTGGTCCAGGCCTCGCGGTCCGCGTGCAGGGGATCTTTCGGCGGATACGCCGGAAAGGTGAACCAGCGCGAACCGCCCTTGCCGTCCGGACCGCTTCCGGCGAACAAATGGGCAAGCGGCTCGATCTCCGCGATCTGCTTGAATTCGGGAACAACCAAAACCACGTTCCGGCCTGCGGCCAGAAGAGCCGAGGCCAAATAAGCTTGAGTGGCCGGCCCGCTTTTGTGTACATGCAGGCTGTCCCCGCGCCCGCGCAAAAAATCCTGCACATCCTTAGTCAAGAACACGCTTGAAGACTCCATTGAAAAAAGGAAAGGCCGCCTGAAACGACGGGAGCATTACCTGATCGTGCCAATAAATGCGAGGCTGGCCAAAGCCGATGGGGTTCGGGCTTCATTGGGTTGCAAAAAGTTTGGACTTCATTCAAATATGACGTAGTCAGCGACGTAGTCGGCCCATGAGGCATGGGCAGGCATGGCCGTGGGCGCACAACGCATATTCACGGAGGAAAGCAAAACATGGATTATTTTAACGGGCAATTGGCTTCGGTTCCTCTGGACGAACACGTCAAGACGCTGGAAGACGAGGAACTTTTAGATTTCTGGGAAGAAAGCCAGTACATGGAGGGAATCCTGGAAGGACAGTCCGCCATGTCCACCTGGCCCCAGGGAGGCTATGAGCGCCTGATCCTCCAGGAACTGCAACTGCGTTTTTGCCGGCGTTCCCCGGGCCGAGTCGCGCCTGCCCGTTGAGCCGCTTATTTTTGCGAAACCGTCGCGCCCGGGCGTCCCACGCAGAAATATCGCAGACCGAAGCGCTCAAGAAACTCGGGTGCGTAGAGGTTGCGTCCGTCAAACACCACCGGCTCCGCCAAGGCCTGCCGAATGCGGTCAAAATCCGGATTGCGGAACTGGTTCCATTCCGTCACCACGGCCAACGCATCCGCTCCCTCCAGAACGTCGTATTGCTTGGGCAGAATCTTCACCAAGGCGTTCCCAGCCAGAACATCCCGGGCCTTTTCCCCGGCGACCGGATCAAAAGCCCGCACGCGCATCCCCAGATCCGTCAGTCCGGCGATCACCTCCAGGGCCGGGGCCTCGCGAATGTCGTTGGTATTGGGTTTGAAGGCCAAGCCCCATAAAGCCATGGTTTTGCCGTGCACCCCGCCGTATTGCGCAAAGTAGTTCACGATTTTTTCCACGAGATGGCGCTTCTGCCGGACGTTCAGGCCGTCCACGGCCTTGAGCACCCCCGGTTCGTATCCATTGCTTTGCGCCGCGTTGATCAACGCACGAACGTCCTTGGGAAAGCAAGAACCGCCGTATCCCAATCCGGGATAGATGAAGTGGCGCCCGATGCGCTGATCAGAGCCGATACCCATGCGCACGTCGTTCACGTCCGCGCCCACCCGTTCACAGATATTGGCGATTTCATTGATGAAGGAAATCTTCGTGGCCAACATGCAATTGGCGGCGTATTTAGTCATCTCCGCGCTGCGCACGCCCATGATGATCAGCTTTTCCCGACTGCGCGCAAAGGGGGCGTACAACGCCTTGAACAGCTCGGCCACGCGGACGTTGTCCGTGCCCACCACCACCCGGTCGGGTTTCATGAAATCGTTGACCGCATCCCCTTCCTTTAAAAATTCCGGATTGGAAACCACGTCGAATTCAATATTCACACCACGCGCTTGCTGTTCCTCAAGGATCAGGGCCCGGACCTGATCCGCCGTGCCCACCGGCACCGTGGACTTGTTGATCACGATCTTGTAGTCGCGCATGTTCCGCCCCACGTCCCGGGCCACCTGATGTACGTAGCGCAAATCGCAACCGCCGTCGGGCAGGGAGGGGGTGCCCACGCAGATCATCACGAACAAGGCCGACTCCAGACTTTCCTCCAGACTGGTGGTGAACCGCAACCGCCCCTGCTCGGCATTGCGCTGAACGATTTCCTCCAGGCCCGGCTCGTAGATTTGGATTTTCCCCTGGGTAAGATCACGAATGATGTTCGGGTTCACGTCCACGCAAACTACGTTGTTGCCCATTTCCGAGAAGCAGGCGGCAGCGACCAGACCCACGTATCCCGTGCCGATAATGCACAAATTCATATCAAATCACTCCTTGCGTTCCGGATCGTCTTTATGTGGAGGCGCGAAGCAAGAGGGCTGCGGAAGTCGATCCGTCCCATTGAAAAAACTTGCCGTCGAACCGGAGAACTCTTATCGTTCATGCGCCGCTGAGACAAGCCCCGTATCGGCCCCATCTAAGCCACTCGAATCGTCGACTTAAACTTATTCTTGCCTGCCCCACGGAGACGGGCTTGATGTTCACCGTAGTTTGAGTGATAGTCAGCACACAAGGATACAATGGCATCTACCCCGTTTTCTGCAACGCAGCGGGCGTCCGCGCCTCGCGGTGGAAACATGAAAGGCGCGCTGATCTCCCTTTGAATAGCAAGCTTTAAGAAGGCAGCCATGAACATGGTAGTCCTGGACGCCCGACAAACCTGATCAACAACATCGAACCCGCCACTCATACCAAGCAACGCAAGACTAGAAGGAGCGCACCATGACCCCGCCGATTCGCGTATTCGCATTAAGCACATGTATTCATTGCAAAAAAGCCAAAGAATTCCTGGACAAGTGCGGCGTGGCCTATGAGCCCACCCACGTGGACTGGCTGACGGGCCAGGAGCGCACCGACGCCATGACAGAGGTGAAGAAGTACAATCCCGCCCAAAGCTTCCCGACCATTGTTATCGGCGACAAGATCATTGTGGGCTTCCGACAGGATGAAATTAAATCCGCGCTGGGGCTCAAATGAACGCCGCACAACTGATGCACGCCCTGCGCAAGGTTTTAGGAACCCAAGGGTATTTCTTCAACAAGGACGAGGAAATGGTCCTGGCCCTCATGGAATCCCTGCTGACCAATAAGGAACGTTACGGGTACATGGCCTGTCCCTGCCGCCTGGCCTCGGGCCAGAGGGAGCAGGACAAGGACATCATCTGTCCGTGCATCTACCGGGAAGCCGATGTGCGTCGGTACGGAAGCTGTTTTTGCGGGCTGTACGTCTCCAAGGACTGGAACGAGGAAAATATCCCGCATGAATACGTTCCGGAACGCCGTCCACCGGCTTTTTAGGATTCAACGCGGCCATGTCCCTGCGCG
>DBNV01000037.1 GCA_002299865.1 Desulfonatronaceae bacterium UBA663 | reverse complement strand
AAAAAACCGTGAAACTTCAGAAGCTGAAAAAAGAGTTCGTTTAAGCATGTGGTTTGATGAACAATGCCTGGTTCAGTCAGACAGGCGCAGCCGGGCGTAGCCGGACGCAGCCAGCCGATCCGCTCCGAACAGGATGAGCCAGCATCAAATATTTCAGCTGGTTAATGTATAGCGAAAATGTCCTGGGCTTTTGTTCGTTTCACCGCGCGGACTTCTCCGCCACATGGACCTGTACGATACCGGCGGTCATTGGAAAGGAATAGACCTTGGAAAAACCAGCTTGAAGCAGTTCCGAGGACAGGACGCGGGCGTCCGGGAAGGCTTGGATCGTCTCGGCCAGATAGCGATAGGCCTGGGGATCTCCGGAGAAAAGCCACCCGACCAGAGGCAGGATGCGGTGCAAATACATGTTGTACAGACCACGCAGTATTTTCCGCCGGCCCGTGCCGAATTCCAGGATGCAGAAACGGCCCCCCGGCGTCAACACCCGCAGGACTTCCCTGTAGCAGTCTTCGCGGGGTTTGATGTTGCGGATCCCAAAGGCGATGGTCGCGCAGTCCACGCATTGGTTCGGCAGCGGGAGCGTCCTGCCGTCCGCGGTCACGGGCAGGATCGCGGTTTGCTTTTCGGTCTGGATTTTTCGTTGCCCCCGTTGGAGCATGGGCAACGAAAAATCCATGGCCAGAACAGAGCCGCCCGGATGTTGCCGGAGAATCTCCCTGGAAACGTCCAGGGTTCCGGCGGCCAAATCCAGCACTCGAAACGTCCGGCTCAGCCGTACACAACGGACAAGTCGCTTGCGCCAGACAATATCCCAGCCAAGGCTTAAAAAATGATTCAGAAAGTCGTACCACGGCGCAATCCGTCCAAAGAGGCCGGACACGAGGCGACCGTGATCGCGTTGCTCGCTGTTCATGTGGCTTGAAGGCGTTTGCAGAGTATTTTCTCAGTCGGTGATTGCGGGATCGTTGTCTACTTCCATGGAGGCCGATGCATTGTCCGCACGAATGGTCCGCAACACGGCCAGATAAATGCCCTCGAACAACTCCGGGAAATTATGCGGTGAAATGCGGTTGGTCTCGATAAACTTGACCACGATTTCCTTAGTCACCTGCAGAGCCTGCTTTTGTGTCTGATCCACGAGGCACTCTCCTGGTAGGAAAAAGAAAAACCCGCCCTGGGGAAATGGCCTTGACCACCGTGATCAAAAACCGGGCGGGAAAAGCGGAGAAACCGGGGGGCCACCCCGCTTTTGCACAAGCTACTACGCCAGGTTACAACCGTAAAGAAGAACCTTCCGGCGGCGGGCGTCGTCAATTCTCCCGGGTCAAGGCCTGGATCTCTTCTCGAATGATCCGGGCCGCGGCGGCAGGGATGGCCTCTTGCAACTCCTGAAGCAGGCCGACACGCATTTCTTCCATGTGGCCCGCGACCGTCTCGGCCATGTTTTGCCCGGAGGATGCATCCTGATCCCGAAACTCCTGGATTCTTGCCTCCATCCGGGCGATCGCCTCTTCACTTTGCGCGGCCATCTGCCGTGAAAATTCCTCCATGCGCTGCGCGTTGGCCGCCTCTAAGACATCGCGCACCATTTGTCCGATCTCCCGTTCCAGTTCGGATCGGAGCTCCTGCCGCAGGGCCTTCGCCTGCTCCCGCAGCTTGTCGGCGAACTCTTTGGCCATGGACGACAACCTGGCCTCGATTTGCTCGGAAACGGCCTGTTTTGCGTTGGTCATGCCCGCAATCTTTTCTTCCATGACCGCAAGACGCTCCACCAAGGGGGCGAGTTGATCCGCATCCGGAGAAGCATGGGCCGGGGCTTCGGGCTCGACGGACAAAGGAGTCCCCGGTTCCGGCTCCGTCATTTCCGCAGGGGCCTTGTTTCCAGGGGGGACCTCGGCCGTTGCCTGTTGTTTAGACTGTTCTTTTTGGACATTTTTGGGCTGTTCCCGATCGGCCGGCGCCAAGGCACTGAAAAGGTCGTCCAGGTTCAGATCGTCGTCCAGCGATTTCTTCGCGTCGTTTGACGCACTATCTTTCGGAGTGGTGCTAAGATCCGCGAAAATTTGATCAATTTCCTTTTCCAGGTCCAGGTCGTCCAAGACCTCATCCTCCAAGGCCTTATTCGAGGATGGCGAGAAACTCTGGGGCGGCAGGTTCGGTTGATCCGGATGGCCTTCCTCGACCACATCAGTCAATTCAATGATTTCATTTTCAAGAGTGGTGGGCATGGCGGATTCCTTCGTCAGGGTTGGCCTTCGGGAGTCATGCTCGGCAGATACAAGGGATACATATAACCACGAAGCGTTGAAAAAACAAGAGGGATTGTCGACGAAAGTCGACAATCCCTCTTGTTTTTGGTCAAACAAAGCGAGTTATCTTGTGGGTTCTTCGGGTTTGGGATGGCAGCCGACGCAGGCCACAGGGCCCGCAGGCGCTTGAGCCTTCCGCAGGTCACGGTGGCAACCGATGCACAGATCGTGATATGCCTTTTCAAAGAAGCGGATATCCCTACGCTCCTCGGGAGAGGCCGGTACGAACAGATCATGGCAGCCGGCATCCATACAGCCCGCAGTAACATCGGTGGTATGATGGCATACGGCACAATCATACTGCCCGATATGCACGGAATGCGGGAATGGTATGGATAGCTCTTTGATTTCAATACATTCAGGCTTGGGGATAATGAAGTCGTCTCCAGGGAGAGGGGGGGCTTGAGCCGCAAACAGGTTCGGCAGGACAAAGGCCAGAACCAAGGCCGACACGACCAAAGATGCAAGTATGGACTTTTTCAGTATATGTTTCACCTCCTTCTCATAGGTTTGTGTAAAAAAAAACATGTGAGTATAAGCGTTATGGCAGGAGTTTCGCCGGTGTCAAGGTTACTAAAAAATAGCATCGGCGAAAAGAATTTCGATTAGTGTTCGCATCGTCGAGCTACGGACGGGCACCTGCACGGAGTTAAGGAGCGAGCAGCCTGTTTGGGACAAAACTGCCCATGCTCCTTTAGAATTGCACGATCCGGGCGGCGTCCAAGGTCTTTTCAAAGTCTTCGTCCGTATGGGCGAAGGAAGTGAAGGCGCACTCAAAAGCCGACGGTGCCAGGGCAACGCCAGCCTCGCGCATCTGGCGGTAGAAGCCGGCGTAAGTTTTCCCGTCCGCCTTGGAGGCCGAGGCAAAATTCGTCACCGGCTCGGACCCGAAGAACAGCGTGAACAGCGAGGCCATGCAGTTCAACTGGACCTGCACGCCGCGTTCTTCCAGGATGTCCTTGAGTTCGGAGGCCAGGGCCTTAGTCTTCCTGGTCAGTTCCATGTAGTCGCATTGTTGCAGCGCACGCAGGGTGGCCACGCCCGCAGCCATGGCCACCGGGTTCCCGGATAGCGTACCGGCCTGATAGATGTCGCCGCAGGGCGCGATCCGGGACATGATTTCCCGTCTGCCGCCATAGGCGCCCACGGGAAAGCCGCCGCCGATGATCTTGCCCAGGCAGGTCAGGTCCGGGATGATTCCGAAGATGTTCTGGGCCCCGCCGTAGGCCAAACGGAAGCCGGTGATCACCTCGTCAAAGATGAGCAGGGCGCCGTGGCGCTGGGTCAAGATGCGCAGGGAGGGCAGAAAGCCGGGCTGCGGGAGGACCATGCCCATGTTGCCGGCAACAGGCTCGACAATCACCGCGGCGATGTCTGCACCGTGGACCGCGAACAGAGCTTCCACCGCATCCAGATCGTTGTAGGGGGCGAGCAGTGTATCGGCCACCACGGACTGGGGCACGCCCGGAGTGCCGGGGATGGAGAGGGTGGCCACGCCGGATCCGGCACTGGCCAGGAAGGCATCGGCATGGCCGTGGTAGCAGCCCGCGAATTTGAGCATCTTGTTCCGGCCGGTGTAGCCGCGGGCCAGACGCAACGCGCTCATGGTCGCCTCTGTCCCGGAATTGACCATGCGGATCATGTCCACACCGGGCAGGGCGGCCACCAGCATTTCGGCCAGTTCCACCTCGGCCGGGCAGGGCGCGCCGAAACTGGCGCCCTGGTCCACGGCGTGATGCACGGCCTTGACCACTTCCGGGTGCGCATGGCCCAGAAGCATCGGCCCCCAGGACATGACGTAGTCGATGAGTTCCTTCCCTTCCACGGTCCACAGCCGTGCTCCTTTGGCCTTGGCGATGAACAACGGATCGCAGTCCACGCTCAGGCAAGCGCGCACCGGGCTGTTCACGCCGCCGGGAATGAATTTCTGGGCCTTGGCGAACAATGTTTGGGAATCAGACATGACTCTCCTCATGGCGATGGGTTTGCGGTGCTTGTTTTGCGTGTGCTTAAGAAAAGCTAAAAATAAGCCATGGACGTCTTTTTCAGCTCAATCCGGCTGAACAGAATGGCATACTGCGGCACCCGGCTGACCTTTGACAATTCCTCGACCAGGTCCAGGCATTCCTGCCGGCTGCGGGCATGGACCATGGTGTAGAGGTTGAAGGGCCATTCGTAGCAGTTGCGCCGCTGATAGCAATGGGAAATTTCCGGACGCGAGGCCATCAACGCGCCGACCTGGTCCAGGTCCAGGTCCTGTTCCACGTACCAGGCCACCATGGCGTTGTCTCCGTAACCGGCCTGCTGGTGACGCAAGGTCGCGCCGAAGCGGCGGATCACGCCCTGGTCCTTGAGCCGCTGGAGCAAATCCAGGGCTTCCGCTTCAGTCAAACCCGCCTGTCGGGCGATTTCCGCGTACGGTTCAGCGCAGTCCGGCAGGTCGCCCTGGACCATGCGCAGAGCCGCCGCTTCCGCCGGACCATAGGAATTGTCGGCATGTTTTTGCTTCATCCCCGTCCTATCTCCAAGTGGATTTGACCAAGACCGCCCCGGTCATGGACGCAGAAGCTTAAAGATTTCCAGGCCGCAGCGCAACATCGCCATGTCTTTGCGTTTACCTGTATCCCCGGTAAAATGCTTGCCTGGAGGTGAGGCCTCATGAGGCTACTGCCCTACCTGCCGGCAGGCAGGCGGTAGGCAGGGCCGGTAGGCCGACAGGCGGTTGGGAAATGGGGCTTTGCCTCCGCCCGTTTCTTTTAGTCATCCCCCTCGCCTGATCCTAAAAGTCCGGAATCAGATGGACAAAAGGACTCCGCAAGACTTGACTCCTGTGCACAATATCGCTTATTGTCAATATCAATTTTGACATAGGCAATACAGAACAGTTTTGTCGGCAAAATGGACCTGTTCCAGCACACAATATTATCTAAAGGAGACCTTTGTCATGAAAAAACTGCTCATTCTTGGTTCCGGTGCCGGCGGGACCATGGTCG
>DBNV01000127.1 GCA_002299865.1 Desulfonatronaceae bacterium UBA663 | reverse complement strand
AGCCGGGCTTCAGCCGGTCAACTCCCGAATCCAGCACTGCAGCGGCTGCTCCACCAGGGCCCGAATCTCCGCCAGGCGCTCAAGGGACTGGGCTTCGAATCTAAGCACCAGCACGGGTTGGGTGTTGGAAGCGCGTAACAGTCCCCAGCCGTCCGGCAGCACAAGGCGCACTCCATCCACGTCCACAATGTCGTATTCCTTCCGAAAGTATTCCTTGGCCCGTTCCACGACCGCGAACTTGATCGACTCAGGACAGTCCATACGCAGCTCCGGAGTGGAGAAAATCGTCGGCCATTCCCGCAAATAGTCGCTCAAAGGCTTGTCCGGGTTCTGTGCGATGATTTCCACCAGCCGCAGGGCCGCATATAATGCGTCGTCAAATCCGTAATAGCGGTCCGCGAAAAACATGTGTCCGCTCATTTCCCCGGCCAGGGCCGCCCCGGTTTCCTTCATTTTGGCCTTGATCAGCGAATGGCCGGCCTGCCCCATGATCGGCTTGCCTCCGTGAGCGGCGATGTCTTGAAACAGAAGGTGCGAACATTTGACCTCCCCGATGACCGTGGCTTTGGGTTGCGTGCGCAGCATCTCTCGGGCAAAGATAGCCAAGAGACGGTCCCCGTAAATCATCCGTCCCTGTTCATCCAGGACGCCGATACGGTCCGCGTCGCCGTCCAGGCCTATCCCGACCTGGGCTTTCGTCTCCAGGATCTTGGCCCGCAAGTGAATATTGTTCTTGTCCTGGGTGGGATCCGGGTGGTGATTCGGAAAATTGCCGTCCGGCTCGCAATACAGTTCTATCACCTCCGCGCCGATACGGCGCAGCAATTCGGCGCAGATCAGCCCCCCGGCGCCATTTCCGCCATCCACCACCACCCGCACCGGGGCATTCAGACGAGCCTGGGAACTCAATTCCTCAAGATAAGCGGGCACGATATCGTGATGCGTGGCTACTCCCGCGCCTTGTATAAACCGGCCCTCCTTCATGATCGCGTAAAGATCCTGAATTTGCTGGGAATGGATCGTCCCTTCCCCGGACCAGATCTTAAAACCGTTGAATTCCGGAGGATTATGACTGGCCGTGATCATCACTCCGGCCCTCCGATTGAGTTTCTTTACGGCGTAATAGAAAACCGGCGTGGGCGCCATGTTCACAAGGATCACGTCCACTCCGGTGGAAAGGAGCCCCCGGATCATGGCCGACTGGTAGCCTGGAGAGCTGTGCCGGCAATCATGGCCGATCACGGCCTGAGCGTTGCCCTGCCGCAGAAAATACGTCCCGCAGGCCTTGCCCAACATTTCGACCCAATCCTCGTCGAAATCCCGGCCCACGATCCCCCGGATATCATAAGCCCGAAAAACCTCGTGGTTCAAAACCTTCATTGCAATGCTTCCTTCCTGAAAATACAATCAAACTGGATATGCGCACAACCATGTCTCTTTAATGAGGCTACTGCAAAAAGTCGCGCCATGCCGGAATCCGTCCTGCCGGCAAAAGCCGGCATCCGGTGTTGTAAGCTTCCGACGTCGCGTATCACGCGTATAAGCTGATTTCCATCGCAAGCCAAGCTTGGAATCGGCACCTCCGGGAAGGGGGCTTGTGGACTGGGATAGGGTTTTCTTGGACACTAAAATTGGGGGTAAGGCAAAGCCCCCAGGAGGTGTTCAATCGACAGGCAGATTCGATGCCGCAACGCTTCTGGCCGAAGCACAAGACAAAAGGTTGTGCCCTGTCTGCCGCCTGCCTGTCGGCAGACAGGCAGAGGCAGGTCGACACTGTGGAAAAGCTACGTCAAGCACTGCTGGAGTTTAAAGAGACATATAACCGTCAATGAATCGTTGCTCGACATGGGTATCGATCCCCTTCCTCTAGCGGAAGAAGCACCCAACATGAGCATTGCGAACGCCGCCAAAAGCCGCACGCATACCCTGCGTAAACGCTCTCGCGACTCAAGCTTTAAGCAATGACCGGCCTTGTTTTTCCAATGCTGTGGCATTGCTTTTTCACCTCTTGATTCAGGGTTTAAGCGTTGGTGCACCATCTTCCCGCAATCCTTCCACCGTGAACCGCTCGGCCACGCCCGGATCGACGCTCACGCCGTGCCTCTCCCGCAATCCGGCGTAGACCTCGCGCCAGGCCTCGCGATAACGCGAATAGAGAACGTCATTGCGGATGAATTCCTTGCGCGCCTCGAAATCCTGCGTCCGGTCCCGTTGCACGCCATCCAGGCACAACACCACGAAACTGTCCTCGCGCATCATGACGGGGCCGCAGCTTCCCGGCTCCAAGGATGAGAGGCTTTCCCTCCATTCCTCTGGAAACCGCTCCAGAGCCATGGGCTCAAGGGTTTTGGCCTCCACGCCGGGAAGCCGCGCGGCCTCGGCATCCAGAGCCGCGCGGCTTCCCGCGCCTCCCAAGACCACGGCCTCGCCTTTCTCGCGGGCATGAAACATGGTTGCCAAATACAGGTCCGGGAGGGCATACAGCCGGATATTCTCCTGGAAAAAAACCCGCGCATCCTCGTTTGTGACGCTGTCCCTGGGTATTTCCGGGACCAGGTCCGGCTGCATGGTTCGCAGCAGCAGCTCGGCCTGGAACTGGTGCACGGCCTGCCGGAATTCCGGGAGCCGGTCGAGGTTCCTGGCCCGCCCTTCGGCGATCAGGGCCTCCATGTTCTGGACGTGCTCCAGGACATACTCCGGCGTGACCCGCCCGGCGTGCTCCTTGGCCGCGAACATGCGCCGGGCATAGGCCCGCAAAAACGCCTCGTCCATTTCCGCGGAGGCGGCGATTTCATCCCCCTTGGTCCCGCCGCCCGTCCAATGTGCAAACTCCACCTCCTGGCAGGCGGCCAGCAAGCCGGAGATGCACACAACAAAAAGCAATTTCGTGACCAGATTACGCATAATCGACATATGTGCTCCTTATCTGCGGTGTTGTTTTTCGTTCTCCGTGCTTCGTCTGAAAAAAACGTTGTTCCGCTATTTCGTTCGTTGTTCTTCGTTCGTTCAGGCCTCAAGTCTTAAGCCCTCAAGCCCTATCTCCTCATCTTTCCCCCTTTCATTCACACCGTCCCGGCGTACATGGCCAGCATGCCGGAGATCAGGCCGTAAACCACCACGCCCACCAGCACTCCCAGGGTGATGATCAGGGCCGGTTCGACCATGGCGCTCATCCGGGCGATCTTGTCCTCCAGCAGTTTCTCGTGCACCTCGGCCACGGTGAGCATGGATTCGCTCATCAGCCCGGAATGCTCGCCGATGTTGGCCAGGGACATGGTGATGGGCGTGAAGGCCCAGCCGTCCTTGAGCGTGGCGGAAAGCGGCTCTCCGGCCAGGACCCGGTCCACGGTCCGGTCCAGGAAACGGTTCACAGCCGTGTTCCGGATGGTCGCGTTAGTGGCGCGCAGGGCTTCCACCATGGGAATCCGGCTCTCCAGGAGCACGCTGAAAGTCCGGGAAAAGGACACTACCACGCCCAGACGGATGATCGGGCCGACCACGGGCAGACAGACCTTGTAGCGGTCCAGATAATAGCGGGTCAGGGGCAGGGCGTGCAGCACGATCAGCACGGCCAGGCCCGCGCCCAACCCCATGAGTATGTTCAGGCCGTTGTCCTGCAGAAAGGCCGTGAAGTCCATCAGGAATTGGGTCACCGGCGGCAGCTTGCCCCGGATCAGGCCTATGAACCGGGGAATCACAAACAAGACCATGAACACCACCACGCCGATGCCCACCACCAGCACGATGCCCGGGTAGAAAAAGGACATCATCAGCTTATTGCGCAACTCGGCCCGGCGCTCCAGGTAGTCGGCGATGCGCTGGAAGACCGTGTCCAGGATGCCGCCCATCTCTCCGGCCCGGATCAGGTTCACGATCATGGCTGAAAACACCCGGGGATGATGCCCCATGGCGTCGGAAAGCGGAGAGCCCCCCTCGACCCTGGACAGGACCTCGGCCAACACGGCTTTGACGTTCATCCGGTCGGTCTGATCGCGCAGAATGCGGATGGCCTGGGTCACCGTGACCTCGGATTTGACCAGCGTGGCCAGCATCCGGAACAGAAGCGCCTTGTCCCTGGTGGTCACGGGCAGAAACCGCGTGGGCGAGAACGCCCCAAGGCCCGCGCCGCCCCCGGTCTCCTCCACGGAAATCAGGGTCACGCCCCTGGCCCGCGCCTCGGCCGCCGCCGCGCCCGGGCTTTCGGCCTCCAGGCGCAGCCGGATCATGTTCCCGCCCGGGTCCATGGCCCGGCATTCGTAGAAAGGCATGGATGTTCTTCCTTAACGATAAGTTGCTCTTGCTTTTTGCGCAGGCCGTTCAAAAACCCCGTTATTCCATGGTCACCCGCAATATCTCCTCCGGCGTGGTCAACCCCATTTTCACCTTGTCCACGCCGTCCTCCAGCAAGGAGCGGTAATTACCCGAAGCCCCGGCGGCGCTGGCGATTTCATGGGGCGTGGCCCCGCGCATGATCCGCTCCCGCAGGTCCTCGTCCATCACCAGCAGCTCGAACAGACCGAACCGGCCGCTGTACCCCTTGTGATTGCATAGTTCGCAGGGATTAGTCGAACGCTGGACCATGAACGCGCCTTCGGGCGTGTCCCGCAGGCCCAGCATGTCCAGTTCGGCCCGGCTCACGGGCCGGGGCTGTTTGCAATGCGCGCAGACCAGGCGCACCAGGCGCTGGGCCAGCACGGCCCGCACGGACACGGCCACCAGAAAAGATTCTCCGCCCATGTCCAGCAACCGGGAAAAGGAGCTGGGCGCATCGTTGGTGTGCAGGGTGGAGAGGACCAGGTGCCCTGTGATGGCCGCCCGCAGGGAGACCCGCAGGGTGTCCGTGTCCCGGATCTCGCCGACCATGATGATATCCGGGTCTTGACGCAGAATGGCCCGCAGGCCCGAGGCGAAGTCCAGCCGTCCTCCCCCGTCCACCTGGGTCTGGTTCACCCCGCGCAGGGTCAGTTCCACCGGATCCTCCAGGGTGGTGATGTTCGTCGTGTCCGAACGCAGCAGTTGCAAAGCCCCGTACAGGGTCGTGGACTTGCCCGACCCCGTGGGGCCGGTGACCAGGATCAAACCGTGGGGCGAGCGTAAGATGCCCTTGAACCTGCCGAGGCTTTGCTCGTCCATGCCCAGGGCATCCAGCCGGATCTGTTCGTCGTAGGGCGGCAGCAACCGGAGCACGGTTTTTTCGCCGTAGTTCACGGGCAGAATGGACACGCGCAGGTTCACGGCCTCCACCTCCACCTTCAGCCGGGCGGGCCGGAAGGCGAAGGCGCCGTCCTGGGGGGCGCGGCGCTCGGCAATGTCTAGGTTGGCCAGGACCTTGACCCGGGAGATCAGCTTCTGTCCCATGGCCGCGGGCAGGGACTCCACCCGGCGCAGCATCCCGTCCTCGCGGAAGCGGACCAGGAGGCTGTCCCTTTCCGGCTCAAAGTGAATGTCCGACACATTATTCTGGGAAATGGCCCGGACCATCAGTTTCTCCAGTAGTTCCACCACGGCGTCGGGGTCCTCGCCGTTCACCGGTTGGGTCCGGAAATCGATCTTGGTGTCGAATTCCCGGGCGTAGGCCATCTGCTGCAACTTGCGCAGTCGGCGTTCCGTGACCAGGACTAGGCGCACCGGGGCCTGGGCCAGGCAGGAAATGTTCTGGAGCATGGCCCGGGGCACCGGACCGTTGCACGCCAGCAGCAATTCGTTGGCCTTGTTGCGCACCAGGGGCATCACCCCGGCCCGGCGGGCCATCTTTTCCGGGATCAGACGCACCACCTGGGGGTCCGCCAGCAAGGCACCGTTGCCGTCGGACAGGGGAATCCCGGTGAACTCGGACAGGGCCTGCATCACCTGATCCTCGGTGAGCAGCCCCTCGCGAACCAGCAGCTGCCCGATCTTTTCAGGCACCACCCGCTGCACGGACAGCACCTGGTCCAGGTTCTCCCGGGTGATCAGGCCCTGCCGGACCAGGTATCCGCCGAAGCGGTCCTCGCGGATCATCATGGTCTACCTCGTCCCGTTGCCCACGTCCGACGCGGCTTGGCGGGTGCGCCCCCAAACCCTGCACGTCCCGGTATCCAGAAGACCGCGCAGGGTCAGGCGGTTGCGCATCATTTCCTGGTTCCTGGCCGAAAGCAGGGCCGTCTCCCTGGTAATCAGTCCGGCCTCCATCAGGCCGATCAGGGACTGCTCCATGGTCTGCATGCCCTCACCCTGGCCGGTCTCAATGGCCGAGTAGATCATGTCGTCCTTGGCCAGCCGGATCAGATTGGCAATGCCCGTGGTAACGAACATCACCTCCACGGCCGGAACCCGCCCGCTCTTGTCCGCCCGAAGCAAAAGCCGCTGGGAAATCACGGCCCGCAGAGTGGAGGAAAGCTGCTGGCGGATCTGGGTCTGCTCCCCGGCCGGAAACGAGCCCACCATGCGGTTTACGCTGGACATGGCGTCCTTGGAGTGCAGGGTGGAAAAGACCAGGTGTCCGGTTTCCGCAGCCAGGATCGCCGTGCGCATGGTGTCCAGGTCCCGGATTTCGCCCACCAGGATCACGTCCGGATCCGCGCGCAGGGCGTCGCGCAGGGCGTCGGGAAAGGCGTGCACGTCCGTGTGCAGTTCCCGCTGGTTGATGATGCAGTTGCAGTTCTGGTGCACATATTCGATGGGGTCTTCCACCGTGATGATGTTCTTGCGCTCCGTGCGGTTGATGGCGTCGACGATCGCCGCCAAGGTGGTGGACTTGCCAGAGCCGGTCACGCCGGTGATCAGGACCAGCCCGTCCCGGAACGCGGGCAGCCGGACCATGCTCGGCGGCAGGCCCAGGCTCTGGAAATCCGGAATGCCCTTGGCCAGCAAACGGATAGCCACGGACAGGGCCCCGCGCTGATAGTAGGCCGCGAAACGAAACCGGCCCTTCGTGGCGCTGCTTACGGCAAAGTCCACGGAACGCCGCTCCTCCAGCACTGAGGCGTAGCGCGGCGGCATGACCTGGCCGAGCAGGGCGTGGATCTCCTCGTGGGTATAGGCCTCGCAGCTCATGGGCCGCAGGTCCCCGCCGACCCGGAACACCGGCGGCTCGCCGTAGGTCAAGTGCAGGTCCGAGGCGTCCAGCTTCACGGTCAGGGTCAGCAGTTCCGCCATGCTTTCCGGCTTGGGCTCGGTTATGGCCTGTCTGGTGGAGGTGATCATGGGGGAGTGTTTGTTTCCTCCAGGATGCGACTGCTCCTCTCCAGATACCGCCGTGTCGCGTCCGGGCCTTCCTCGGGCGCGCCGATGATGTGCGGGGTGATCAGGATCACGGTTTCCGTGCGCGCGGCCTGGCGCTCCACCTTTTTAAACAGATAGCCCAAGACCGGAATATCGCCCAAAAGCGGTACCTTCCGTTCCTCACCCTGGTCCTTGATGTTGATGAACCCGCCCAAAACCACGGTGTTGCCCGTGGGCACGGCCAGGATGGACCGCAGTTCGCTCTTGTCCACCCCATCCAAGGGGAAGGTCACGGGCGTCCCTGTCGCGTCGTTGATCAGGGTGACGCTTGAAACATTGAGGTTGGGAGATTGGATGTCCGCCGCGAGTTCCATGGTGATGGTCCGGTCCGCGTTGATGAAGCTCTTGATCTCCAGATCCGTACCCAGTTCCCGAGTGTCGATCTGGGGAGTGAATATCACCAGATCCCGCAGATCGGGGGTCCGGATCGTCTCCCTGGTCACGCCGGTGCGCAACGGGACCTCTTGGCCCACGAAAAAGCGGACCTCGGTGTTGTCCGCGGTCATTAGAAACGGGGAGGCGATGGTGTGCAACCGGTTTTCCTGGGCGAAAAGCTGCATCCGAGCATTGAGCCGGTCCGTTGCGAAAACATAGGCCAGCGTATCCGCCACCAATGGCCCAACGCCTCCCAAGATGGTGAAGTCGGTGCTGCGATCGGTGCGATCGGTGCGATAGGAGAAATCAAAAAAAGACTGAAACTCGTCGCCCAGGTCCAGCCGCACGATGCGCACCTCCAGCAACACTTGGCGCACCGGAGTGTCCAGTTCCCGGATCAATCCGGTGATGTGCCGCAACAGGCCGTCGTCAATGGACCGAACCACGATGGCGTTGTTCTTCTTGAACACCGTGACGATGGCCGGCAGCCGACGGCCCAGAACTCTGCTGGCCTCCTCCAGGCGCTGAACGGTTTCGCCCTCTCCGATCTGCACCAGTCTGCGGCGCTCGTCCGCCGTGAGGTTCTCCAGTTCACCCGGCTCGCCCGGGCTGCCGCCCACTGCTTCGATCTCCAGGTGCCCGAAAACCGCCTGTCCGGTCATGTCCCGCAACTCCACCTCCGGGCCGAGAATGGTGGCTAAAAGGGCGGCCATGTCCTGGGCGTTGGTGTAGCGCATGAAAAAGGCCAGGATCTTCTCGGACTGGTGAAAAATCATGGCGTCCGCAAAGGCCTGTTCGCTCATCACCGCGGTGATCCGGCCGTCCGTGCGGAACCACAATTCGTTGCTCCGCAAAAGAGCCTCCACGGCCGCGCTCATGCTTACGTCCCGCAGATACAGGCGGACCTTCTTTTCAGACACCGCCTTCTGAAGCATCAGGTTCACCCCGCCCACCTCGTTGAGCAGTTCCGCGACGATCTCCAGGGGCACGTCCTGGAAGAAAATGTCTTGGACGTGAATATCCCGGCCGGGATGTTGGAATCCCGGCTGCATGACCCGGTCCTGAACCTTGGGCTGGTACGTGCTGATCTGGCGCAGGTCCGGTTCCTTCTGCGGAATGCGCAGGATGGGCTCTGTACTGCGCTCCAGCACGGGTAATGGCGGCGCGTACTGAACGCGGGCAGCGGGATGCACGGTCTGATGCACGGTCTTGCATCCGGCCAGGACCGGCAGGAGCAAGAGCGCCCACATCAACGGAACCAACCATGGAAACGACCTATCCACGCTCTTCCACCCCGATCTCGTAGCGGTAGCCGTCCTGGCCGCGCAGCACCAGGAGCCGCCGGCCCAGGCCCTCCACCAGAAATTCATGCCGCAGGCCGTCCACCATCACTTCCAGCCGATCCAAAGGCCGGAGCACACGGTAAACCTGCAGGGAACGCAAATAAACCACGACCCGGAAATCGTCCTCAGTGATCAGCAGGCCGCGCAGCTTGATCTCCTCGGCGGCCTTGGGAAAATCAAAGGCCTCCAGGGGCGGCGCAGGGCTGAAAAAGGGCTCCCGGGCCGCGACCGGGACGGCCCAGCAGCATACGGCAAGGACGAACAGCAGGCCGCAGATGCGGGCCTTGCGCACGACCTGTTCTGAAAAGCTCATGATGCGCATGGCAATTGTCCTCCAAAAGATCATGTTCGTGAAGTTTTCATTAGCCCGCTATCCCAGTATCCACAGGTCCATGATCATCTTCAGCGGCCAGGGCTTGTCCGCCCTGGAAATGCTGACCTGTTCCATGAGCATCGGGGTGCCGTAATTGGGCAGTTCCCGCAGCAGGTCGACGAGGCCCTTGAAATCGCCTTCAGCCGTGACCCGGAAGATGTGCCATTCAAGATGCTTCTTTTCCACGCCTTGCGGGACCACGTTCAGCACGCGCAGGTTCCGGCGCTCCATTTCCTGGAATACCCAATGCTGGGCGCGGATCAGGGCCTCCTCGTCGCCCACGCGCACGCCCAACTCCGCCAGTTCCCGCTCCAGCTCGGCCAAAATCTCTTGTTGGTGTTCCAACCGCCGCCGCAACAGGAACGGCGGTTCTGCGGCCTGCAGTTCATTGAACTGGGTGATGCTTTGGTTCAACTGCTCCCTGGCCTGGATCAGGGCCTGCTGCTGGGGGTCGTAGACATGCTTGAGGTAGAAGAAGAGCATGCCCGTGAGCACTGCGGCGATCAGGCCGAATTTCTCAAATTTGGTCAGTTTTCGGGCCACTCCCCGCCTCCAAGTACATCACGAACCGAAGGGACGCGCCCTTGCCGGGGGCCTGCTGCTGCGGTTCCAGGCGCTGCACGTCCACAGACAGCCCCGCGCTCTCGCGCAACCGCAGGGCGAACTCAAGAATCGCGGCAGCGGACACGGCTTCGCCGCTGACAAGATACTTGCCCGGCTCGCCTTGATCATGGCGAATGCCGATCAGGGCCACGGTTTCCGGAAGGTTTTGCACCAGGGCCTCGTACAGAGCGATCCTGGCCCGCAGGGGGTCGTCCCACTCATCTTTTACGTACCTCAACTGCTCCTGCAATTCCCTGATCCGTGCGTCCACTTTTTGGATCTCGCCTTGCAGGCGCTTGGCCTCGTCGTGTTCCCTCTTCCGTTCGTTGAGTTGGGCTTCGATGCCCCGGCGCTGCTCCAACAGGTCGCTTTCCTGGTAGCGCATCAGCAGATTGTGCCCCAGCAGAACCACGAACAAAAACAAGGCCGCGGCCACGGGCATTAAATAAATGCTCTGCCGGACGCGCACCGCCAAAGGCACGGCGTCGGAGATGCCGATGGCCTGCATGCCCTTGCCGCCCAGCTCGCGCAGGGCCGCGCCCGCGGCCGTGGCAAAGAGCGGTCCTTCCTCAGCCCCGGCCGTGGTCAGGCCAAAGGTGCGTTGCAATTGCACCGGCTCGACCCCCATGGGTGCCAGGGTGCGCAAAAAGGCCACGATGCGGTGATCCACGGCCCCGGCCCCGGTCAGGGCCACGGGAAGCGGCCCCGGCGCCTGCCTGAAGTTGAAGCGCAGGGTGTCTTCCAGGTCGGACAAGGTCCGGCCGTCCAAGTGCGCCCGGACCATTTCCGTGGTGATGTTCATGGTGTTAATGGCCAGGGTCGATCCGCCCCGCAACAGAGCAAAACCAGAGAACGCCGTGCCGATTTCCAGCACGCCCCGGTCCGCTTTCTCGTGCTGGTACAACAAGGGCACATAAAAGCAGACCTCGCCGGGATAAATCCTGGCCAGCTTCAATCCGGCCAAGCGGAAACGCTCCTTGGCGGCCCGGTAGACGTTCTGTTCCAGTACGGCCACGTGGACCATGATCTCTTCGATCTCTTCCCGGATCTGCCCCGGCTCCACCCGGGGCTTGTCCACCTCCACCCCGGCCAGGGCCTGGTGTCCCGGGATCCCGGTATAGGTCTCGGCCTCCCATTTCACGGCCTCAATGAGCAAATGGCGGCGCAGGCCCAGAACCCGCTCCCGGTTCATGGGCAGAACCACCACCCGGGCCAGGGGCGTAACCAACACGGTCTGTGTGTTCTGCTTGCAGTTCAGACGGTTGCGAACTTCCTGCAACTGGGCGATGCCCGGCAGGTCGTCCCCGGCCTGCGGGGCCTTGACCGCCACGAACTCCATGATTTCGCGCTCGCGGCCCCTGGCCCGGACCAGGGCCGCGCGGACCTCGTCCTCCACGTACTCCACGCCCAGGCACACCTTGCCGGGCATGGGCAGGCGGGACAGGAGCCTGGAAAAATTCGGACGGCGGATTTTGGGCAGGGAAAAGCGGGGCATGGAGGGCGCTTGCTGTTTTGCTTCGGCAAATGGTCAGGGTGGCCTGCCTGCTCTAGGGCAGAGGCTGAAAATCCAGAGCGCTCAAGGTGACGGTGTCCACGTTGGCTGGATGCGCCGGATGCGCACGGATGCTGAAAATCTTCCACCGACCGGATTCACCGGGGTCAGGACGGTCGTCGCCGTTCGGATCAACCCAGCAAACCAGATATCTGCCGCCGGTGACGATCGGGTTGGCGGTCTGGTCGTTGAAAAAAAACGCTGCGGCTGTTTCGCCCGGCCTAATCCCAAGGGTCCAAGTCCCGCCGGAAAAGACTCCATCTCCAACAGGATCAGGGCATTGGAGGACAAGACCCCAGGCGCCCTCCCCTGGCAGGGCGCCAACCACGCCACGCAGGCCGCACTTGGTCTGAGCGCAGTTCTGGACGTTGTTGACGCTTAGCGTATTGATCGTCAGAAAACCCGGCAGCCATTCGTTGCGCCGGACGATGCGCACGATATTGTCGCGGTTTAAAGCATGGTCGGCATTGTAATGCTCCATCATAAATCTCACCCTTTTTGCTAACTCGGCAGGGCCTCCTGTAGCAGGATAATCCGGGTCGGGATGGCCGTGTGCATCTGCCGGAGGAAAATGAAAGGTTCCATCTTCCCCTCCGGAAAGGATCATGAACTGCTCCACGACTTGCCCCCCGACCCCGACTGGCTCCTCGACCCTGAAGAAGTGGTGCGGCCTGTTCCAGGCGTCCAAAAGCAGTTCAGCCTCATTTCTTCCGTCCGGCGCTTTAAGATAGGCGTGCCGCCAGCCCACGCCGAACCGGCTGGCAGCTAAAGCGCCCTGCCCCCAGAGCCCGCGCGGTTGACCATATTTGAACGGTTTGCTTGCACCGGGGAAAACCGGATCGACCCAGTTGGGCGCCCATTGGCATGTGGTCGAACACACCCAGTTGAACAGCTCCGGCCAGTCCAGCAGATCGCCGGTATAGCCGGTGTTCGGGCCGGCGGGGGACTTGCCGATCAGGGCGCGGACAATGCGCTCCGTATGGTCCTGGGTGATGAAGATAAGTTGCTGGGTGGAAGTGCTGCGCAAGGCTCGCGCCGCCTGTACCGCCGCCCAGTCGCGCCTCTCCAGGGCCCTGACGATCTTACCCTGGTTTTTAAGGCAATTCGGGTCGCAGACCTGGACATATCCGGGCGGAAACCCGCGGCCGCGCGGCCCCAGGGAGACGATGCAAAAGGTTTCACCATTATTTGTGATGAAAAACCGAAACGCCCGGTTCCAGCCGTCCGCAAGCTGTTCGCCGCCTTGCAGGAGGTGAAAATCGGCCCGGTCCGTGATGTTCAGAGCCTCGTATTCCGCCTGGTTTTTGGCGTAGTGTCTGCCCAGGGCCGGGTTGCGGGTCACCGGCTGGTTCAGGTACGGCCCTTTCCACTTTTCTTTGGCATCGGCAAGAAGCTCGTCTCTCGTCCACAGCCCTCGGGGCTGGCCCAGGCTCTCCTGATTCGGGTTGAGCACAAGCTGGAACGGACGTGTCCACTGGAAGCGCTCGCCGACAAAGCTTCCCCGCACCCCGCCCAGACCATCCGGACCACCGGTCCCGCCCGGCTCGTAGAGCTGGGGCCAGGCGCCCATGTCCCCCACGTACCCGCCGATGGTCCGGCTCAGGTCAAGGGGGTCCTTGAGCTGGGCATGGCCGAGCATGGCCTCGACAACGGCGTCCATTTTCTCGATGGTCGCCCGCTCCCGCTGCGAGTCGTCCAAAATCCCCCGCATGGGCCAGACCATGGCCGCAATGAGGCCCATGATCCCGATCACGATGAGGACTTCCAGAAGGGTGAAGCCAAACTTTGCATTCATGCCATGTTCACAGAATAAAGCCGGGAGGAGCCGGAAGGCTCCTCCCGTAGGGGTTAAAGGGTTGCAATACGGAAATCAGGTCAGGTCACTATCCCAGCCTAAAAGGTGACACCGTCCAGGGCGGTAGTGGCGGCGGCGCGGTCGGCCTCAACGCCAGCGAAGATGGCCCATCTCTTGAACCCGTCAGGCACGGCGAAACGATGGCCTTCCGGGCATTGAGTCAGGAACATGAAGGACTGCTGGTGCTCCCTCAGGTTGAACTCACGCCTGGCGTCGCCCTCGGCCCTGGCGAACAGATGGGTCTGCATGATGCCAGCGTAGCGGGCCGTGGTGGCTTCCAGGCGGGGCAGGAGCACGTTGTAGTTGTTCCAGAACACCCGCTCATTGCCGATCCCGCCAGGGCACAAGCCGGCCGCGGTGATCATGCCTTTCTTGACCAGAGCCGACTCCGGGCCCACGCCCATGATGATGCGGCCCAGCCATTCCGGGCTGCCCCAATGGTGGGTAGTGCCCGCATGCACAAGCAGGCCGGCGGTCGTCACCGCGCCGGGGCCGGTCAAGGTGGCGACAGCATCTGCCGCACCCATGCCGACCATGAGCACGCCCAGGTTATCGGCCACGGGAACGGGGCGCATGGTGCCCTGCCGGTCAGCGATAGCGACCTGGGTGGCGGCGGCAGTGACACCGTCGTAGTTGTAGGCGTTCAGGTTGTACACGGAACCCACGCCCATGCGGCGCAGTTCATCGGCTTCAGCGAGGTTCAGGACATGCGTCTGGAACAGGTTGCGCGCAAAAAAGTCCTCAAAGAAGGTGGCCCGCCCCTGGTCCGGGCGT
>DBNV01000012.1:2619-5151 GCA_002299865.1 Desulfonatronaceae bacterium UBA663 | reverse complement strand
GAAAAAATGTTCTTGGGTGCCGCAATGTTCCACGGCATAGGCCGCGCTGGTCAGGGCCACCTTGGCCGCTTCGGTCACGGTCCGTCCGTCCACCAGACCCTTGATCAGTCCGGCGCGGAATCCATCGCCGGCCCCTGTGGGGTCCACGACCTTGAAAACCCTGGCCGCAGGGAGCTTGGTTTCCTCCCTGGCACGCAGCACCACGCACCCTTCCTCGCCCAGGGTGGTGATGATGGTCTTCACTCTAGCCAGCAGTTCGTCCCTGCTTTTGCCGGTATTCTTCTTGATTATCTCCAGTTCATAGTCATTGGAGATGAGTATTTCCGCGCCGGTGAGCATCTCCAGAATCTCTTCCCCGGAAAAGGCCGGAATGTTCTGGCCGGGGTCAAAAATGAACCGAATTCCCTTGTCCCGGTAAACTTGACAGTAATTATACATGTCCCCGAGATTGCCCGGAGCAACGACGGCCATCGTGTCTTGCGGGGAGTAACCGGAAAAATTGTGTTCCGAGGAGTGATTCATGGCCGCCGGGTTGAACCCGGTGATCTGATTGTCGGACTGATCCGTGGTGATATAGGCTGACGCGGTCAACTCATCAGATATGACCCTGATGCCGTCCAAGGCCAGCCCCTGTTTTTTCAGCCACTGCTCGTAGTTTCCGAAATCCTTGCCGCCAGCAGACGCCAGAATCCGCGGCTTTTCCCCCAAAAGGCGCAGGGTATAGGCGATATTGCCCGCCGTACCGCCGAATTTTTCATTCACGCCGTTGACCAGAAAACAGATGTTCAGGATGTGAATTTTGTCCGGCATGATGTGGTCGGCGAAGCGCCCGGGAAAAGGCATGATGCGGTCATAGGCGATGGATCCGGAAACGAGAATGTTCATGCAGACCTCAAGGCTTAGGCCTTAAGCCCCGAAAAATATTGTTTGTCAGGAGGATGGCGGAGACGGCAGGTCACTTTTCGCCGTCCCCGGTCTCACGGACGATCCAGTCCAGAAAGGGACGATGGCCGTCCGTCAATGGCCAGGAGACGATGCAGGGGCATTCGTATGCATGGACTTGGCGGACCCGCTCAATCAGGGCGGGCATCAGTTCGGCCCTGGTCTTGGCCAGGACGACCACTTCCTGAGCCTGCTCCACGTTTTCATCCCACCAATACAGGGAAGTCATGCCTTCTAGGATGTTCACGCAAGCCGCCAGGCGACACGAGATCAGCTCCTGGGCAATGACCCGGGCCTGTTCCACGCTGCCGGCGGTCATGTACGCCATGACCGGATTCATCTTCGCTCCATTAATTCTTAATCAGATATTCCAGAACGGCCGTACGCTCTACTTCATTCAGCAGGACGTCGCGCTTGGAGATCTTATTATCCACGGTGCGCTCCCAGCCGGCGCGATCCTTGGTCGCCTTGGCCCGATTCACCCGGGTCAGATCGTGGCATTGGCTGCACCGTTCATTAACCAAGGCCTCGCCTGACAATGGGGCCTGGGTCATGGCCGAATGGGACCCGAAAACAAGAAACAGGCCCAAGACAAGCACGAAAACGGCAAGGCTTTTCCTCATGGTCGTCCTCCTTGAAAAATGATTCAGGGCGGTAAAACCAGCGAACTGCGGGACATGGTCCCTGTTCCGCTCCCACAATGGAAGTTGGGACAAACTATGACCTTTTCCATGAGAAATCAATGCCTACCGAGATTGGACCTGGTCCTGGGCCGTGCACAACGCCTGACACGCGGCCTTAGGGTGCTTGCCTTAGGCTTTTTTTTTCCGCCCGTTGGGGGTAAGCGGATAAGCCATGTATGCCATGCGTAGTTGACGAGATCAACGGCCATGTGAACGGAGAGCATCAACAACAGCATAAAGAGGCAGGGCATGGGTTTCTTTTCCAAAATTAAAAAATGGTGGACCGGCGACGAACCGTCCGAGACGACCCCAAAGCCTGAGGTCGCAACGCTCCCCGTGCCGGAGGACGTAAGCCGGCCCGTACGGGCTCCGCATTCCACCGGGGAACAGGCGGGCTGGCAAGAGCAGGTTCTCTTCGCGCTGCAAGGGGCTGAACCGCGCCTGAGCGTATGGCTGGAACACGCCCTGGCCGGCGTGGAAACCTCCGGCGAGGCGCTGTGGGAACGGTTGCGCTTTCTGTTTCAAGCGTTGCAGGCCCCGGCTGACGAAGCCGAGACGTTCATCGCCACATTTCAGGCCTGGTTGGAGAACATGGGCTATGAGCAGGTGGCGGACTTCCGGTCCGAACTGCAGTATCGCCTGGCCTTGGCCCTGGACTTGGAGGACGAGGAGGATGAGCGCAGCCGCCTGTTCCTGAAACTATCCGAGGGTCTGACCAAGACCAGGGAGCAGCTTGCCCAGCGCATTGACGCCCTGCTTTCGGCCCACAAGAAGTACGACGACCCGTTCTGGGAGGAATTGGAAGAAGTGCTGATCATGGCCGACCTCGGCCCCCAGGCGGCGGCCAAGCTTCTGGACAGACTAAAGGCCAGGGTGCGCAAGGAAAAAATCGAGGAACCCGAGGCCT
>DBNV01000012.1:0-2264 GCA_002299865.1 Desulfonatronaceae bacterium UBA663 | reverse complement strand
AGGCCCGAGGCCTTTAGGGAAATGCTGCGCCAGGAACTGGCAAGTGTCTTTCCCTCGTCCAGGATCGCCGCGCCCGCTTCGCGCCCGGAAATCGTCCTGGTGGTGGGCGTCAACGGCGTGGGCAAGACCACCACCATCGCCAAGCTGGCCCACCGCGCCCAGATGCAGGGCCGCAAAACCCTGGTGGCCGCCGGGGACACCTTTAGGGCCGCAGCCATTGAGCAGCTGGGCATTTGGGCCAAACGCACCGGCGCTGATTTCTTCAGCAAGGGCGAAGGCGCGGACCCGGCGGCCGTGGCCTACGAAGCCGTAGACACCGCCTTGCGCGACGGTCATGACGTGGTTTTCCTGGACACCGCGGGCCGCCTGCACACCAAGGTGGACCTGATGGACGAACTGCGCAAAATCAAGCGGGTCCTGGCCAAAAAGCTGCCCGGCGCGCCGCATCGCTGCCTGCTGGTGGTGGACGCCACCACCGGGCAGAACGCACTGTCGCAGACCAAGCTGTTCCATGAGGCCGTCAGCGTGGATGAAATCGTGCTCACTAAACTGGACGGCACCTCCAAGGGCGGCGTTGTCGTGGCCATCGCCCTGGAACACGGCCTACCCATCAGCTTTGTCGGCCTGGGGGAAAAGATGGAGGATTTACGGCCCTTCAACGGGGATGATTTTGCCAAGGCCCTGGTGAATTAGCCGAGTTGACGAGGCCACGGCGCCGATTTCCGCCTCCCAGTCCTCCCAGCCGGGAAGTTCAACGGCTGCGAAACCGGGCAGCATGATCCCGTAGTGATGCAAATAAATCCAGCCCAGATCCGGTCCGGCGCCGTACAGAGGATCCAGCTTCACGGGGTGTCCGACCGACGCTAGATGCACCCGGATCTGATGCCGCCGGCCCTTGCTGATTTCCACCCGAACCAAGCTTTCATCGGATTCTTCCCGATACGCCAAGAAAACAACGCGGGTCCAGCGCAAGGGGTCCGGCTCGACCTCAGACAGGACGCGGACCGCGCGCCGCTTGGCCGTATCCAGGGATGCGCGGATTTCCACAACTTCCCGCATGCATCCGCCAACCACGGCCAGATAGAGCTTGAGCACCTGCCCCTGGTCCTGCCACTGGGCGTAGTCCCGGGCTGCTGATTCGTCGAGGGCCGCCAGAACCAACCCGGAAACAGGCTTGTCCAGCCGATTCAAAAGCATGGCCCGACGCTTTGGGAAAAGCCCCGGCAAGGCCGCTTCAAGGCTTGGTCCCCTGCCGCGAGCCAAGGCCTCGCTGTGCATCCCCGGCGGCTTGACCAGGGCTGCGAAATGATTGTCTTGCGCGACCACCCGGACGCGGATTTCCGTGGGCATCGCCTGAAAGCTTGCCTGAAAGCTTGGTGGTTGCGCCTCATGCCCGGCGCCTTGGGCAGTCTTCAGCGTCACCATTTGACCGCCTTGAACCCGAAACCCCGCCGCCCGTCTCCGGCCATCCACCAATACGACAAAACGTGTCCAGAGGTCGCACGCCCCGCGCCTGCCCAGTCCGGGCATGATCCGGACCAGGACCTGATCCAGGCGAAGCCCCCGGCAATCATGGGGAATGATGAGTTCGACGGGGTCGGACAGCGGCTCTGTCGGGAACGACATGGGCGATGAAAAGATGCTTGAACTGGCCCGCTACGCCGGCCAGAAAACAGGTAGCAGCCACACGCATATGGCCATGGACATAATGGTCAAGGGCACGCCGAGCTTCATGTAGTCCACGAAGCGGTATCCGCCGGGCCCCATGACCAGCAGATGAGCCGGATGGGACAAGGGACTGGCGAAGCTGGACGAGGCGGAGATAGCCACAGTCATCATCAGCAGGTGCGGCGAGATGGCCAAGGCCTCGGCCGCACTCAAGGCCACCGGTGCCATCAGGACCACCAGGGCTGACGTGGGAATGATCTGGGTCCCAAGCACGGTGACGAAAAAAAGCGCGGCCACCACCCATCGCGGCCCGAAATCTCCGACCACGGCGATGAGCGCCTCCGCACCCAAGGGGCGATCCTTCAGGAATGCGGATAGTGAAAATATGCGCATCCAACTGATAGGAAGCGCCAAGAGAAAAATACGGGTCCGCATCCGCGCCCGAGGGGCGATTCGGGAGCATGTGCCGGCCGATGAGCGCGACGAAGACGATGCCCGCCGCCACGATGACCGCGGTGATGGGCGTAAAATCAAACAGGGCGAAGGGAGACAGGCCGGCGTTGCGCAACGCGTCCGTGGCCAGGATGTTGGGGGGG
>DBNV01000036.1 GCA_002299865.1 Desulfonatronaceae bacterium UBA663 | reverse complement strand
AGCTATTTGCTCCTGCAAGCCTAAAACCAGCCTAAAATCAATCGCTGCGGCACTACTGGGAATGGCCTCGTGATCAGTTTTCGTGAAACTTCAGTTCTTTTTGTCATCCATACAAAACCTCTCACCCCATGCAGCAAAAACCTCTTCGTGTCTCGTGGGCACGGCCCTGCTCTTTTTCGTTTTAACCTGGGGGAAAGACTTCTCTTCTCCTAAGCCGTCCCCTGGTTTGTCTGGGCAGCCCTGGTTGGATCGGGCGTCTACCTGACGAATCATGGCGTCATGGCCGGGAACTATAAGGTGAAGGAATTGTAGATCTTGAAAAGATCCTCATACGCCATGCCCTTGCGGATGCCGAGAAACATCTCCACGGACATTTCCATCTTGTTTTCCATGTCCGCGAGAATCTCCTTGCGCAGCAGGATCAGGCGGTGCTTGATAAAGTCCTGCTCAAAGCCGTCACGGATCAGGGCCATGCCCTCGGAAAAATAGTACGACCGAATATATTCCGAAAATATTTCCATTTTTTTCAAATCATTGCGCCTGGCAAACATGGAATAGACCATCATGTTGATGATTAGGGCCTCAATCTTCATGGACTGATCGATCAACAGGAACTTCTCCCGCGTCTTGGGATTGTCCATGTTTTGCAGGGCCTGCTGCGCGATGTCGAACACCTCTTTTTCAAAGATGGGGGAAATGGGAAACTTGGAAATGATCCGGATCAATACCTTTTGCGGGTTCTCGTTGCCGCCGATCCCCAACAGGCAAATAGCCAGAAGGTCCAGCTTGCGATGCAGATCTCGAAGCAGGTTTCTTTGTTTAACCCCGGCCAATCTGGCGCAATCATCCGGGCTTAAGCCGGAATTAAGCAATTGCAGCAGATGTCTGATGAACGGCTCTGCAACGTGCTTGGCTTCTTCCGCTAAAAAGCGCCCGTTCCTGCGTTCATTCAGCGTCTTTTTCAGGGAAAGCCAGTAAGCGGCCACCGCCTCCAAAGGGGCGTGCACAAGATCCGTGACCCGGCCGTCATGGACCGCGGAAACTTTCCTGCTTTGATCCGGCAACATCGGGCCCCCTCTAATTTGCGATGCATATGCATCAAACAGACGCGCCCGGGATAGGCAACGTCGGAATTCTCACTCTCCCCCTGCCCCAAACTTTGGCTACTTGATCAGACGCCGGCGCATGGCCCGGACCGCAAGAAAGAAAAAAACCACCGAAAACAGGACCAGATACGTCAAGCTGAAAAAAAGTTCGGATTCCATCCGGCCCATGACCGCCAGTCTGGACAATTCCACGAGATGATACAGAGGGGAAAACGTCGCCAGGTATTGTCCCCACAAGGGCAGGCCGGCCACGGGAAAAAAGGTTCCGCTGAACAGAAACAAGGGGGTCACGAACAGAAAAATGGGCAGGTTGAACATGTCGATGCTCGGGGTGATCCCCGTAAAGTACATGCCCACCGCTCCAAAGGCCATTCCGCCCAGAAAAGCCAAAGGGAGTATCAGGAGTCCCTCCGGGAAACGGACCAGTCCGAACAAGGCGATGACCACAAGCATCAATGTCGCGGCCAGGACGGATTTGGTCGCACCCCAAACTATTTCCGCGGTAATGACCTCCTCCAGGGAAAGGGGCGTGGCCAGAAGCGCGTCGAACGTCTTCTGGTAGTACATGCGCACAAAGGAGGCGAAGGTGGTTTCGTAAAAAGAGTTGAACATGATCGCCGTGGCCAGCAATGCCGGCGCAATAAAGGCCACGTAGCTAATTTTCCGGCCGGCATAGTCGATGTCCCCGATCAACCCGCTGAAACCGATGCCAAAGGCCAGCAGGTAGAATACGGGCTCCAGAAGCGGGACCATGAAGTTGACCATCCAGATGCGTCTGTACACCAACAAATTGCGCTGCCAGACACGCAGAAACCGCAGGGAATACCTCGCGCTTTTGCTCATTCCCGAAGCCCCCTGCCGGTCAGGCGCAAAAAAACATCCTCAAGGGTTCCGTTCCTGAAAGTGCAGGTGTGTGCGCAGTAGTCCTCCCGGATAATGCGTTCCAACTCCGGACGTTGTCCACTGTAGATGATGATCCGGCCGCCAAAATCCTCATGGGCGAGATCTTGGGCCGCGATAAAATCGCGCAAGGCCGGCTCGGGCTGATCCACTTCGATGATCGAGTCACCCACATGAGCCTGGATCAGATCCTGTGGTGCGCCCTCCACCAGAACCCGGCCCCGGTCCACGATAAGCAGCCGGTCGCAGAGCCACGAAGCCTCTTCCATGTAGTGGGTCGTAAGCAGGATGGTCAGCCCTCGGTCACGCAGTTCCTTCAACTTGTCCCAGACCTGATGGCGGGATTGGGGATCCAGGCCCGTCGTCGGCTCATCCAGGATGACCAGTTCCGGATCGTTGATCAGTATCCTGGCCAGCATCAAACGCCGGATCATGCCGCCGGACAGCTCGCCAACCTTGGCCTCTTTCTTGTGTTCAAGGGCAAAATACGCGAGCAACTCGTGCGTTCTCTGCACCGCGGTCTTGCGCGACAAGGCAAAGTACCCGGCAAAAACGAGCAGATTTTGCTCCACGCTAAGATCCGGATCCAAGGTGTTTTCCTGTTGACACACCCCGATCCGGGAACGGATGTTCCGCCATCCATCATGGATGTCCTGGCCGAAGACCCGCATGCTTCCGGAGGTCAGAGGCGAAAAACCGTAAATCATGCGTATGGCGGTGGTTTTTCCGGCACCGTTTGGCCCCAACAATCCGAAAATTTCTCCCCTGGCCACGGAGAAGCTGATGTCCTCGACCGCAGTAAACGCACCGAAACATTTACGCAGGGCGCGGGCTTCAATGACCAGGGGCCGTGTCTTCTCGTCTGACATGCGTTGTGTGGTGTGGATGGTGAAAAAGCCATCTGATCTCGGTTCAATGGCTTCGTGGCGCGAAACAAGCAAAGGTTTTCCGCACACGACAAACCGCATAATCCGGGAACCGGACAGCGTCAATCTTAAGACCGTCTTGTCTGTTAGTGATAAACAGCAAAGTCCGGTTGAGCAGCAAATAAACTGTCCGGCGCTCTGCTTTTGACGGTAGTGTCTCAGGACGTGGTGTAAAAAGGCAGGAGCCAATGAGGGCTTGAAAAAGGCCGTCGTTCGTTCCAAGGGATTTGTCAGCACACACTTCCCACGGAGGAACGAACGGCATGCCTGAAGAGAGAGTGACACGGCCTAATTGGTTTGACAAGGCGTTTGTGGAGACGCACCGGGACTGGCTTCGGGAGATGGTCTTTGAAATCGTGCATGAGGTGATGGAGAGCGAGGTGACGAGCCTTGTGGGGGCGGCCCATGGGGTGCGCACGAACACGCGCACGACCCATCGCAACGGCTACCGGAATCGTGTGTGGTCCACTCGTGTGGGCGACATCGAGCTGCACATCCCCAAGCTTACGGGAAGGGTCGCACTTCCCCTCCTTGAAACGATGTTGCAACGAGGTCTCCGGGGCGTGCGGCGGGTGGTGAGCATCTTTCCGGATGCGGATTCCCTGAACAGACTGACAGGAGCGATCCTGATCGAGGAAAACGAGGAGTGGATGGAGGCTAGGCGCTACATCAGCGAGTCCCCCATGGCAAAGCTCGCCGCACCGCCCGCGCTCCCCCCGCCGGGGGGAGCGGCACCAGGAGGCACTCCTCCAGGTAGCTTGACTCGACTTAAGGAACCTGACGGAACGAACTGAAAATTACACCACTAGAGACAAGACACAACTGAGAATGAACCATAGGACGCTGTTTGATCCTGCTTAAACTTTTCGTGCTTTTCGTGTATTGCGTGGTCAACAACCTGAAGGAGCCATTGTGATGTTTTTCCTCGTCGCCGCTCTGGTCTATTTCTCCATGCATGCCCTGGTCTGGGCCCGCACGAGCCAACAACTGGGCCTGAGCAGGCGGGCCACTCTGCTTGGCCTGTTGATCGCGGCATTCCTGACCATCTCCCCGTTTTTAGCCCATTTCATCCCCGCGACCTGGCCCCAGCCGCCGGTGCGCGTGGCCTGGTGGCTGGTCTACCTCTGGATGGGCGTCATTTTCTATCTGTTCTGGCTCCAGCTTGTCGTGTTCGTGCTTGAACTCGCCGCACGCCTTGTACCCGCGTCCTGGACCGCCTGGCTGCCCAGAGGCGGAAGGCAGTTAAGCCTGGTCGTACTGATCACGGTGCTGATTGTGATATATGGGCTGTACGCCGCCACCCAGTGGAACGTCCCCAGGTTGAACATCAAGAGCCCGCACCTCACTCGGGACACCCGGATCGTGCTGGTCAGCGACACCCATTTCGGCGTGATGACCAGACAGGCCTGGGTGGAGCGGCTTGCCTCTTTCATCAAGGACCTTCAACCCGATCTGGTGCTCTTTGCTGGAGACCAGATCAACGACCACCCGGAATGGCTGGAGCCCAAGGCCAGCGTCCTGGCCGACATTGCTCCCCCCTCGGCATGTTCGGTGTCCTGGGCAACCATGAATTTTACGTCGGCTTGGGAACCAGCCAGTTGTTTCACGACCAGGCCCGTATTCGGCTGCTGCGCAACGAGAGTTTGATCATCCCCGAAACCGGCATCCAACTGCTGGGCATTGACGACCCAGCCTGGGGCTTCAGGGACCGCGGATTCATGGTCAAGAAACTCGCCAAGCTCGGCCCGGAACTCCTGCCGGACCACTTCCAGATCCTGATCACGCACCGCCCTTGGGGTTGGGAGGAAAAAGCCGTGCCTTTGGGCATTGACTTGCAGGTGGCCAGCCACACCCACGGCGGCCAGATTTTCCCCTTCAACTGGTTCGTGCGGCTGCACTACAAGCATGTGGCCGGGCATTTCGAACAGGATGGCAAGCATCTGTTCGTGACCACGGGTGCCCTCGGCTGAGGCCCACCCCTGCGCGTCGGCACCAGACCGGAAATCGTGGTCATCAATCTGATCAGGCAGAGAGAACAGCGGGAACCGTGAGCGGAGGATGCTCTTTCGCTTGACTGCGCCAGGACTCTTTCGAAGCAGTGTTAGTGATAAATAGCAAAGTCCGGTTGAGTAGCAAATAAACTGTCCGGCACCGTCCGGGAACGGCAGATTTATGCGGCTGCCGTTCATCCATGCGCCCTATAAAACCGGACAATTCATTAGCTACAAGACCGGACAGTTCATTTGCTCCTTACATCTTTCTCTGTGATTGTCGTTTCCTGTTGCCATCGCGTTCTTGACCTCTTTTTTGACAATGTATTATCAAAATCAGTACGGTTCAAGTTATAGCAAGGAGGATTCGTAATGCGTCGTTCAATATGCAAAGAACTGGCAAAGAGGGCGCGGTTGTTGTGCCGGACATGTTTGCCGGCGATGTTGATTGTGCTGTTCGGACTCGTGAATCCTGGCTGGTCGGAGGCTTTGCCCGTCAATGTCTTCGTGAGCATCGCCCCGCAAAAGTACTTTGTGGAGCGCATCGGCGGGGATCTTGCCAATGTCGCGGTGATTGTGCCGCCAGGGGCAAGTCCCCACGCCTATGAGCCCAAGCCGGCCCAGATGCGGGCGCTGGCTCAGGCCAGGGCCTACTTTGCGCTGGGCGTGGAATTCGAGAGGGTGTGGCTGCCTCGCATTACCGCCACCCATCCGGACCTGTTGATCGTGCACACGGATTCCGGGATTGAAAAAATTCCCATGGTCCCTCATCACCATGACGATGCCAGCCACGATCACGGCCACGGACATAGGGCCGCTAATTGCCCTTGTCTCCATCACGGCCTGGACAGCCACATTTGGCTCTCGCCGGATTTGGTGCGCGTTCAGGCCGGGCATATTCTCAACGCCCTGCGCGACCTCGACCCGGCCAACGCATCAGTGTATGAGGGAAATCATGCCCGGTTCATGACGGATATCGACGTACTGGACGCGGAGTTGGGCCAAATTTTGACGAAAAGTCAAGGCAAGGCCTTCATGGTGTTTCACCCTGCCTGGGGGTATTTTGCCAAGGCTTACGGCTTGGAACAGATCCCTGTGGAGGTGGAGGGCAAGGAACCCAAGGCCAAGGACTTGAAGCGCCTGATTGACCGGGCTAAGGAGCGGGGCATTACCGTTGTTTTCGTGTCTCCGCAGTTTTCAGCGCGCAGCGCGGAGATGATTGCCTCGTCCATTAACGGCCAGGTCGTCTCCATCGACCCTCTGGCTGAGGACTGGCTGGGAAACATGCGCATCGTGGCGGAGAAGTTCCGGGCCGCCGTGCGGTGAGAAGAATGCAAACAAGGTTGGGATGCGAAAATCAGGATGGGTGATCCGGTTGTTGCTGCGCACGGCGTGCATTTCGCCTTCAATGACCAGCCTGTACTGGAGGACGTCCATTTGGAGGTCTGCCACGGGGATTTTCTGGCCGTCTTAGGGCCCAACGGCGGGGGCAAGACCACATTGCTCAAGCTGCTTCTGGGCCTCCTCCGTCCGCAACGAGGCGTGATCCGCGTCCTGGGCGACCTGCCCGGCAAGTCGTCCAGACGTGTCGGCTACGTGCCTCAGCAGACCAATATCCATGACGTTTTTCCCATCACCGCCGAGGATGTGGTTTTGTTGGGACGCCTGCCGCATCGACCCAAGTGGCGTGGCTTTTCCGGCTCGGACAATAACGCCGTCCGTCACGCCTTGGAGCGGGTCGGTATGGGGGGACTTCGCCACCGGCGCATCGGCCGTCTTTCAGGCGGGCAGCGTCAGCGAGTGCTCATTGCCCGGGCACTGGTCAACGCCCCGGAGATCCTGTTTCTGGACGAACCTACGGCCAGCGTGGACCGACATTTTCAGACCGAATTCTACGATCTGCTCAAGGAATTGAACGCCTCCATGACCATTATCGTGGTCAGCCATGATCTCTCCGTGCTTTCGGCGTACGCCAAGTCCGTGGCTTGCGTGAACCGGACCCTGTTCTACCATGACGCCGCTGAACTAACCCAGGACATGCTGAAGGCGGCTTACCACTGCCCCGTGGAGGTGGTGGCTCACAGCCCCTTGCCCCACCGCGTTCTTCAAGATCACTCTTGCCGCCATGATTGAGCTTTTTCAGTACGAGTTCATGCGCAACGCGCTCTTGGCCTGCGTACTGATCAGCATCAATTGCGGGATTATTGGAACGCTGGTGGTGGTCAACAGGCTGGTGTTCCTCTCCGGCGGGATTGCCCACGCTTCTTACGGCGGCATCGGCGCGGCCCTCTACTGGGGGCTGCCGCCGCATCTGGGCGCCGCCGGGTGCGCCCTGGCCGCGTCCATGGCCATGGGCGCAGTCAGTCTGCACGCCAAGCACCGCACAGCGACACGGTCATCGGCGTGATCTGGGCTGCGGGCATGGCCGTAGGGATCGTGCTCATAGACCTCACGCCGGGCTATCATGTGGATCTGATGAGTTATCTTTTCGGGAGCATCCTGATGGTTCCCGGATTCATGCTTTGGCTGATGGCCTGGTTAAACGTCGTCGTGCTGGTCTGGACATTGTTTTTTTATCGGGACATCCAGGCCATGTCCTATGATGAGGAGCACGCCAGGGTCATGGGCGTGCCGGTGCGGGCACTGTATTTTTCTTTGTTGGGGCTGACGGCGTTGAGCGTGGTCATGGTCATCCAGGCCGTGGGGTTGATCCTGGTGATCGCCCTGCTGACCGTTCCGGCGGTGATTGCCGAGGATTTTTCGCGGTCCCTGGGCGCGATGATGTTTCGGTCCGTGCTGTTGAGCACGCTGTTCACCACCACCGGACTAGTAGCGGCCTATTTTTTGGATAGGCTCTTTGTCTGCCAACTCATGACGACCGGTGAAACCCCAGCGGCATCCCCCGTTGTGCATTTCCCATTGATCTTTGTCCCGGAGCGTTTTAGTTGAGTTTTTGTTTTGGTGGATGACGCAAGGCTACGCAGCCAAAGAGGACGAACTGCATGTGTGGAATCATTGGATACTCCGGGTGCCGCCCGGCAGTCCCGGTCATCATGGATGGTCTGAAACGACTGGAATACCGCGGCTACGATTCGGCCGGGGTAGCTTTTGTACAGCACCGGGAACTGACGGTGATCCGTGCCGAGGGCAAGTTGTCCCAACTTGAAGGCAAGCTGAACGGACACGACATTTTTCACGCCACCACTGCCCTGGGCCATACCCGTTGGGCCACGCACGGCTTGCCTGTAGAGCGCAACGCCCACCCCCACAAGGACGGGTCGGGCCGCCTGGCCCTGGTGCACAATGGGATCATTGAAAACTACCATGTCCTTCGGGAAGGGCTGAAGGGCAAGGGGCGGCGATTTGTTTCGGATACGGATACGGAAGTCCTAGTCCAACTTATTTCCGAGGAATGGGAGGAGGACGCGCCGCTTGCGCGGGCCCTCAGCCGCGCCCTGGCTCAGGTTGAAGGCGCCTATGCCATGGCCGTGATCAACCTGGACGAGCCCGGCCGGATCTGGGCCGCACGCAAGTCCAGTCCGCTGCTGCTGGGCGTGGGCACGGGCGAGAACTTCGTGGCCTCGGACATCCCGGCGTTTCTGGTCTACACCCGAGAGGTGGTCTTTTTGGAGGACGGCGAGTTGGTGGAACTGGACGCCTTTTCCTGGAAGGTTTTCAACGCCGCGACATTGGTGCCGGTCAGCAAGGAAGTCCACCATATTTCATGGGACATCCAGTCCGCGCAAAAAGGCGGCTTCCGGCATTTCATGCTCAAGGAGATTTTTGAACAGCCCCAAGTGATCGCCAACTGCCTGGCCGGGCGGGTGGACACCCAGAAAAGCTGCGTGCTTCTGCCCGAACTTGATGATCTGCCTATTCCGGAGCAAGTTCAGATCGTGGCCTGCGGCACGTCCTATCATGCTGGCTTGTGGGGTCAGCAGCTATTGGAATCCTGGGCCAAGATCCCGGTGCGCGTGGAGATCGCCTCGGAATTTCGCTACCGCAATCCGCTGATCCGGTCTAAGGACATGATTCTGGCCATCAGCCAGTCCGGCGAAACTGCAGACACCCTGGCCGGAATGCGTTTGGCCAAAGCCCAGGGCGTTGTGGTGCTGGGGCTGTGCAATGTGGTCGGATCCAGTCTCGCCAGGGAAGCGGACCGGGTCATCCACACTCAGGCCGGTCCGGAAATCAGCGTGGCTTCGACCAAGGCCATGTGCAGCCAATTGGTGCTGTTGCTTTTGCTTTCCCTGTATTGGGGGCGCAGGAAACAAACCTTGCCTCGGGACATAGAAAACCAGACTCTGCGGGGCCTGCGAGGCCTGCAAGGCCTGCTTGGTCTGTCCGGGATACTGGAGGCTGAACTGCCGAGAATGCGGGACAAGGCTCAGAAACTGGCCCAGGAATACAGCACGGCGCGCAGTTTTTTCTACCTGGGCCGAGGTTTGGCATTTCCCCTGGCCCTGGAAGGGGCGCTCAAGCTCAAGGAAATCTCCTATATTCATGCCGAGGGCTACGCTTCCGGAGAGATGAAACACGGCCCCATCGCCCTGATTGATCCGGAGTTTCCGACCTTCGCCTTGGCCCTGCACGACGATTTGCTGCCCAAGGTGGTTTCCAATCTGGTGGAGGTCCAGGCGCGCAACGGCAAGATCATCGCCCTGGCTCATCCGGGGTTTGACTTGGCCGTAGACCATGTCTGGTTCATTCCCGAGGTATACGGCCCCCTGAACACCTTTTTGGCCCTCCCCGCGCTGCAGCTTTTCGCCTATGAAATGGCCGTGTACCTGGGCAAGGACGTGGACCAGCCCCGCAACCTGGCCAAGAGCGTGACCGTGGAATAGGCTGCTGCTGAAGACGCCCGACCGCCCGGCTGCCTGACTGCCTGACTGAAAGACGTGGTGTTTTTAGCAGGTCGAAGTCGGTATTTCCCTGTCTGCCGACAGACAGGAGGGGACCACGGCAACGG
>DBNV01000030.1 GCA_002299865.1 Desulfonatronaceae bacterium UBA663 | reverse complement strand
TTGGTGCCGACGTCGGCACCCGCCGCCCTTCCAACCCCTTGCTGGCACAGCGTTTTTACACCGCCATGCGAGCATGGCCAGACGTTGGTAGATTTGCACCTTGCGACGGGCACTTTCAAGTGGCTCCAACTCCCTTCATTTCAAGGAATCTCAAGGGGTTCGAGCATCCCCTGGACCCCCCTTCACCACCTCCGCGCTCGCAGAGGCTGTTGAGGAGCCCGCTCCTTCGTCGAAACAAAACTGATCGACTCCACGGTGCCAAGCCCATTGAAGGGGAAGACACGTACCGTGGCATTCTCGCCTCCTGTAGAGGCAACTTAAAAATATACCGCCAAACGCTCGAAAAGTCAAACAACAACGATGCCGCTGTCCTGCTCGGGAAGGGGTTGCCCGATAACCGTGGCCGCTTCGCGGGCCTCCTTCTCGTTAGGGCCAAGGTCCAGAATCATGGCCTGATCTTCCTTCTGATTCATTTGCTCCTCGAGATCGGTCTGCAACCGTACGCGGTCGATGTCTTTGAGCACACAAAAGAAGACCGAGAACTGCCAGGCTTCGCCGTACCCTTTAAGCACCTTGTGGACACGCCGCAATCGTTTCGGATCTCTGATGTCGTAACAAACCAGGTAGCATCGACGCATAATAGCCTCCGGCAACTCAGCGCGTGGTCAGGAACGCCAGAGAAGGAATATCTCCCGTGAGCCAGGCCGCGATCATTCGCGCGTGCAAAACGATCATGCGCCGGTAGCTCAAACGATACTCGAAGACCGGATGGGTGACCTCAGTATCCATTCTTCTGCCAAGAGCATTGAAAAAGCCCCTTCTGCCAGCGTCGGTGAGCGAACAGCCGGAGGCAGTGCGAAGAAAATGTCCCTCGGTCAATTCGCCCCGGTTAAAGCATGTAATTGCGACGGAATCCGCGATCAGTGGTCGAAACGGCTCCATGAGATCGAGCGCGAGCGCGGGACGCCCCGGCTTCGATACGTGAAATCCGCCGATAGAGGGCTCCAGTCTTGCGAGGCGCAACGCCGCCACGCATTCGTGAGTCAACATCGAGTACGCAAGCGACAGACAGGAGTTGATGGGGTCGGGCGGAGGTCTGCGTTTCCTGCCGTTGGCATCGAATTCCACCGATAGAGGGCCCTTGAACATTCCAGAAAAATGCCCGAAGTAGATGGCCGCCGCCTGACCCTCATGCCCGCGCACCGAATCTACCGAATCCGACTGCGCCGCATTCTTAGCCTCCTTCACCAGATCAGCAGCTACGCCAGCAGGCAGCGAGCTGTGATTGCGGAGAAGGAGTGTTCGCTGGTTCATGATCTTGGCCGACACGAGGGCACGTGCAAGTTCGAGGCAGACCTCCATGCGGTCGAGTTTACGAATCTGTGACCTTCGAACCTCGGCGCTGACTGAATCGAGCGGATCGATCATGGCCACCAGCCGTCCCGCCGGTGAAAGAAACGCGATAGGAGTGTTCATGTCGGCAAGGGCACGAATTGCCTGGGTGGTGATTTGCACCGAACCAAGCAGTGAAAGGCTTTCGAGGTTGGCAAGCGGCATGGTCTTGACCGCGGAGCCATTCTTGTCGGTGACTCTCAATTCCATGCCGCGAACTCCGACCTTCACGCCTTCTTGCTGGGCCACCACATGAATGCCGTCATCGCGCGGCGGCCAGATCTTTCTCGGGGTCAGTTCGTCACTTGAAGATTGAGCACGCTGGTGATTGACCTCGTCCGGCAGGCATATCGGCTGAAGCGAGCACCGCGGACAGCGCGGATCATTGACCAACGGGAGAGGCCGTGGACCTTCGGCGCATTGTTTCGCGTTGTCCAGGGTCAGCAAGGCTTCGGCCTTGAGAGCATCATCGACAGTGATTCTGAGACGAAGCTTCTCCCCGGCGTAGTAGATGACCGCTTCAGGAACCGCATAGCCGGCGCTTTCGAGAAGGATGGCTTGCAGGCCCACTTGGACACGGTCCGTGGGCCACGCCTCCGGATGTGAAAGCGGGGGTTGCTCCATTTCGCCGCAATCATCGGCAGGCGGCCCCACCGCAACGTGCTTGGGACGTCCTTTGCGGTATTCGACTGGCACGGCGGCTTGACCCGATATCTCCGCCAAGTCCAACGTCGCGGTGAGCCGGAGCGAATCGCTTGTCAGGACCAGGCTTCGAACGACCTTCGGCCGTTCGGGATCAATCTCGCTTGCATCCGGCTTCTCATGAGCGGCGCTGGGTTTATCCACACGTCGGTGGACAGCCACCCCTTTCTCCGTGTCGCTGCTCGGAACGAAGACGCCCTCGACCTGCATCAAATAGAAAAGACGCGGGCAATAGGCATGTTCGGCCACATTCCGGGCCGGCCAAAGGCTCTCATCCATAGTAGGCTCCCGGCCACGGAGTGGTCATCATTATTGTTTCTCCCGGTTATTTTTTGGGCACGCGGATCTGCGAAGGATATCGACCACTCGAGCCTGCACTTGATTCTGATAGGCGGAATAGACTTCCCACGCCACGTCCGTTGTCGAAACCTCCCGTGATGAGACATCTCGCCAGAGGTTAACAACCTCTTTGGACTGTGACTTGGCCTTCCTGGCTTTCTTCCTGGTTACGTCCCCGCTGACGACCGACGCATCTTTGAGTGGCATGTCCAGGTTGATCGCGGCACTACCTTTTACCTTGTCAGGGGTCGGTTTGAAGCTGGCTGGATCGCATGGCACATACCACCACTTTCCCGGCCAGTCCGGGTCAGTAAGCGCTCGCAGGCCGATGTTGGCGGCGGCGTTCAGGTCGGCTTGAAGGCTCTTCGCTCCCTGGGAGTCCCGGCTGGCCGAAACAAATATCTCGCCCCCTCTTACTGGAACACGGATAACCCCGGCCTTCTCCCAATCAGCTACAGTCTTGTCTTTCCACATTGCGTTCAGGTCACAGAGAAACCGCTCACGTGCGTCGCCGTTGTTCTTGGACTGCTTCGCCTCTGCTTGCTTAACCTGCTTCCTCCAGAACGGCGACCGCATGAATTCATCGACGGGCACATCCTGACAGCGGATGCCCGGAGCTCCTGTGCGGGAGTCCTGGCGCGACGTGTAGCTCGCCGAGACTTCGCGGAGGTGCAGGCCGTGGAGTTGGCAGGCTTCGGCCAGGTACTTCTTGACCTTCGAGGACGACCAGGTCATGAGTTGACGATTTTCCCGCCGAGTACGAGTTTCCTCCGGCCGGTAGTGGGTGAGGTCTTCGATGACGATGGCGTGGCATGGCTCGTCTACGCGGACGTCTGGGCGTTTGGGGTCCTTGCCTCCCATGGGCCGCCTCATCCGTCCGATACCGAGCGCCGCCTCGGCTATGCGACTGGCAAGTTGCTTGACGCGCTGCTCGCGTAAATGTTCCAGGGCGTCCAAGGTGCTCTGCCCAAACTGTTCTTTGGTTTCGGTCTTCGTACCAGCGGGATGAAGACGAGTGAAAAATCCCACCTGAACTTTGCGGCGGAACTCGGTCAGCGTGGCAAGGCGGGGAAGGGAGAGTCCGCCGACCTTGCGAATGGTCGGGTCACTGGCGTGTTTTCCACGTGGGAGGACCCAATCCTTGAACCAGCGAAGCTGTTTTTTCCACCGCTCGTCGTCATCTTTCCATCGGTTATTCCATGCATCGCGGAGAGTGTTCCGCAGAGTCACATCCTGGGCCAGCGCCTTCGCCACATCATGGAGTTTTTCTCGATTCTCCTTTTGCTTCTTCTTGCGCTCTGGACCTGAAGATTCCTCGCCGATTTCTTCAGGGGCCTTGTGTCCGGACAACTTGGCGACATGTTCATCCCACAGTTGCCTTGCCGCGTCGTCCCGCCATCCACGGGAAGAGGCCAAGCCATGCCAGAGCATAAGTGTGTCCTGAATGAACTCAATGCGCTTATTTTCTCTCGCGGCCTGGTTATCGTTTGCGGAAAGCTCTTT
>DBNV01000009.1:22091-31200 GCA_002299865.1 Desulfonatronaceae bacterium UBA663 | reverse complement strand
CAGCCCAGGCTCCGTCCCTGGCACCGGAATATGCCGAGGCACTGGAGCAGGCCCTGAAAAAATTCTGGCTGGAGTATGACGCGGACCAGAAATTCAAGGCCGAGCTGCTCGATCGTCTTACCGCGTGCCTGCCCGCTGAATGCATCTGCGACCGGCCCAACTCTCTGGTGGAATGCTCTACGGACGCCACGGATCTGCGCCTGGAACTTCCCATGCTGGTGCTTGCCCCGGAAAACACCGCGCAGGTGCAATGCATCGTGAGGCTGGCCAATAAGATGGGCTTTGCCATCGTGCCCCGGGGTGGCGGTTCTGGCCTGACCGGCGGGGCCATCCCGACGGGCAAGCGCACGGTGATTTTAAGTCTTAGCCGGATGAAGCGGATTCAAAGCATTGACGCAAAATCCCTGATCCTGTGCGCCCAGGCCGGAGTGATCACTCTGCACGCCATTCAGGCGGCGGCCAAACAGAACCTGCTGTTCACCGTGGATCCGGCTTCCAAGGCCGCTTCGTCCTTGGGCGGCAACATCTCCGAAAACGCCGGCGGTCCTTCCGCCTTTGAATACGGCTCAACCCTGGACAACATCCTGAGCTACGTCATGGTTCTGCCCGACGGACGGACCATTGATGTTCGCCGCAGGAACCATCCCCGCCACAAGATCCTGCCCCAGGAAGCAGCGGTGTTCGACATCCTGAACGAGGAGGGACAGGTTCGGGAAACCATTACCCTGCAGGGCGGCGACATCCGCGGCCCCAATCTGGGCAAGGACGTCTCCAACAAATACCTGAGCGGCCTGCCCGGCATTCAAAAGGAGGGTGTGGACGGAATCATCACCGAGGCCTGCTTCGCCATCTATCCCCGGCCGGTCTTTTCCCGCACCCTGTGTCTGGAATTCTTCGGCCGCTCCATGCACTCGGCCATGCTGGTGATCAACGACTTGGTGACCCTGCGCGACACCATCCGGGACCAGGGCGACCTGGTAAAGATGTCCGCCTTGGAGGAATTCGGCTCCAAATACGTCCAGGCCATTGAGTACCGGAAGAAATCCGTCCGCTACGAGGGTGAACCCATTTCCGTGCTCCTGGTGCAGATGGATTCCGACGACGAGACGGCCCTGAACAGCGCCGTGGACTCGGTGGTGGACATTATTGGTCCCTATGAAAACGTGGACGTATTCGCGGCCGAGGACGCCCACCAGGCTGAAATCTTCTGGGAGGACCGGCACCGGCTGAGCGCCATCACCAGGCGTACCAGCGGTTTCAAACTCAACGAGGACATCGTCATCCCCTTGAAGGTCATTCCGGAGTTCTCCGACTTCCTGGAAAACCTGAACCTGCGCTACCTGGCCAAGGCCTATCGCAAGGCCCTGCGGGAAATTTCCGAGCTGCCGGACGTGGACGTGCAGGACGAATTCATCGAGATGGAAGTGGATTACACGGCCCGCATCCTCAAGGGGGAGATCACGGCCAAGGATCTTTCGGACCAGGAGTTTGAGGTCCAGATCCAATTCTTCTTTCAGGACCTGCGCTCCCGCTATCCCGACCTGCGGGATCAAATGGAGAAAATCCTGACCACCATGCGGGGAACCCGGGTCATCGTGGCCAACCACATGCATGCCGGCGACGGCAACTGTCACGTGAACATCCCGGTCAACTCCAATGACCCGAACATGCTGCGTCAGGCAGAGGAGGCTGCGGCCGAGGTCTTTAAGAAGGTCCTCGACCTGAAGGGCGCGGTGTCCGGGGAGCACGGCATCGGCATCACCAAGATCGCCTACCTGCAGGAGGATAAGATCCAGGCCCTGAAAGACTACAAGGCCAAAGTCGACCCGAAGAACATCATCAATCCGGGAAAACTGGTCCGCCGCCAACTGCCCCAGTCGCCCTACACCTTTTCCTTCAACCGGCTGATCCAGGACCTGCGCCACAGCGGGCTGCCCGAACGGGACCGGCTGATCCGCCTGCTGACCAATATCCAGACCTGTTCGCGTTGCGGCAAGTGCAAGCAGGTCTGCCCTATGTACCTGCCGGAAAAAGGCCTGCTCTTCCACCCCCGGAACAAGAACCTCAGCCTGGGCGCGATCATCGAGGCGGTGTTCTACACCCAACTCCAGTCCGGACAGCCTGATCCGGAACTGCTTAAGGAACTGGGATGGTTGATGGAACACTGCACGAGCTGCGGCAAGTGCATGGCCGCTTGTCCCGTGAAGATCAACACGCCCGGCGTGATTCTGGAACTGCGGGGGTATTTGCAGGGCAAGGGCGCAGACGGACACCCCTTCAAGACCCGGCTTTTGAACTACCTGGCCGAAGCCCCGGCCGGTCGTCTGCCAAGGGCGGCGAAATTCCTGGCCGTGGCCCAGAATCTTCAAAACAAGGCTGTGGGCTTGATTCCCTCGGTCTGGCGGCGACGCGCCCAAAGTCCGTTTTTGCAGGGACAAGGGCCGAGTCTGGAACTGCATAACTTGGCCGAGACCCTGCAGTTGCACAAGGGCGCTTTTTTCACGCCATCCGAAGACCGCCGACCGATCCAGGACAAGGAAGCCGTGCTCTATTTTCCGGGCTGCGGCACCGGGCTGTTTTTTCGGACCATCGGGCTGGCCACCATCTGGCTGCTGCTGGAGGCCGACTGCCAGGTGATCGTTCCGGAGAGCCATCTGTGCTGCGGCTATCCCCTGCTGGCCGGCGGCTGCGAAAAGGCGTTTTCGGCCAACCGGGAACGAAACATCGCGGCCCTGCAAAGCCTTCTGAACAAAGCCCGCAGACAGGGATTCGCCGTCTCGCGTCTGATCACGGCCTGCGGGTCGTGCCGCGAGGGACTGCGCGACTATAATCTCCCCGCCGTAAACGGGACTCTGATCCAGCAGGACGCGCTGCAATTTGCGCTACAGCGCACCAAGCACCTCTCGCCCCCACGGGTTTCGGCCCACGGCGAAATTCTTTACCATGCCTCTTGTCACAGCGAATGGTCCGGCGTGGACGGGACCAAGGCCGGACAGGTCTACGCCAAGGCATTGGGCCTACATCTGAACGCCCCGGTGCGCATCAGTCCGCACTGCTGCGGAGAAAGCGGTCTGGGCGCCATGACATCCCCGGCTATTTACAACAAGCTGCGCCGTCGCAAAATCGACCAGCTCCGCGAGGACATCGCCCATGAAACGTCCTTCGGGCCGATTCTGGTGGGCTGCCCCTCCTGCCGCATCGGCCTGACCCGGTGTTTGAAGGAACTGGGAGAACGTCGGGAAATACTGCACGCCGTGGAGCACCTGGTCGAACTGGCGGTGGGCAAGGACTGGAAACGCAAGGTTCGAGACCGGATTCTGCAATGTAAACATCCCCAACATTCCCTAGAAGGAACCGCCTAGAAGGAACTGTATGATGAGTACGCATTTTTCCGCAAGTTACAGCTTCACTGTTTTTCTGACCCTGGGAAAAAGCCAGGAAAATCGGGTCAGTTTACTGGAAGCCCTGGGCAAGGCCGGCGCGCGGGTGGTGCAGTTCGTCCGCGAAGGCGAGGACATGACCACCGAGGACCTCACCCTGGAGTTTTACGCCACGTCCGTGGAGCACGGCGAAAAAGTGATCGCGGCGATCCAGGCCCTGCCGGGCATTCTCGAGTCCAGCGCCTTTGACACGACCATGGCCATTCACGAGGGCGGCAAACTGGAAGTTACGCCCACGTCCTCGGTGGGCAACGCCGATGAACTGGCCATGGCCTACACCCCGGGCGTAGCCCGCGTCTGCCGGGTCATCCACAAGGATCCGCAACGGGCCTTTGACCTGACCATCCGCAAGAACTGCGTGGCCGTAATCTCCGACGGCACGGCCGTGCTCGGCCTGGGCAACATCGGCCCCCTGGCGGCCATGCCGGTCATGGAAGGCAAGGCCGTGCTGTTCAAGGTCTTCGGCGAAGTGGACGCCTTTCCCCTGTGCGTGCAGACCAAGACGCCCGAGGAACTGATCGACTTCGTGGAGAAAGTGGCTCCCACCTTCGGCGGCGTGAATCTTGAGGACGTGGCGGCCCCGGCCTGCTTCGTCGTGGAAGAGGAACTCAAGAAGCGCCTAGACATCCCCGTGTTCCACGACGACCAGCACGGTACCGCAGTCGTGGCCCTGGCCGCCCTGCTCAACGCCTTGAAATTGACCGGGAAGAAAATCGAAGATCTGCGCGTGGTGGTCAACGGCTTCGGCGCGGCCGGCGTGGCCTGCGCCAAAATGTTCGCCAACGCTGGCGTGCGCACCATCATTCCCTGCGATCGATCCGGCGCCATCTACCGGGGCCGCACCCAGGGCATGAACCAGGTCAAGGAGGAGTGCGCCAAGATCTTCAATCCGAACAACGAGCAGGGAACCCTGGCCGACGTGATCAAGGGCGCGGACGTATTCCTGGGCGTCTCCGGCCCCGGCGCTCTCAAACGTGAAGACGTTCTGAGGATGGCCCCCAAGCCGATCATCTTCGCCATGGCCAACCCCATCCCGGAAATCCTGCCCGAGGAAGTCGCCGATCTGGACTGCCTCATCGCCACGGGCCGCTCCGACTACCCCAACCAGATCAATAACGTACTCTGTTTTCCAGGTATTTTCCGGGGTGCTCTGGACTGCCGGGCCTCGGACATCAACGAGGCCATGAAGATCGCCGCAGCCCAGGCCATCGCTGACTGCGTGGACGACGAGCAACTGGCCCGGGGCGTGATCATTCCCAGCGTCTTCTTCCCCGGCGTGGCTCAGGCCGTGGCCGAGCGGGTGGAGCAGGCGGCCAGGGACTCCGGGGTGGCCAGGATCTAGGCGGTTGAGAAGCACCACGCGATGCGACTGCTGGGTATCGACTACGGCACGAAACGGGTGGGCCTGGCCTTAAGCGACGGATTGGGACTTTTAGCCCACCCTTACGCCACCCTGACCAGGACCACCCGGGAACGGTTGTTCACGGAAGTGCTGGCGATCATTGCCAAGGAGAACGTCCAGGCTGTTGTCCTGGGCCTGCCTCTGGGCCTAGACGGCCAGGAAACCGAAGCCACCAGGCAGGTGCGCAATTTTGCCGCGAGCTTGGCGCGGCGGGTAAACGTTCCGATTCACTTTGAGAACGAAGCCCTGAGTTCAAAAGCGGCGGAGGAGCAGCTGCGCCAAGCCCGGCTGCGCGGGAAAAAACAACTCGAAGCCCTTGATCAACAGGCCGCAGCGATTATTCTTTCTGATTATCTGGAACGCCAGCAATCATCATCAGTGTAGGGGCGAAAAATTTTTCGCCCCTACAGGAAAATTTGTTCCCGGCGCTGATCATCGTCATCCTCGCCGTGGTCGTGGGGCTGGGCCCGTGGGCTGGCCCTGCGTCGCGGCGGCTTTCCCGGGTGAGGGCCGAAATCAGGTTGCGGGACGCGACGTTTTTACCCTCGGCAAAGCACCCGGAATAGGCTTGTCAAAAGTTTTTTTTCCCAGTAACGCTCATCAATTCACGCGGAGAGGTGTCCGAGCGGCCGAAGGAGCACGATTGGAAATCGTGTACACCTTAAACAGGTGTCGCGGGTTCAAATCCCGCCCTCTCCGCCATGTGCCGTTTCGCAGGGGAAGCCGGGCGGCATGGGTGCTGCCAATCCCGTCAGGCCCGAAAGGGAGCAGCGGCAACAGTGGCCCGTGGGTGCCCGGCTTCCTTGAAAGCACGGACTAAAACGCATCTGGTCCGTGCTTTTTTTTGATTCCAAGCATGTCCAACTGGCTCAATGCCTTAAGCCATAACTACCTCTGCCGCCAAGAATATTCATGAATGAATTGCTTTGGCTCGGGTTTGCCATTCTGAACCTGACCATGGTTCTGGTTATTTTCCGTTTTTTCGGCAAGCAGGGGTTGTTCGCGCTGATCGTCTTCAACCTGATCCTGTGCAATATTCAGGTCTTGAAGACCATCGAGCTTTTCGGCCTGACCACCTACTTTGGGCAACATTCTGTACGCGATGGTCTTTTTCTCCACGGACCTCTTAAGCGAGCACTACGGCAAGGAAGAGGCCAAAAAAGCCGTTATGCTCGGCTTGTTAAGCTTGGTTCTGACTGTGGTCTACATGCAGATCGCTTTGCTTTTTGTTCCCTCTGAGGCGGATTTCGCCCAGCCGCACCTGGAGGCCGTGTTCGGCGTCCTGCCTCGGGTGGTCCTGGCCAGCATGGTCGCCTATCTCGTCTCGCAGTGGCACGATATCTGGGCTTTTCACTTCTGGAAGGCGCGCACCAAAGACAGACACCTCTGGCTGCGCAACAACGCCAGCACCATGACCAGCCAGTTGCTGGACACGGTAATCTTCTGCACCATCGCCTTCTGGGGAATCTTCCCCATAAACGTCTGGATCCAAATTGTGGTCAGCACCTACCTCATCAAGATGCTGGTCGCCTTTTTGGACACCCCGTTCATTTACCTGGCGGCCAGGTTCAGGCCCGGAGACGCTTAAGCCGCCCGGTGAGCCAGAAGAGTCAAAAGATCCATCGGAAGCCATGAGCATTAGGTCATCCAGCATCAGATAGAACAATTCGGGTGGACAGACCTTGCCGTCGATTTCACAGGAAAAGGGCGAGTCCGCCTCCGCGATGCAGCTCAAGCCCGCATGGACGCAGACCAGCAGGGAGGGCTTATCCAGCAAGGGTAAAAACAAAAGAAGAACAGTCGCGATGATCACCTGTTCATGAGATCTTCAGGTAATAAACCGCGACGCGCAACCCAACAGCCAATGCAGACCATATTGCGCTGGGAGGTGTACCGTCTTGACAGTTTTTCCCGTTTCCGCTAATCGTTTTTCATTGCTGGGGGAGCCGCAAGGCTGAGAGGGGGTTGACAGGACCCCGACCCTTGGAACCTGACACGGATTATGCCGTCGTAGGGAAGCACCGCGCAGATCGCCTTTTCGGACCGCAGAGCTTCACGTCAGGTTCCGAAAAGGCGTTTTTTATTTGCCTTCTCGCACCGGTTGCACCGGGCGCACCGGCCACGAGCCGCATGCCCGGAGTCGTTCCATATCCTTTGCGCAACGAGGCAACACATGCATGTGATCATCAACGGCAAGCCGGAAGACATCTCTTTGGGGACCACGATCCAGAAACTGATTGAGGCTAAGAAGCTGGACCCGTCCCGGGTCGTGGCCGAGTTGAACCGGAAGATCGTGCCCGGCGACCAATTTCAGGAAACCAAGCTCCAGGAGGATGATCGGCTGGAGCTGCTGCAGTTCGTGGGAGGGGGCTGATGCGGGAAATACCGGAAGACCTGTTCGAGATCCGCGGGAAGCGTCTGGGCAGTCGTCTGTTCCTCGGTACGGGCAAGTACGGCGACGATGCGTTGATTCCGGACGTCTGCGCGGCCTCCGGCGCCGAGGTGATCACTGTGGCTCTGCGGCGGGTGGATCCGGACGCTCATACGGGCAACGTCATGGACCACATTCCCAGAACCATGCGCCTGCTGCCCAATACCTCCGGCGCGCGCACTGCAAACGAGGCCGTGCGCATCGCCCGGCTGGCCAGGGCCATGGGCTGCGGGGATTGGATCAAGATTGAGGTCATCGCGGACAACAACTACCTGCTTCCGGACGGATACGCTACGGTGCGCGCCACGGAAACCCTGGCCGCCGAAGGTTTTGTGGTCCTGCCCTACGTCAACGCGGACCTGTACGTGGCCCGCGACCTGGTTTCCGCGGGGGCTGCGGCAGTGATGCCCCTGGGCGCGCCCATCGGCACCAATCGCGGCCTGCAAACCAGGGAGATGATCCGGATCCTGATCGAGGAAATCGACCTGCCGATCATCGTGGACGCCGGGCTGGGCCTGCCCTCCCATGCCTGCGAGGCCATGGAAATGGGCGCGGACGCGGTGCTGGTGAACACGGCCATTGCCACGGCCAATGATCCCGTGACCATGGCCCGGGCCTTTGGGGAAGCAGTGCGAGCCGGTCGGCTAGGATTCCTGGCCGGGCCCGGTGCGCAGCGGATGCGGGCCGACGCATCCTCGCCGCTGACCGGCTTTTTGGGGGGAGACGGCGCGTGAGCTTTGCCGAAGTCATGAACGCCTACGCCGGCCTGGACATAGCCAAGGCCATCCAGGGATGCCAACGCCAGGACGTAATCCGGGCCCTGAACAAGGACCGCCTCAGACCGGAGGACCTGCTGGCCCTGCTCTCGCCTGCGGCCGGAAACATGCTGGAAGACCTGGCCCGGCGGGCCGCCCAGGTCACCCTGCGCCAATTCGGGCGCGCCGTACAGCTCTTCACCCCGCTCTATGTCTCGGACTTCTGCGTGAACCGCTGTCTCTACTGCGGCTTTAACGCAGCTCAAGCAGGGCCGCGCCGGCAGCTGTCCCTGGACGAGGTCCGCGCCGAGGCCGAGGCCCTCGCCGCCACGGACCTGAAGCAGGTCCTTTTGCTCACCGGCGATGCTCGGCACAAGGCCACGCTCGAATACCTGGAAGGCTGTCTAGGCGTTTTGCGGGGCTACTTTCCCAGCCTGATCCTGGAAATCTACGCCCTGACCACACAGGAATACGTCCGGCTCATCGCGGCCGGGGCCGAGGGCCTGACCATTTACCAGGAAACGTATGACCAGGACCGCTATGCCCGTTTGCATCCCAGCGGCCCCAAGAGGGACTACGCTTTCCGCCTGGACGCACCCGAGCGCGGTTGCGCCGCCGGGATGCGCTGGGTGAACGTCAGCGCCTTGTACGGGCTGGGAGACTGGCGCCTGGATGCTTTTTGGACCGCCATGCACGCCCGCTGGCTGCAGGATCGGTATCCTGGCACGGAAATCGGCCTGTCCCTGCCCAGAATGCGGCCCCACGCCGGTGGCTGGCAGCCTGACGAGCCGGTTTCGGACCGGGTGCTGACCCAGATCCTGCTGGCCCAAAGGCTTTACCTGCCCCGGGCCGGGATTACCCTGTCCACCAGGGAGTCCCCGACCATGCGCGAAAACCTTCTGCCCTTGGGCGTGACCCGTCTTTCCGCCGGCGTGTCCACCTCAGTGGGCGGACACGGGGCGACCAAGACCGGAACGCCGCAGTTCGAGGTGGCCGACAACCGCAGCGTGGCCGAAATCGCCGCCATGCTTCGGGGCAGGGGTTTTCAGCCGGTGTTTAAGGACTGGCAGCCCTTTTGAGA
>DBNV01000009.1:12101-21757 GCA_002299865.1 Desulfonatronaceae bacterium UBA663 | reverse complement strand
CGCCGATCGGCTAAAATTTGCTGGAATCATGAACAGCACCGAAAAGGGCATTGCTCAACACATCGGTCCAGACGCCCTGGCCCGTCTGCAGCAGGTGCGCATCGGCATTGCCGGGGCCGGCGGGCTGGGCTCCAACTGTGCGCATTTCCTGGTGCGGGCCGGGTTTAAGCGCTTCGTGCTCGTGGATTTCGACCGGGTGGAATTCTCCAACCTGAATCGGCAGTTTTTCTTCCCGGACCAGGTCGGCCTACCCAAGGTCGTGGCCCTGGCAGCTAATTTGCTGCGGATCAATCCGGACCTAAAGATGGAACTGCACGCAACAACGATCTGCCCTCGGAATGTGCGCCGGCTTTTCGCCGGCTGCGATGCCGTGCTGGAATGCGTGGATGATCCGTCTGTAAAAAAGCTGCTCGCCGAGGCCATGCTCCCCACCGCAGCCCTGTTTGTGGCCGCCTCGGGCATTGCCGGATGCGGCGATGCGGACCGCATCCGCGTCAGACGCCTCCGAGCCAATTTTTTCCTTGTCGGCGACGAACAAACCGCCGTCTGCCCGAACACCCCCCCCTTAGCCCCCCTGGTGGCCTTGGCTGCGGCCAAGCAGGCCGACGCGGTGCTTTTTCATTTTCTGCACACAGCAAACCCTTCAAGAAAGAGCACTCCATGAACAATCCCCTGCAAGACATCGACATCTACTGCCTGACCAGCCAGGAACACTCCCTGGGCCGCTCCAACCTGGATGTGGTCCGGGCCATGTTGGACGCTGGAATCAGGCTGATTCAGTACCGGGAAAAGGACAAGCCCGGGCGGGTCAAACTTGAGGAGTGCGCGGCCCTCCGGGAGTTGACCCGCCAGGCCGGGGCCCTGTTTCTGGTCAACGACGACGTGGCCGTGGCCCAGGCCGTGGACGCGGACGGGGTACACGTGGGCCAGGACGACCTGCCGGTGCCGGTGGTTCGCCGCCTGCTCGGGCCGGGCAAGATCATCGGCCTGTCCACCCACTCCCCGGACCAAGCCCAGGCTGCGGTGGCGGCCGGAGCGGACTACATCGGCGTAGGGCCGATCTTCGCCACCAAGACCAAGAAGGATGTCTGTGCCCCGGTGGGCCTGGAATACCTGGCATGGGTCACGGCCAATCTGTCCATCCCCTTCGTGGCCATTGGCGGAATTAAGGAGCGCAACATCAGGGAAGTGGTCCGCCGGGGTGCGGCCTGCGTGGCCATGATCACGGAAATCGTCGGCAATCAGGACATCTCTGGACAGATCCAGACCCTGCGCAAGGCCATGCAGGAGGCCAAGTCATGAGTTGGACAACCCAGATGGATGCGGCCCGGCGGGGCATTGTCACGGAGCAGATGCGCGCCGTGGCGGCCAAGGAGAACTTGGCCATGGAAACCTTGATGGAACGCATGGCCGTCGGCGAGGTGATCATCCCGGCCAACAAGAATCATGCCCGCCTGGACCCTGAGGGCATCGGGCGGGGTCTGCGCACCAAGATCAACGTCAATCTGGGTATTTCCAAGGATGCTTGCGACATAGCCCTGGAAATGGAAAAGGTTCGCCATGCCTTGCGCCTGGGAACCGAGGCGATCATGGACTTAAGCTGCTTTGGCAAGACCCGCGAGTTTCGTCAAGCCCTGATCGCCGAATCCACGGCCATGATCGGCACGGTGCCCATTTACGACGCCGTGGGCTTTTACGACAAAAACCTGTCCGACATCAGCGCGGACGAGTTCTTCGACGTGGTCCAGGTCCACGTGGACGACGGCGTGGACTTCCTGACCATCCACTGCGGTCTGAACCGATTGACGGCGGAGCGGATCGAAAAGACGAATCGCCTGACCTCCCTGGTTTCCCGAGGCGGCTCCCTGCTCTACGCCTGGATGAAGGCAAACGACACCGAGAACCCGTTCTATGCGCACTTTGACCGGCTTTTGGACATCTGCGCGAGGCACGACGTGACCTTGAGCCTGGGCGACGGCTGCCGCCCTGGATCGCTGCACGACGCCACGGACGCGGTCCAGATCCAGGAAATGATCGTCCTGGGCGAGCTGACCAAGCGGGCCTGGGAGCGCAACGTCCAGGTGATGATCGAGGGTCCCGGGCACATGGCTCTGAACGAAATCGCCGCGAACATAGTTCTGGAAAAACGGCTCTGCCACGGCGCGCCTTTCTACGTCCTGGGCCCCCTGGTCACGGACGTGGCCCCAGGCTACGACCACATCACCAGCGCCATCGGCGGAGCCGTGGCCGCAGCCGCCGGAGCGGACTTCCTCTGCTACGTCACCCCGGCCGAACACCTCCGGCTGCCCACCCTGGAGGATATGAAGGAGGGGATCATGGCCGCCCGCATCGCGGCCCACGCTGCGGACATCGCCAAAGGCCTGCCGGGCGCTCGGGACTGGGACGACAAAATGTCCAAGGCCCGCGCCGATTTGGACTGGGAAGCCATGTTCAACCTGGCCCTGGACCCGGAAAAAGCCCGCGCCTACCGCGCCTCCTCCCGTCCGCACCACGAGGACTCCTGCTCCATGTGCGGCAAGATGTGTGCCGTGCGGACCATGAAGCGGCTTAAGGAGGGCAAGGATATTCGGTTGGATAATTGAGGGGGGATGCGGGGGGACGTCGAAAATGCAGGAAGGATTTTCGACGTCGTGTATAGATTGCCCACGGCACTTTACGCAAGGGGCGAGTTTGGATATCCTGCTCAACTTTTGCATGATGGCCGCCGTAGTCATCTGGATTTTCGCCACGCAATTTCAAAAGGCGCTGAAGTGTTGTCATGTGGTCCATGGTAATTCTGATGGTATTCATGGTATTGACTGGCTGGGGGGTCGGGGATGACTGACAAGAAGACGAATTACTACGTGCTCTCCGTGGAGGAGACGCTGGACAAACTGAATACCAGTACCCAGGGGCTCTCCAAGGATGAGGTCTCCCGGCGCCTGCGGGAATACGGCCTAAACGAGTTGGAACTGAAGACGCGCGGGCCGCTGGTCCGGTTCCTGCTGCAGTTTCACAATCCGCTGCTCTACGTGCTGATGGTGGCAGCGGTGGTGACATTCGGACTGGGCAAGCACTTGGATACCTGGGTGATCCTAGCGGTGGTGCTGGCCACGGTGATCATCGGCTTTATCCAGGAGGGCAAGGCTGAAGGCGCCATCAGCGCCCTGCGGCAGATGATGGTCCCCCAGTGCCGGGTCCTGCGGGACGGCGAGACCCAGACGGTGTCCACCCGCAACCTGGCGCCCGGCGACGTGGTCCTGCTGGAGGCGGGCGACCGCGTACCCGCGGACCTGCGCCTGCTCACCGGCAAGAACCTGGCGCTGGACGAAGCCATGCTCACCGGGGAATCAGTGCCCACCAGCAAGCGTTTTGAGCCCCTGGGCGACCACGAGCACCTGTCCCTGGGCGACCAGCGGAATATGGCTTTCAGCGGCACATTTGCGGCTCGCGGCGTAGGGCGGGGCGTGGTCACGGCCACGGGACCGCGAACCGAGATGGGCAAGATCTCAGGAATCATCACCGGCACGAAAAAGCCGACCCCGCCCATTCTACGCAAGATCAGCGAGTTCACCAAGGTGATCGTGATCGCTATCTTTACGCTCGGTGCCGTGAACTTCGCGTTCGGCCTGCACCTGGGGTACGACCTTGGGTTCATATTTTTGGCTTCGGTGAGCATGATCGTGGCCATGGTGCCCGAAGGCCTCCCGGCGGCCCTGATGGCCGCGTTTTCCCTGGGGGTCACGTCCATGGCCCGCAAAAACGCCCTGATCCGCCGGTTGCCCGCTGTGGAAACCCTGGGGTGCGCCACGGTGATCTGTTCCGACAAAACCGGTACCCTGACCAGGAACGAGATGACGGTGCGCAAGGTGTTCGCGGGCGGACGGAGTTACGTGGTCACCGGTGTGGGTTATGAGCCTCAGGGCGAGTTCAGGACCGAAGACGAAAAAGCTGTTGCACGGCCCGCGGAACAGGCGTCCGATCTGTTTGAGACATTGCGCGCCGGGCGGCTGTGCAACGATGCCGTCCTGAGTCGGGGCGCGGGCGGAGACGACGGCAACGGCGGGTACACCATCATCGGCGACCCCACCGAGGGGGCGCTGGTGGTGGCGGCAATAAAGGCGGGGATTGACGAGGGCGGCGAGCGCCTGGACGAGATCCCTTTTGACTCGGAACTGCAGTATATGGCCGTGTTGGTGCGCGAAGACCAGGGGAACGCGATCTACGTCAAGGGTTCGCCCGAGCGCGTTGTGGCTATGTGTGTCAGTCAACAGGAAAACGGCATCACCACCGACCTGGACTCCGAGCGGATCACCGGTGAGGTGGAAAACATGGCGGCCAACGCTCTGCGGGTCTTGGGCCTGGCCGTCAAGCGGGTGCCCGGGGAGGTGACGTCCATCACCGCCGACGATCTTAAGGGCTTGGTCTTTCTGGGATTGCAGGGGATGATCGACCCGCCGCGGGAGGAAGCCGTGGCGGCGGTGGGGGACTGTGCCCGGGCCGGCATCCGGGTGGTGATGATCACCGGCGACCACGCCCATACCGCCAAGGCGATCGCCACGCAACTGCAGATCGGGTTGGGTGAGACGCGGGCGGTGGCCGGGTCTGAAATTGAGGTCATGACCGACGACGAACTCTATGACGTGGTGGAGTCGGTCTCAGTGTACGCCCGGGTGGCCCCGGAGCACAAGTACCGGATCGTGCAGCAGCTCAAGCGGCGCGGCCATGTGGTGGCGGTGACCGGAGACGGGGTGAACGACGCCCCGGCGCTCTCCGCCGCCGATATCGGCATTGCTATGGGCATCACCGGCACCCAGGTGTCCAAGGAAGCGTCGGACATGGTGCTGGCCGATGACAACTTCGCCAGCATCGTCCGGGCCGTGGAGGAAGGGCGGCACGTCTTCAACAACATCTGGAAGGTGGTCTTGTATCTGCTGCCCACCAACGGTGGCCAGGGGCTGGTGATGTTGGGCGCGGTACTGCTGGCGCCGTTGGTGCCGGTGTTCACCTTAGGCCTGCCGTTAGAACCGATCCAGATTTTGTGGGTGAACCTGATTATAGCTGTGGCCTGCGCCATTCCGCTGAGCTACGAGCCGAAGGAAAAGGGGATCTTGGAGCGGCCGCCCCGGGATCCGGCGGAGCGGCTGGTCAACCGTTTGTTTATCTGGAAGGTGGCGATTGTGTCAGTGCTTTCGGCGGGTGCCGCGTTCGCCATGTTCTTGTTGTTTATCGGCGGCACGCACAGCAACCCGTCGGATACTGTGCTGGATCAGGCCCAGACCGTGGCCTTCACCACCATCGTGATGGTCCAGTTGGCTTATCTAGGCACTGCTCGGTGGGTGACCACCTCGGCGTTCACCAGGAGCCCGTTTTCGAACCGTTGGCTCCTGGTGGGCGCGGGTGCTACGCTGGGACTGCAACTGTTGATCGTGTACTCTGAAACGCTGTTCGGCTTCAGCCCGTTCCGGACGGTGCCCTTCCCGGCGGAGTGGTGGGCGTACATCACCCTGGTCGCCGCTTCCAGCTTTTTGGCCATTGAGCTGGAGAAGCTGGTGCGCCGGCGGCGGAGAGGGCCTTAGGTTGTCATCGCTCCGTGCGCACTTCAAAATCGGCTGCTGGGTTTTTCCAACGCACCGTGATCGCGCCGTGGTCTGCGGTGTTCAAGAGAGGAATGCCCTGCTCGGCCAGCGCTTGGGTGATCTCCGGATGGGGAAAGTTGAATCGGCCCAGGTAGCCCGTGCTGACCAAGGCCAAATCGGGCGCGGTCCGGTCGTACAGGGTGGGGGAAAGGCTGGTCCGGCTGCCGTGGTGGGGGAGGACCAGGACCTCGGCGCGCAGATCCGCTTCGTTTTGGAACAGGGAGGCCAGGGCCGGCAGTTCCGCATCGCCGGGGATCAGGGCCAAGGGCCGTCCATGCCAGAGCAGGCGCAGCACCAGGGAAGCGTTGTTCTCATTGTCCGCGTCGATCCAGCGGGCGCAAGGGTGGAGCACTTCCAGAAGCAGGTTGCGATCCAGGTAGACGACGTCTCCCCTGCGCAGTACGATTTGATCCAGCCCCCGGCTGGCGAGGATCTTCTCCAATGTCTCGCCGTCCTGGCCCGTTGGTCCGCGGCCCTGGGAGAGATATTTCTCGACCCGAAAATGTCGCAGTGGGTAGAACAAGCCGAGATAGTGGTCGGTACTGGCGTGGGACAGCAGCACGCCGTCCAGCCGTGGCGGGCGGCCGTGGGTCAGGGTCGGCGTGACAATGGCCCGGCCCACGTCGAAGTCCCGGGCCCAGAAGCCTCCGCCGTCCACCAGCCAGCGCTTGCCTCCAGGGGTTTCCAGAAGCAGGGCCTGCCCTTGCCCGACGTCCAGCAGGCGTAGTGTCACCTCCTGGCGTTGCTCCCGGGCCAGTCCGGTTATTGCCGGGAGCAGGAGTAAAAACAGGGCCAGGGTCAGGATTCCCGGACGCAGGGTTTTGGGGTTCTGCCACCATGCCGCCGCACCCAGGAGCACCATCCAGTAACCGATGAACTGCGGCCACAGGGGCCTGGTCGGCACGGCCACGGTCAGCATGCCGGCATGGTCCAGCAGGACCAATCCACTGAGCATGGCTTCCAGCACGCGGCAGGCCGCGTCAAGCAGGAACCCGGACACGGCTTCGTCGCCGGGAAGCGTGAGGATGATCAGACCGCCGAAACCCAGAGGGAAGACCACCATGCTCAGCAAGGGCAGCCAGAGAACGTTCAGATAGAGGTGGGGGCTGACCAGGCTGAAGAACCAGGCTTGCAACGGCAGCAGGGCCAGGGTGGCCACGACGCTCACGGCCAGGATGCCTAGCCCGGCGGTCAGGAGTTTTTGCCACCAGGACCTGCCGGTCCAAGCGAGAGCTTCTCTTCCTAAAGGCCAGCCCAGGGCGATTCCAGCCACGGCCAGGGCCGAGAGCTGCAGGCTTAAGTCGAACACCATCAGGGGGGAGAGGGCCAGGATGACGAGCAGGGCCAGAAACAGACCGTCTAGAAGCACCCGCTGGCGGTCCAGGAGCAAAAGCAGGCCCCAGAAGGCGAACATCAGTGCCGCGCGCAACAGCGAAGGCACGGCCTGGCCCAGCCAGAGGTAGCCCAAGACCAGGGGAATGCTGATGATCACGGTCAGTTTGGGTCTGGGCAGACGCAAATAAATCCCGGGGGCGAGCAGGCCGATTCCGTGGGCTAGAAGCCAGCCCAGGGCGACCACGTAGACCAGGTGCATCCCGGATAAGGCCAGGCTGTGGAGCAGGGTCGTGCGCTTCATCAGGTCCATGGTGTCCTGGTGGAGCAGGAAGCGGTCGCCCATGAGCAGAGCCACAAGCATGGCTTGCCCCTGTCCTGGGGGGGTGCGCTCCAGGATTTTTTGGCGCAGATGCTCGCGCAGATTGTCGGTGTACGCGCCACCTGTCTCCAGACGAACGTTCCCTCGTTCGCCTTGGGAAAACGTCCGAGAATACACCCCTTGCCCGGCCCAGTAATCCTCGGTGCGGTTCATGCCCGGATTGGCCATGCCGCGGATGGGCCTGACGCGCAGCTCGGCTTGGACCATTTGGCCCGGGCGGGGGCGCTCTGTCGGGTCCTGCCAGGTCCAGAGCAGCCTTCCTTCCAGAGCCAACGGCGCATGTCCATCCCACTTTAGAACAACGTCCTCAAGGATAAGCTGCAGACGTTGACCAGGCCGGGGCAGAACCTGCCGGACAACTCCGGAGATTTGGGCGGCCTGGCGGTGTTTCTTTTCCAATAACTCCACCTGGTCCGGATTCGGCGCGGGATCCGGATGGGTTAGATGCATCACGGCCACGCCCAGGACAAAGGCCGGGACGGCCAGGAAGAGCGTGAGGCGGTTGCCGCGATCTTGAAGCGCTGTCAGGCCGGGTCCGAGCCAAGCCCAGAGAAAGATCGCCAGGGCCAGGGTCGCGGGCAGGGGCCACTGCCAGGCCAGAAGGCCCAGAACCCAGGCGCAGAAAAGTCCCTGCCAGGGCAGCAGCCCGGGCCAGAAGGGCTGCGGGGGTTGGTGCGACGTCTCGGGCATGGTTGTGACAATTCCGTATGGTTGACTTGGCAAAGCAGCAGGCGTCATTTGGACAAGCTGGCGGACGGTGAGTTCCAGACTGGCTCGGTGCTGACCCCAAATTTTAATTGAAGGAGTACAAACGATGGTCAATCTCCGCAAGAGCCTTTTGCAGCTTATTTTTTCCGGCTCGTTCATGAAGCGCTGGAACGATAAGCTCCGGCCCAAGGAGCTTTTGGAGGTGGACAAACAGGCCCATAAAATGATCGTGGCCTGGATGCTGCTCTATTTGAACACCCGGAACATGGACCTGGATCGACGCTTGGAAATCGGCGCCAGGGTCGTGGAAGGAGGGGTTTTCGAATATCTGTACCGCTTGGTGATCACGGACATCAAACCGCCGGTATTCTATCAGATCAAGGCCAATCCGGCGCATTACCGGCAACTGACCGACTGGGTTCTGGAGCAGCTCAAGCCTCGTGTGGAATGCCTGGGCCCGGAGTTCTGGGACGCCTTAAGACAATGGCTGGACCATCCCGAGGAAGGTGATCTGGCCCGGCGCATCCTGGACGCGGCCCACAGCTACGCCAGCAACTGGGAGTTTAATCTGATCAGGCGGGCGCAGGACCATGACGACGAGCTGGAGGAGATTGAGGAGAGCTTCCAGGGGCAGCTGGAAACGCACCGGGATTTGTCCGGCATGTCCGAATTGCTGCAAGGCACTGGGAGCAGCCTGGGCCGCCTGGCGCATTTAAGCGGCCAACTGCGGTTTCAGATCCGTTGGTCCCAGACTCCCAGGGTGCCGGAAACCTCGGTCCTCGGGCACATGTTCATCGTGGCCTGCTTCAGTTACTTCTTCAGCATGGCCGTGGGCGCGTGCGCCGCACGGCGGCAAAACAATTTTTTCGCCGGCCTGGTCCACGACCTGCCCGAATTGTTGACCAGAGACATTATTTCCCCGGTCAAGCGTTCCGTGGCCCGCATCGGCGACCTGATCCGGGAATATGAACTCAAAGAGCTGGACAAACGGGTCTTCCGACCTCTGCAACAAGGCGGACACGCAGACCTGGGCGAACGTCTGGCCTATTTCTTGGGGTTGGCCGTGGGCTCGGAATTTTCAAGCACGGTCATCCTGGAGGATGGGATCATGGCTGTAGCGTGGGAGCAGTTGCAGACCACGTACAATCAGGACCGTTTCGACCCCAAGGACGGGGAGTTGATCAAGATTTGCGACAGCCTGGCCGCGTTCATGGAAGCCTATACCTCTTTACGCAACGGCATTGCCAGCGATCAACTGCAGCAGGCTTTGTGGAGGATCCGAGAGCAGTACAAGCATGCCAGCCTGGGGGGGGTGCATGTCGGAGCGCTTCTGGCCGATTTCGACTAGCAGCCTGCCGTTGAAAAAGGCCCGGCCGGTTTTTTCAACGGCAGGCTTCAGGCGCCAAGACATGTCAGTCCTGCCAAAGGTATTCCGTGAGCACAAGCACATCCGTATTGTATTGTAGGGACGGGGTTGCCCCGCCCTTGCTCTTCAGGTTGGTGTCCAGAAGCACACGTCATGTTGTTTGCTGATCTGCTTGACGTAAGCTTTAGATGATCCTGGCGCGAGACGAAGATTAGCTCAAGATTAGCTC